>JBDNAW010000102.1:0-28644 GCA_039768255.1 Akkermansiaceae bacterium | reverse complement strand
CAAGGGCGACAAGGGCGACAAGGGCGGAAACCAGATGCGAGGCGGAGGCAGGGACAACTTTTTCCTGTGATTCGTGTTTTGGCCTTAGCACGATGGACATCATGCACCTTTGCAGGATTCCTGACAGTTCGTGGTCATTTTTTCTGTTTGCGCAAACCGCATGAATTTGAGTCATGACTCGCTCTGAGAGAGGGCCGATCCGTCCTTGCGCTTCATCGGCAGCTGAGCTAAGTCGGCTCCGACATGAGGAAGCCAATCATTGCCGCAAACTGGAAGCTGAATAAGGGACCATCTGATACCGAGGATTTTATCCGCAGCTTCGAGAGCAAGCTTGCTGATCTGCCGAAGGGGGTGGATATCGTGCTTTCGCCACCTTTCGTCTCCCTTGTGAAGGCGACCGAACTTCTCTCCCAGTCCCGCGTGCGGGTCGCGGCTCAGAATATGTCCGATCAAGATAACGGAGCATACACTGGTGAAGTGAGCGGTTTTATGCTGAAGGAGATTTTTGTGAACTACGTCATTCTGGGCCACTCTGAGCGTCGCTCGATCTACGGTGAGACGGACGCAGTGATCAATGCCAAGATTCACAAGGCTCACGAAGTGGAGCTAAAGCCGATCTTCTGCATCGGTGAAACTTTACAAGAGCGTGAAGATGGGAAGCTGGAGGATATTCTCCGCACCCAAATTACCGATGGTCTCAAGGGTATCAGCGAGAAGCAAATGCTTGATACCGTGATTGCTTATGAGCCTGTCTGGGCCATTGGCACTGGCGTGACGGCTTCTCCACAGCAAGCGCAAGATGCGCACGAGTTTGTGCGCTCCGTGTTAACGGATCTGTATGGAATCGCAGTATCCGAGAAGGTGCGAATCCAGTATGGCGGCTCTGTGAAGCCAGATAATGCAGCTGAGCTCATGGGACAAAAAGACATTGATGGTGCCCTCGTAGGTGGCGCCAGTCTGGATGCGGCCTCTTTTGCCGAGCTGATTAAAAATGGTGTGGTAGAGTAAGCCCGCAATGGAGCGAGCGATATTCGGAACGAGAGACGGGGGCATCCTTGTCGGCTACGGCCCGTTTAGCAGTCAGGCCACGCCTCCCGAGAGCGGCGTGGCTTTTTATCGGAATGATTTTGCACTCCGTGATCCCGAGCCGTGGCTCATTCCGGACCGGGTCGAAAAGCTGGAAAACTTTGAGGATTTTGCCGCTCCTGAAGTCGAGTGGATGTCGCCAGAGCCGGGAGGATTTACCGGTGTGTTTCGTGAAGTGAGCGAGGCGATTGATCAGGGGATCATTCAAAAATCGGTGCCAGTGGTAACCGAGCAAGGGGATTTGAAAGGAGGTCGCGCCGAAGGGATTCTTAGGAAATTGACTGACTTAGCTCCCGCCTTACGACCCTACGGGTGGATTGGCAAAAAGAGCGGCTTTCTAGGGGCGACTCCTGAGGTGCTTTTTAGGTTATTTGACGGACGCATTTACACGATGGCGCTCGCGGGGACGGCTCGAAATGAGGAGGCGGAGATTTTCGCAGTCGATGATAAGGAAATCCGCGAGCATGAATTCGTCGCTCAAACCTTGATCGAGAAGCTCTCCAGTTTGGGAATGGTCCGTCGGAAAGAACGCGATATTTTAGATCTCGGTCAACTCATCCACTTCCGCACTCTCATTGAGGTAGAGCTTTATCAGCATGAGGAGATCGGAAAACTCATCACTCACCTACACCCGACGCCGGCTTTAGGGCCTCTTCCACGAACGACGGATACGATGGCTCAATTAGAGAAATGGCGGGAACGACTGGGATGCCCGAGCAGTTTCGGCGCTCCTTTCGGACTTCTGCAGGATGGAGAATTCGAAGCGCTCGTTGCGATCCGCATGGTCGCCTGGGAGGGAGATCAATTTCAGCTCCCAAGTGGATGCGGAGTGATCGCCGAGTCACGGCTCGTCAACGAGTGGCGTGAACTCGGACTCAAGCGCGACTCCGTGCGCCGCCTCCTGTTGGATTAGACTAGCCTGGAGTATCCGGCCCATTTTTTCGGAAGCGGGCTCGAAGCGCGATGATTCCTTTGCTGATTTTCCCCCACAACTTTGTGGTCATGATTACGGCCAGAATGGCGACGGCTAGGAAGACGAAAAAGCCCACAACAGGAGCGATCGCCATCAGGCCAAGGCCTCCTAGGACAAGCCCATCCTCAGTGACACTGGCGACGGCATTGGAGACCGGCTCAGGTGACATGTTGATCAAGAGACGCCCGCCAGCTTTCAGACTGTGGGTTGCTAGGGTCGTTCCGCCGGAGAGAAGCCCTGCCACTACGCTCATCGCAGGGTCGAGATCCCCTAAGGCCGTGAGGGCGAGCAGGATTCCGCCTGCTGGGCGAACGATGGTGTGGAGCACATCCCAAGTGGAATCGACCCACGGGATTTTATCCGCAAAGAATTCCACCGCGAAGAGGAAGCCTGCTACGCCGATGATCCAGTGGTCACCCAGAATGGCGAATTGCTCATGCTGTCCCGCGAGGTCCACCCAATTAAAGCGCACCGCAAGTCCAGTGACAAAGACGGTGAGATAAAGGTTCACGCCGGATAAGGTGGCAAATCCAAGCGCCCATCCGAGCTGTGTAAAAAGGTCCATTTGAGATAAGGTTACCACCTGTTAGATAAGGAACGATGAGAAAAGCATCGGTGCTTTGTAATCCGTTACTTTAAATCTTTTTGGCTCTCAAAGAGCTTTTGCGCACGATCTACATAATCGATGATGGGATCGTTTTTCGGCTTGAGAGGCTTCTCAAGCTCTTTTTTCAGGGCGAGATAATCGTCAAATTTTCCACTCTCTTCCTTCACCGTCGAGAGATGATACCAATCAAGGAGGTCGATAAGGCGGGCATGGCGACGGCGCTCGCCTTCACGGAACATTTCGAGATTATCGAGTGCTTCCGGGATGTGCCCCCGTTCTTCACCGGTGAGGTCGGTGAGCGTTTTAAGATACCCCGCGATGACGGGGCGATAAGTTGGAAAGCAGCGAAAACTCAAATTGGTCAGCATGTTAGTCGCCTGCTGAATAGCTGCCACGCGGTCCTTATTTTCTTCCAAGTCCATTACTTGAGGCCAGGCCTCAATGCCATAGACCACTGCGCGGCCTTGCTCATCGGTGAGGTAGATTTTGAGCGCTTTCTCGAGCTCCGCATCCGTATCAGGAATAGAGAAAACTTGCGCGAGGGTGGGCTCGGCCATCGCTGCGATCTGAGTGAGCCACCATTTTTCGAGACCTTCGCGACCGAGATTTACATCAGGGAAATGCCGCCTCAAAAGGGCAAGGGGCTCACCTTCAAATGAGGAGGCTTCGAGAAGAAAAGCCGCCATCGCCTTTTTACCTTCGGGCTGGGCAAGAAGAGCCATCGCGAGTGCTCCTGACGACGCGCGGAACAGCTCTCTGCTGAGGGGGTCGAGATCATCGATGGATTCTTTTTCGATGATGTCCTTCGCTTGCATCCATCCACCACGATCACGGATGGCGGCATAAACAGAGCGCTCCCCTTTCTTGGATCTCCAAGCAATCGCTTCACTCACACCATCGACGATCCACGGTGAAATCGAAATCTGATCTCGAACTTCATCATACTTAAAATTCCGCAGTCCACGCTCGATCAGCATCAGCCGGAGTAGGGTCTCGCGCAGCTTTTTCTTAGGATAAATCTGACCTTCAGAAAAACGCACACTGATCTGAAAACGGAACGTATTCCCCTGCTCGGGAAGTTCAAAAAGCTGGGTGGCCACGGCCCCTGGCTGATCTTTTTGAGCAGGGTAGAGCTCGATGACCATCGGAAGGGTCTTTCCAGTGGGATTTGCGATGATTCCCTCGAGCGAACGGAGAAGCGACTCGATATCTTGGACAATCTCCGCACGGGTGGCGGCCAACCCATGGTGCACCGTAAATTGACCATTATTAGTCGCACTCCGTTCCGAGAGAACAAACGTTGACTCATCTTGCGCAGCGGTAGGAGCCACCAAGAGAACAAGAGACAGGAGGAGCCGCGTCATTTTGAAAAAGGGTGCGTTTAGTCACTCAGCGGCACTGCGAGCGGGAATCGTTTATTTAGAATCCTCGGGAAATTCGATCCTCATCTTTTGGTCCTCAAAAATCACCTCGCCACCTGCAGCCTTGATGATGTCTTTCTCGATATGATCAATCTCATCGGTGAACAACCTCGCAAGTGATCGGTAGGAACTCTGGGTGAAAAAGAGGAATCCTTGCGGGACTTTCAGCTGCCCAAAACGGCCCCCAATGAGAATAGCACCCAAAAAACGGCCCCCATCGAGACGTCGTGTGGTGGTAAATGAACCATCTTCTTTTTCTTTCCTCTCTAGGCGCAAATAAATCGAAGTGGTATGAGGCATTTCCCGAACTTCGCGCTCGATGACAATCTCAGCGCGCCCCCCTTGAGCAGAGGAAAAACGAACCCAAACTCCTTTCAAATCGACTTCATCAGCCAATTTCCCCTCCTGGCGAACCTTGATGTGATTGGCGAGCCAAGTATTAAATTGACCTTCGGAAATCGTGACCGGCTGGCGGGTCTTTGCGGCAGCTTCAATTCGTGCAGGAATATCAACCACCGTTTCCGTGCGACTATTGGGATCATACCCAGAAATCCCACTGAGGTTTTGTGGCTGAAAGCTAAGATAAATCGACAGCCCCATGCCCGCCACAAAGAGAAAGGCAATGGTGAAGAATAAACGCTTCATGGTGCTGCCACTTTTTTCCATAGCGGTAGGGTCACCCAAGGAAGACGATGGCGCAAGACTCGAAGATGAAAGGCGACTTACGCGTCCTTTTTCTTTTCCGGCGGACGCGATGATTCGGCTGCCTTTTTCTCACCCGCTTTATAAGAGTCAGAGCGATAATCCGTCTGATAAAAGCCAGTTCCTTTGAAAATCACCCCAGCTCCCGTGCCGAGCAGCCGCTTCACCTCGCCATCACAATCATCCTGAGGACAATCGGTCAGCTTCGGGTCATTCATTGACTGAAAGACCTCAAAGATGTGCTCGCACTTCTGGCACTTATAATCGTAATTCGGCATGGACGTTCTTACGCTTCTTCTGGAGAGAAATTTTCGAGTTCCCAGCCGGAAATCCCAACTTCATCTGCGAGTTCCTTAAATTCCGCAAGCTCCGCTTCTGAGAAGAGAAGACCACCGGCTTTTTCGGTGCGCTGGCGGAAGCCTGCTTCGATCTGACCTGGGAGAAGGCATTTCTCGTTTCCGTGTCCGAGGACGTCATCGAGAACTGCTTTCATGTTCGCAGACTGAGATCCGTGCACGAACGCTCCCGAGCTCCAAGCATCTGGGTGAATCACCTGGAAGTAGAAACAAGACGTAGTCTTTGCTCCCTCACGGCCACGCTCGGTTGGGAGGTTTCCGCCGATGAAGCCACCGACAAGCTCGTTGATGAGCGCCATGCCGTAACCTTTGTGCGCGCCGAACGGAAGAAGCGCTGCCACTTTGTTTGGATCGAGAGTTTCATTTCCATCTTGATCCACCGCAGCTCCCGGAGGAAGCGGCTTACCTTCACGCTTGAGCTGCTGCACACGGCCCATCGCCACGGTGGAGGTAGCCCAGTCGATCACGATCGGGAATCCATTCGCCTCTTGAGTCGGAAATCCCCAAGAATGTGGGTTCGTTCCAAGGGTTGGGTGCTTTCCAAAAAACGGGACGACTTCAGCAAGTGTCGAAGTGCAGTTCGTGTAAGCGATGTAGCCCTTTTCAGCCGCCTTCATCACGTAGCCACCACCCCAGAGGTAGTGGAACGCATTATCGACCGCGACCTGGCCGACTCCATATTCGTCTGCCATTTCCATGCAGCGCTCAAAAGCTTTCACCGCGACTGCTTGGCCAAGCTTTTTATGAGCATTCCAGACCTCGGAAGCCTTAAAGCGATCATTCACGACCTCGATCTGCGCCCCAGGGTTACATCCGCCAGTTGCGGAACCAAAAAGATGATCAAGGTGGAGAGCCTTCAGTGCATTATGAGTGCGAATGCCGTGACGTGTTGCATCTTGGCAGACTTCTGCCGCAATCGCAGATTCTTCAGCATCATATCCGCGGTGGCGGTATGCTGCGGTGACCAGTTCGTCGTGCTTCTCAGGAGGGACAAGGTAGAATTCGCTCATAAAATAAATGTGTGGAAATTGTTCGGCGGCAGACTGAAGTTTGTCTAACAAATGGCAAGCTCGAAGGACTCGCTTCTTAGCGCGACTGTCCCGAAGCAGAGTCATGAGAGTGATGATTTGAACTCTCCCCAGACATCAGCCCAAAATGCACGCAAATCTCACTCACCAGCTCCTCAGGAGGGTGATCAATATCAAGCACCAAGGCATTTTCCGGCACTTCCAGATCGGAGAATTGTGACGCCAAAAGAGAAGGAGGCATATAATGGCCTTTTCTCTCCCGCAAACGGCTCTCAATTAACTCTCGTGATCCGTCGAGATAGATGAAATCGGCTTTTCGCAACAAATCACGGTAGCTCTTCTTCAGCGCAGAGCACGCAATGATCGTCACCTCGTCGGCCGTCTCAATCAGCTCCGCGATTTTCTCTAACCAGCCCTTCCGATCTTCGTCATTCAGCGGCCGGCCTGAAGCCATCTTCTCAATATTCGCCGGAGGATGAAAATCATCCCCATCGTAGAACGCCCCCTCGATGGATTCGGCGAGCAACGCCCCAATGGTAGATTTCCCGGACCCACTCACCCCCATAATCACAAATTTTTGTGACTTCATGGCACTAGGAACCAAAGGATCGAAGCCAGCGCAACGCCAATCACACCAACCCAAGTCGAGACGACACTCCAAGTTTTAAATGTTTCTTTTTCCGTCATTCGGAAATAGCGGCTCACCATCCAGAAGCCACTATCATTGACGTGTGAAAATCCAGCCGCGCCACTCGCGATCGCAATCACCACCAAGGAGAGCTTCGCATTTGAAAGATCCATCTCAGCCAAAAGCGGAGCCATCAGAGAAGCCGCCATCACCATGGCTACCGTGGCTGAACCTTGAGCAATTCGTGAAATCGCAGAGAAGGCAAAAGCTAGTAATACTGGGATCATCCCAAAACCTGAGAGCAGATCCGCCAAGGCATCACCGACCCCTGTCTTCCCGAGCATACCCTTGAACACTCCGCCGGCTCCGGTGATCAGAATGATAATCCCCGCCGGCCCCAGCGAGCGTGTCGCCACTTCCATAAGCTGGTCTTTCTTCACCCCACGCTTCACGCCCAGGAGCCAGAGCGTTAAAATTGTCGAGAGCAACAACGCTAAAATCGGATGACCAAAGAAGGCCACGATCTGCTGCCACATCGGTGCTTCGGACACCAGACGGGCCAATTCGATTCCGCGTTCTTTCTTATCTAAACCTGCCGAAATTCCACTCCCCACAGCCTGCTCTACTAGTGATCCTGCTACAATTAATACAACTGGGAGTAAGAGGATTCCTAAAATCACCCCAAAACCCGGACCATCTTTTTGTTCCGCAACCTCCAGCTCGGGAGGGGAAATGTGAACTTGGTTCGCAATTCGCCCGCCGATGAAAATTCCTGCGATCACCGCTGTTGGGAAACCCACCAGCGCACTGTAGAGAATCACGGTGCCAATCGGCACGCCAAATTCATAAGCCACCCACGTTGGCCCCGGTGTCGGCGGCACAAAAGAATGCGTCACCACCATTCCCGCCAGTAACGGCAATCCAAAAGTCAGCAGCGATTTCCCTGTCTTCCGAGCCAGCGCATAGAGAATTGGTGCAATAATCACCAAGGCCACATCAAGAAACACTGGGATCGAAATCAAGAATCCCGTCAGCAACATCGCCCACGTCGCCTTTTTCTCTCCGAAGATTCTCAACAGCCCATTCGCCAAACTATGCGCACCTCCGCTGTGCTCAATCATCGCGCCAAAGATCGCACCAAGCCCAATCACCGTCGCGATGAAACCCAAACTCCCTCCCATGCTACTCTGAATGGTCTGCCCGACCTCCGTTAGCTCCATCGTCCCAGAGAAGACACCCACAAAGACACTCGCCACCAGGAGTGCCACAAAAGCCTGCACTCGCCACTTCAGGATCAAGAAAAGAATCAACGCAATCGCCAACACCAGGGTGGTGACCAGCCATGTCGTATCTGCCTTCGCCGCTTCTGCAGCCGCAAGAATCATCATCCCTTACCTTCCCTGATCAGCCCCCACTCCGCCAAGCCGGAAGTTCGGAAATCCTCACGGCGTAAACTCTGACTCACCCCAACACTGAGAAAGAGGCCTGCTCACCGCGCCTTGAGGAAGCCAGACCCAGTTATTTTCGGGGTGGTCTTGTTCTTCAAGATCTTTAGTCTCCATCTCTGAGCTAAATTCCGGTCATGATTTTGCGATTCCTTTCCTTATTATTGATGCTTCCTGCCCTCTCGTTTGGCAGCGGAAAGCCGAACGTGCTGATTATCATCGTCGATGATCTCGGCTATGGCGATCTGAGTTCATACGGGGCAACTGATCTAAAGTCTCCCCATCTCGATGCCCTCGCGAAGGAAGGGATGCGTTTTACCCATTACTACGCAAATTGCCCCGTGTGCTCGCCGACGCGCGCCGCACTTCTCACCGGACGCTACCAAGAACTTGTCGGCGTGCCGGGAGTGATCCGGACTCACCCAGAGGACAACTGGGGATACCTCGCGCCAAGTGCTACGATGTTGCCGCAAGCTCTCAAGCCACTCGGCTATGATACCGCAGCAATTGGAAAATGGCATCTTGGCCTCGATCACGAAGCCCATCCGAACACCCGCGGCTTCGATCATTTCCACGGTTTCCTCGGAGACATGATGGATGATTACTACGATTACCGCCGTTTCGGGCAGCACTACATGCGCCTCAATCAAGAAAAAGTAAATCCGAAGGGCCACGCAACGGAAGTCTTCACCGACTGGACTGAAGACTACCTCAAATCACGAAAGGGCACCGACAAGCCCTTCTTTCTCTACCTCGCTTACAACGCCCCGCACACCCCGATCCAACCGCCCAACGATTGGCTAGAAAAAATCAAAGCGCGGGAAAACAATATCACCGAAAAGCGTGCCAAACTCGTCGCACTTATCGAGCACATGGATCACCATATCGGCCGTGTCATTTCCACCTTAAAAGAGACCGATCAGTGGGAAAAAACCCTCACCATTTTTGTCTCAGACAATGGTGGGCAACTCAACGTCGGAGCGAATTGCGGAACCCTCCGTGGCGGGAAGCAAGACATGTATGAGGGCGGACTGCGCGTTCCCGCTTGTGCCGTGTGGCCCAGCGTGATCAAACCCGAGCAAACGAACGACTTCTCCTTTCTAACCATGGACCTTTTCCCAACCATCATCGAAGCTGCTGGCGGAACCATCAGGACCAAAATTGAAGGCTGCTCCATCCTCCCCCTCCTCAAATCAGGTCAGCAAAAACCCTTCCAACGCGATGTCTTCTTCACCCGCCGAGAAGGAAATCGCCGCTACATGGGAGATTGCTCACACGCCATGCGGCGCGGTCCATGGAAACTACTCAAAAATTACCCTGACGGAAAATGGCAGCTCTTTAACCTCCAGAAGGATCCTCGTGAGACGACTGATCTTTCAAAGTCCCAGCCTAAAATTTTTAATGAACTCTCCGCTGCGATGCGGAAGCAAATCCAACGAGGCGGCAGCATCCCTTGGCAAAATCCCAAGAGGTGATAAGATGCGCCTTGGAGCGTAATCGCGCTCTTGTGCGCTTAGAATGTTTAATTCCCCGTATTTTAGAGGTTCAAGCCACAAGCATTGGTGATTCAAAAACCCTCTCCTTCGACCAAGGTGGCCACTGAAAATGACCATTATTTCCCATGATCCACCGCTCATTCTTCTAGAGCGATGGGTTCATAGAAGAAAAAGGAGTAATCTTTTGTCGCCGAGCAACGAAAACATTTTAGAACTTCCTCAGTGAATCAGGTTAAGCGCATTCTCACCCATCGGTTCTCGAACGAAGAACTGCTGAAGGAGGCTCTGTCTCATCCGAGTGTCTCTTCGGAGAAACGCCCGGCCCCACCAGATAATCAGCGTCTGGAATATCTTGGTGATGCGGTCCTTGAGCTGATCATCAGTGACTACCTCTTCAATCGCTTCCCAGATTGCCAAGAAGGAGTGCTCACAAAATTGCGTGCGAGTATCGTCTCACGTCAAGCATTGTGCGCCGTGGCGCAACGCTATGACTTTGGAAGTGTGCTCTCGATGAGTAAAGGTGAGGAGTCCAGCGGAGGAAGAACCCGTGCTTCCAATCTCGCCGATGCCGTGGAGGCAGTAATCGGGGCCCTTTTTATCGACGCGGGATTTGAAAAGACAAAAAGCGCTGTGCTGAAAGTCTTTGCGCCCGAACTAGAAGCTCTCGATCCACAAACAGCCCAAGCTTCAAACAGCAAAGGCGCGCTGCAAGAAATCCTTCAGAAAATCGCCCCAGAGTCTCCTGCTTATGCGATTACGGAAGAAGACGGCCCTCCGCATGACCGCGTCTTTTCGGCTGAGGTCACTTGGTGCGGGAAAATTCTCGGAAAAGGGGTAGGTAGCTCGAAAAAAATCGCCGAAACAGGAGCCGCATCGGCTGCTTTAGCGGCGAAGCTTTGGAGCACTTAGGCTAGAAATCCTCGCTGGTGCCACTTCCGAGTCTTTGTGAAAATCTGACTGCGTTGATCAGCTTATTCTTGGAAATAACGCAACACCCTCCGTCAGGTTCACGCCTCCGAAGCGAAAACTATCAGTCACAAATCGGACTTCGTGATTGATCTTTAGACCGAGCTATCGAGCGCGGTGCGTTACCAAAATACCACCACTGGAGTAGCGATAATGCGGCGACGCATTTTCCCCTTATCCTCACTCTCTTCCACGGCGACTACAGCGCCATTCTCGAACTCCACCTTAGTGTTTGAGACTTCTTCCTTCGTCGTGTGACTCAGCCGTCGGTAAACACCACCAGTGACAGGATCACGATAATTCGTGTAATGATTCTCGATCTCATACTCCACAAATTCCCAAGCCGTGGTGACACCCTCCTTGGTGCGGCGGACCTTTGTTTTAGTAGGCTCTCCCAGCACTTGGACAACCTCATCTTCCGTCATCCCCAACGCGATTTCCTTTTTCTCGATGAGCTCGCGCACGATGATCTGACGATCATACACCGCCTTAAATTTTTTCACGAATTCCTTATCCTTCGCGGTCAAAGCGAGCGGGCTCACCCAGCCGCTGACGCCTTCGCCATTGGTGCGCTTTCCTTTGATTTTATAAGCATTTCCAGTGAATCCAATGAGTTCTACCGTCGTGTCTTTCTTCAGCGCGCCCCGCTGCCGCCCTCCTGTTTTAGTCGCAAAGACGACCCCCTCTTTAGACACCATTAACTTGATCGGCTTCTCCGAAAATTCCTTCACGTAAACTACCTCAGGATCGGTATTAAGAGTCTGGGCCGAAGCCCAGATTGGGAGCAAGAGGGCCGTAAAAAAAAGGCGTGTAGCAAACATCACAGTAGACAAGTTATCGTATTCTAGAGGTAAAGAAGAGGATTTCTTTTACGTATGACGAATCCGGCAGATACGAAATTCAAGAAAGTGCCTGAAAATTCCCCTCGCGAAATTCTCGTTCGCCATCAAAACTCCCCCCATGAACGGAGCTCTTTCCCAGAAACTTTTCTCCAAAGCCAAAACCCTCATTCCTGGCGGTGTCAACTCGCCTGTTCGCGCCTTTAAAAACGTCGATGGCGACCCGTTTTTCGTGAAACGTGCCAAAGGTTCTCGGATCGAGGACGTCGATGGGAAATCCTACATCGACTACATTGGCTCCTGGGGTCCAAATATCCTCGGCCATGCCCCTCTCGCTGTCACCAGTGCCATTCACGAAGCCGCGAAGGAAGGCATCTCTTACGGAATTCCGAATCCTTATGAAGTCGAAATGGCGCAAATGATCACCAACTGGGTTCCTTCGGTTGAGAAAGTCCGCATGGTCAGTTCCGGCACCGAAGCCACCATGTCTACCATCCGCCTCGCCCGCGGATTCACTGGACGTGATAAAATCGTCAAGTTCGAAGGCTGCTACCACGGCCATGTCGACTCCCTCCTCGTCGCAGCTGGTTCCGGTGCCCTCACCTTTGGCGAGCCTGATTCTGCTGGCGTTCCGAAGTCGCTTGCCGCAGAAACGATTACCCTACCTTACAATCAGCTCGACCGTCTTGAGGAAGCTTTTGAAAGCCATGGCCAAGAAATCGCCGCCGTCATCGTCGAGTCCTATCCCGCCAATGCCGGACTCATCTTCCCGCGCGAAGGCTACCTCCAAGCAATACGGGATCTGGCAACAAAGCACGGCGCACTCGTCATTTTCGATGAAGTTATGACCGGCTTCCGGCTCGCAAAAGGCGGCGTGCAAGAACTAGAGAATTTCACTCCCGACCTCACTGCGATGGGAAAAGTGATCGGCGGCGGACTCCCTGTCGGCGCCTTTGGCGGCCGTGCCGATATCATGGACCACCTCGCGCCGAACGGCCCCGTTTATCAAGCAGGAACTCTAAGTGGAAACCCGCTCGCGATGGTCGCCGGCATGACTCAGCTCCGCGAACTCGATCAGCACGGATCATACGAATACCTCGCCGAAATGGGTGACCGCTTCGCCACCGGCCTTCGTAAAATTCTCAGCGAAAAAGGAATCCCACATCGCGTCAATCAAGTCGGGTCCATGTTCTGCCTCTACTTCCTCGATGAGGAAATCGTCAATGTTGATACCGTCACCAAACAAGACTTTGGCCTCTTCAAAAAACTCTTCTGGGACCTCCTCGACCAAGGCATCTACCTTGCCCCGAGCCCCTACGAGACCGGCTTTATCTCCCGCGCTCACACCGCCGATGACATTGATGACACCCTCACCTGCATCGAGAGCGCCATCGCCAAGTGGTAGCCCGCTCTTTCGTTCCGATTTTTGCCCCCAATCAAACGAAAGTGTTGCTTTAAAAATTCTCAGCAGTAGCACTCGTCAATGGCGATTGAGATTAGTTACCGAGACCTTTGGAACCATGGCTCCATGGTGCAGGATGAAACCCGCTGCCAGGCCTTCCGCGATGCTTTGTTTGAGGTCGTGACCCCTGATTCGGTGGTTCTGGATATTGGGGCCGGCACCGGAATTCTCAGCATCTTTGCCGCCCAGGCCGGAGCGAAAAAAGTCTATGCGGTAGAGCGGACTCCGGTCGCGCAATGTGCGAGAGAGATCGTGGCTCGCAATGGCCTGAGTGACCGGATCACCGTGATCCAAGGTGAGATGGAAGCCCTCGACCTTCCCGAGAAAGTGGACGTCATTGTTTCCGAGTGGCTCGGTGGATATGGCGTGGATGAGAATCTCCTCCCCATCGTGATCGAAGCCCGTGACCGTTGGCTCAAGCCCGGTGGAGCAATGATTCCCGGAACCACCACCTCCTGGATGGCTCCAGCCTACGACAAGTATCTGCAGGAGGAAGTCGAGTTTTACGACAGCCGCCCCTACGGCGTGGACCTCTCGCTTTTCAGTGAAGACTCCCAGCGACGCACTGAAGCGAGCTGTCACCACATCAAAGGAAAAGACCTCGCCTGCGAGGGTCAGCTAATGTGGACCGTCGATAGCCACACCTGCCCGGTGGCTCGGTCAAATGGCACCTTTGAGGCAGAACTCGAATTTATCTCCGAAGGCAACGGGGAGATCAACGTCCTCGCCGCTTGGTTCGAAACGCAATCCGCCGAAACCGTTCAGCTGGCCAATGCCCCGGACCATCCCCATACCCACTGGGGCCGGACCGTGTTTCCCATTGGTAAAACCGTGTGCGTCGAAAAAGGCACCGTCATCAAGGTTCACTTTATCCATGAGCCCCACGGCAAGGGACATTCCAATGCCAAGTGGAGCGTAGAGATCGGCGACTACCGTTTCCAATCTGAGGACACGACCTTGCTCACCAGCCATTTTTCGTAGCCTTAGCAAGGCTCCAGCGAGTCACTTTGCCTCAAGCGCCCTCACTCGCATCTTACGAAACTTCACCACCCCACCTTTCCCATGGTGCTGGATTCCAAAACTTCCGCAGAGTTGCTTCGTGTTCTTAAGGTCTGAAACGAGCACTCCATTCACCCACGTCTGAATTCGGGGCCCGACGGCTTGCACCTTAAAATGATTCCACTCTCCTTCCTTAATTTTTCCTTGGGCTCGACTCAACCAGCCTCCAAGCCCGATCCCGTAAACTCCCCCCGGCAACTTACGATCAATCTCGATTTGATAACCCTTGGGCTTTCCCTTCTTCCCCTGACATCGAAAGGCCAACCCTGAATTGAAGCCCTCTTCCTTAGGAAGTAAAACTTCCAACTCTGCCTCGAAGTCACCCATCTCAAGCTCCGTCATCACCCAGACATTCGTCTTCGAGAGTAAATGAAGCTCACCGTCTTTTGCCTCAAATCGTATTACCTTGTTGCGCGGTGTCCAACCGTCGGTCGTTTTTCCATCGAAAAGATCGACCCACTCAGCATTCGCCAGCCCAAGCCCACAAAGGATCACCAGAAGGAATTTCATCAGTCCATCTCATCTGATCAAGAATGAGGGCACAATGATTTCCTTCCGCCTTTTCAAGCCCCTTACCCAGATTTTCACCCATTTTACCTCTTTCGTAGTTTACCACTATTGAGCTTCGTGAAAATTCACGCGATTCGCGCGCCTCTCCACTTTTCCGCTTTCATCCTTTCCAAGTTATTCCACCTTTGCCGATATGAGATCACTCTTCTTTCTTCTCACTGCCTCCATTCTCCAGGCCGAGCCCGCCGAATGGCTCCGCTACCCCGCCATTTCTCCTGATGGAAAAACCATCGTCTTCACCCATGGTGCCGATCTCTACACCGTCTCGTCCAAAGGAGGCCAAGCCACACAGCTCACCCAGCATATCACTCGCGAGTTCCACCCCGTCTGGTCGCCCGATGGCAAGCACATCGCCTTCGCTTCAGATCGTCATGGGAATCATGACATCTTCACGATTCCCGCTACTGGTGGCCCAGCTCAACGCATCACGCACCACTCCGCGCACGACATCCCTTATTCATTCACCGCAGACGGCCAAGGCATCATCTTTTCCTCCACTCGACTCGACTCCGCCGCCGCTCTCGACATCCCGAATCGACGCATGGGCGAGCTCTACCAAGTCCCTGTCACCGGTGGCCAACCTACCCAAATCCTTACCATTCCCGCCGAGGAAATCTCTATTTCTCCTGATGGGAAAAAATACCTCTACCAAGACCGCAAGGGCTACGAGGACGCTTGGCGCAAGCATCACACCTCATCGGTCACTCGCGATATCTGGTCCTTTGACCTGAAAACAAACAAGCACCGTAAGCTCACTGAATTTGCCGGTGAAGACCGCAATCCAGTCTGGAAGGATGTTTCCTCTTACTACTATCTCTCTGAGCAATCAGGCTCCTTCAACGTCTGGCTACACAACCTCACCGACAACAAACGAACTCAAATTACCTTGTTCGCCAAGCATCCGGTCCGCTTCCTCTCCCGCGCTCAGAAAGGCACCCTTTGCTTTGGTTTCGACGGGTCCATTTACACCCTGAAAGACCAAAAACCCGAACGGGTCGACATCACGATCAAGGCAGATGCCAAGGTGAACTCCTCCATGGTTTCGATGTCCGAGTCCATCACTGAGATGACCACTTCGCCGGACGGAAAAGAAATCGCCTTCATCGCTCGTGGCGAGGTCTTCGTCACCTCCGTCGAGCACAACACCACGCGCCGCATCACCAATACTCCCGAGCAAGAGCGCACGGTCGATTTCCACCCCGATGGCCGCACCCTCGTTTACGCATCAGAGCGGAACGACTCCTGGAATCTCTACACCTCCACCATCGCGCGCGAGGAAGAGAAGCACTTCCACCTAGCCACCGTCCTTGAGGAAAAACCTCTCCTCACCACTGATGACGAAACCTTCCAACCTCTCTACTCACCTGATGGAAAATCCATCGCTTACCTCCACGATCGCGAGACCATCAAGGTCCTCGACGTCGAGTCCCGGAAATCTACCACCATCGTTCCGCCTTCCCGCACCTACTCATACTCAGATGGCGATGTCTCCTATGTCTGGGCTCCAGACTCTAAAACCCTAGCCTTAATGGCTCTCCAACCAAACCGCTGGGCCGAAAACGTCTACCTCGCACAAGCTGATGGCAAAGGTGAACTCATCGACCTCACCCGCAACGGCTACTACGACACCGCGCCAAACTTCGCTTGGAACGGCGAAGCCGTCACCTGGGTCTCCAACCGCCACGGTAAAAAAGCTCACGGCTCATGGGGCTACCACTACGACGTCTACATCGGCTTTCTCACCAACCGCTCACACCGTCTCTTCAAACTCGATGAAACCGGCCGTGATCTCATCGATGACGAAGCTTGGGAAAAGCTCTTCGAAGAGAAGAAAGCCCTTGATCCTGCCAATACCCCCGAACGGATTGAGCGCCTCACCATTCACTCTACCTCCCTCGCAGGCTACGCCCTCTCGCCTGATGGCAAGTCTCTCTACTACCTCGCCGAAGATCGCGGCAAGCACCACCTCTGGGTTCGCCACTTCTACTCCGATGAGACCAAAAAACTCACCACTCTCGGAAAGGTTGGCGATCGTGATCCTTCCCACCTCGAGATCAGCGAAGATGGCAAAACCCTCTTCGTCCTCTCCGGCGGTTCCCTCTCGAAAGTCAGTACCGATGGAAAAGTTACCGGCATCGGCAAGTCCGCAGAAATGAATGTCGACCGCGTGGCCGAACGCGCCGAAATGTATGATCACATCTGGCGCCAAGTTCGCGAAAAATTTCATCGGACCGATATCCACGGAGTCGACTGGGACTTCTATGGTAAGGAATACAAAAAGTTCCTCCCCGCCATCACCAATAATTACGATTTCGTCGAAATGCTCTCTGAGCTCCTCGGCGAGCTTGATGCCTCCCACACCGGCGCCCGGCACTACCCGCAGTACGCTTCCAGTGATCAAACCGCCTCCCTCGGCATTTTCCCTGATCCCGCCTACAAAGGAGACGGCATCAAAATCCTCGAAGTCATCGACCGCTCCCCGCTCGCCCTTCTTGATGATCCCATCCCCGCCGGCACCCTCATCACCGCTCTCAATGGCACTCCCATCAAAGCCGGTGAAAATATTGCTAAACGCCTCAACCGCCTCGCCTCAAAGCGCACCCTCCTCACCCTCAAAACACCAGATGGCGAAGAACACTCCCAAGTCATTAAGCCCCTCAGCCTCAGCGCCGAAGGCGAACTGCTCTACCAACGTTGGGTCAAGCGCATGCGCGCCAAAGCCGAAGAACTCTCCGGCGGAAAAATCGGCTGGGTCCACATCCGCGGCATGAATGATAGCGCCTTCCGTGATCTCTTCTCCCAAGTCTGGGGTTACCACTCCGATAAACAAGCCCTCATCGTCGACACCCGCTTCAACGGCGGCGGCTGGCTCACCGAAGACCTCACCTCTTTCCTCGACGGCAAACCCTTCCTCCGCTTTTACCCACGCGAACAAGAGAAACTCGGCGGCGAACCCCTCTTCCGTTGGGACCGTCCTTCGGCAGTTATCGTCGGTGAAGGAAACTACTCCGATGCTCACATCTTCCCATATGCTTACAAAACTCTCGGGATCGGAAAGTTAGTCGGCATGCCCATCGCCGGCACCGGCACCGCCGTCTGGTGGGAGCGCCTCATCGATAAAGAATGCCTCTTCGGCATCCCCCAAACCAGCACCCTCGACACCGAAGGAAACTACCTCGAAAACACCCAACTCGAGCCCGACCTAAAAATCGCCAACACCCCCGAGCAACGAGCCAAGGGAACCGATGCCCAGCTGAAGAAGGCCGTCGACCATCTCCTCAGCCTCCCCAGCGCCAAACCCTGGCCGAAGCCTAAAAAGTAAGGGTGCGTCACCCCGACTCATGCTGTCATCGATAACTCAGAAGATTACGTTATTTTAATAGCGAATCCCAATCATCATCAAATGTCTCAACCCTCAGATCAAAAAGTCTCACTCGGATGCGGAACTCTTATTCTCATCGCGATCATTGTCCTCATTTTTGGGAATTCGGGATCGAATCAAGAGATCGAAGAAAAGCTCAATAAAATCGAAAAACGTCTCGAGAAAATTGAACAGAAGCTCGATACGAAATGATTGAAGTTGTCTGCGCTATCATCTCAAAATCAGACGGCTCCATTCTCGTATGCCAGCGACCGCTCGAGAAATGTGAAGGTGGGAAGTGGGAATTTGCAGGTGGAAAAGTAGAGCCAAACGAAACCTCAGAAGAAGCGCTTCGGCGCGAGATTTTAGAAGAACTTGGAATCACCATCACAGTTGGCGCACCACTCACTCCAATTCGTCACGGTGAGATTTTGCTAAAGCCATTTTTGGTAGAAATCATCGAGGGTGAACTCACACTCCATGAACACCTAGAAGCTCGTTGGGTTTCACTCACGGAAGCGGATCAGCTCGATTGGGCTGCTGCCGATCTGCCAATTTTAAAAGAGCTCCGCTGATTGGTAACGAGTCATTAAGACAACTCAATTCGCTTCTCGGCACGACTTGCGAGCTGGGTGTCATGAGTGACAAGGATGAGCGTTACCCCTTGTTCCTTCTGAAGCTTAAAAAGTAAGTCAGCTACTTTTTCACCCGTCTCTGTGTCGAGTGCGCCGGTCGGTTCATCGGCGAGGAGGAGGCGGGGCTGATTGATCAGCGCACGGACGACCGCGACTCGCTGTTTTTCTCCGCCGGAAAGTTCGGCAGGGCGATGATCGAGGCGATGGCTGAGGCCGACGCGTTCGAGGAGTTCTACCGCACGCTTACGAGTATCGGCTTGCGATTCCTCCCATCCCCCGGCGAGGCGTGGAACGAGGACGTTTTCCATCACCGTGAGCTGCGGAAGGAGGTGATGCTGTTGAAAAATGAACCCGAGTTCGCGATTCCGGAAAACCGATGCCTTTTGTTCGTCGAAGACGCTGATGTCTTCTCCACCAATCTCGATCACTCCTGCTGTCGGCGGAAGCATCGCGCCAATGAGGTTTAACAGGCTCGTCTTACCGCATCCGGATGGTCCCACGACCGCTGCAGATTGTCCGGCTTCGATTTGTAAATCGAAGCCTGAAAGTACGGGCACGCTGCCGCTGGGAGTTTCGTAGCTGAGGGAGAGGTCGCAGATGGAAATCATAAGCTTAATTTGTTTTAGAAATATAAATGTGGGGTGCCTCGTTTTGGCTCATTTCGAAACCGACCGCGCGCGCGCGTTCTTTCACACGGGCGAAGGTTTTCGAACTGCCATGAAAGCGGATAAAGGTGCGCCGGTTATATTCTGGAACCTGTTCAGTAGCGGCAAAGATACGGTCTTTTCCAAGCGCCAAGTCCCAATCGCTTTCATCGCACGGCTGCCAATTAGTATCTTGTAAAAGATGATAAAACTCAGCCCACCCTTTGCCCCACGGATGTGTCAGAGTGAGTGTTTTTTCAACGGCCGCACTCGGCGGTGGCAGTGTTTCCTTAGGTGTCCCTCGGCCCGGCCCGCCGTGGCGTTGGCGAGTGAAGGCGCGGAGTGCTCGAGAAAGAGAGGAAAGTGTGCGGAGAAGAAATTTCGCGCGGTTAGAGCGATAGCCCTCTGGTAAGCCTCGTTCGGGTTGGCGATAGAGCGCAAGCGATTGGTAAGCCGCTTGGCCACTGGGTCCGGAGTAAATGAAATCACCACTTTGCACTCCGAGGGCATTGCCTTGATAGACCACGCCCTGCCACCGGATGCCACCTTCGCCGAAACGATGGGGGTGCTTTTTATAAAGGAGTGCTTCGGCTCGCCCGTAACCTATTTGCTGTTTAAGGTAACGCCACAGAGTGGCACGGCGATGGTGCCAGACGAAAGAAGAGGCTCGAAAGCCAAGGGTGTGACCAGCGTCGCGAAGTCGCCAACAAAAATCCACATCATCACCCGCAGTATGGAAAATGGGATCGAAGCCGCCAATTTCTTCAAACGCGGATTTTTTCACCGATAAATGACAGCCTGGAAGGTGCTCTGCGAGAGTATCAGTGAGCATGACATGCGTCGGTGCTCCCGGAGCCGCTGTAGTGAGTGCCCGCGAGATTGTCTGAACAGGAGGAGAAAGATTCGGTCCACCAATCGCGGTGTGATCCGTGGCGGCGTAGGCTCGGGCGAGCTCAAAAAGCCAATGAGAATCGACTACGCAATCGTCATCGGTGAAGGCGAGGATTTCACCCGAAGCTTGAGAGGCTCCGTGATTCCGAGCTGCTGAAAGGCCGTTGGGCTTTAGATGGAAGGCGCGAATGTCTTTTCGCTGATCGAGGAGCTTCCGCGTGCCATCTGTTGATCCGTCATTGATGACTAAAGTCTCAAAGTTTTCGTACTGAAGTGCCGCGATGGAATCGAGGCAACTCGTGAGACGGGCTGCCCCGTTTCGAGAGCACACAATGACCGAAAACTTTGGCTGCTCAGGCGCTGGGGAAGGTTGCCAAGCAGCGAGCTTTTCCAGAACTGGCTTTGCCGAGCCATCGCGACGCGTGAGACCGAAAGACCAATCGTCGACAGTGCGGCCATTATTTTTCCAATGATCAGACCACGCATAAATCGTGCTGCCCGCGAGCCCCGCCTCATGACAGAGCGTGAGCGCTTTGGGCAAAAGGTTCTCTTGTGCCGCTTCCGAATTCCGCTGCGTATCGAGGCCGAACTCGGTAATCATCACGGGACGATCTCCCGCGAGATGATGCAGTCGTGGAAGGTAATTTTTGAGCGCTTCCACATCTTCAAGGTAGAGGTTAAAGGCGGTAAAATCGCCATCCATTGGCTCAAGATATTCTGTGGTTGGGAAATTCGCGTAGGCCGCTGGGAGCGCAGGCGCCACGCGATGACAGGTGCGAATAAGTTGATCAATTTTTGCACGTACCCGAGACGGGCCCATCCATCGAGCCATATCCGAGGGGATTTCATTCCCTACTAAAATAGCTCCTAGCGCAGCGTGATTCCGATAACGCCTCAACCAATCTTCAAGATCATACTCCGCCTCTCGAAAAATCTTCGGCTGACTGAAAAAATCACAGCCATGCCCCCAAGTATGCGTCGGAATGACGAGGAGGCACTCCGCCGCCGCAAGATCGAGAAATTTCTGATCCGGCAGTCCATAAATCCGCACCACATGAAAGCCCGCCTGCGCGATTCGGGTTAATTCGATCGCATCGTCTAGGCCGCAATCGCCAGGAAACGGCCCATAAGTCACCGCTCGCAGAAAACACCGCTCCCCATCGAGCAAGAGGTGTTTTCCATCAACAGAAAGGCGCGGCATCAGCCACATTGTGTCCAGTGACCCTCACAAAACAAGCGAGGATGATCACGACAGCTTCTCCCTCTCCCACCTTGCCAGGATGTAAAGGTTCGACAGCATTCCTTGAGAACAAAAAACCAAGAAGACTGATTCCAAGATTCATCCTAAATTCTAGGCGGCTGAAGGCGAAGGAAGTCACCACGCGGTGAGCGGGCCCCCGTAGAAAGCGCGATCCGCATTCACGGAAGTTTTTTGATAAGCGCAAATGATCACCTCTCATTTTTCATTTTCAATATCTATGCTTAAATAAAAACCATGAATGACCTTCTGGATCTCAAGCAACTCCGATACTTCATCCAAGTTGTTGAATCTGGCACGATGAGTGAAGCGGCTCGCCGCTGTGGAGTGAGCCAACCGGCGATGAGTCAGACAATCAATGATCTTGAAGCTCGGCTTGGAGAGCAGCTTCTCATTCGCGGTCGTCGTGGCGTGATCGCCACTAGTGCTGGACAGCTCTTGCTCAATCATGCGAATCGCCTTCTCCTTGAAGAAGGAAAGCTCCGTGAGCAATTCGCAGCGCGCGGTGACCTCCGCACTGGGAAGATCGTCTTTGGAATGATCCCGACACTAGCTCCCTATCTTCTCCCTCTTCTCATCGGTGAATTCCGTCAGCGACATCCCGCGGTGGAAATCGAAGTGAGTGAAAACCGCACCCCCAATCTCATCCAGAAAATCGCCGATTCGGAAATGGAGTTTGCCATTCTCAGTGATGTCACCGCAGAGGATCAACGAAGTTTCGCACTCCAGACCAAACTCCTCTTTTCGGAGCCACTACTTCTCGCTGTTCCAGCTCAACATGATTGGGCAACGCGGGAGAAAGCCCCCCAACCCAAAGATCTATCCCCTGACGATCTCATCCACCTTTCCGATGGTCACTGCTTGATGGATCAGACTTTAAAAATCTGCCGGATGACGCAGGCCGCGCGCCGCGTTCAATGTGATCAACTCGAAACCGCACTCGCCATGGTCAGTGCAAATCTCGGCATGGCCGTAGTGCCACAACTCGCCGTAAAAGAAGGGGTCCGTGAACAAGTCGTCATCCGCGCATTCGCGAAACCTGCGCCAACTCGGAAAATTTTCCTACTTAAGAAAAAGGGCACCAAACTTTCACGCCCCGCCGAAGAACTCGTAAAAGTCCTCACCAGCGGAGGAATTGATTAAGCGCTCCCAGAAATCGCGGTGCCCGCGAGATATCCTGTGGTCCATGCAGCTTGGAAATTGAAGCCGCCCGTTACACCATCAATGTCTAAGACCTCTCCCGCATAGTAGAGGCCGGACGTAGTTTTACTCTCCATCGTTTTCAGGTCCACATCCTTGAGCGGGACTCCGCCACAGGTGACGAATTCATCCTTGTTCAGGCTCTTCCCGAGCACTTGAAAGCATGCTTCACAAAGTTGGCTCGCCAACTCGCGAGAGATGTCGCGAGGTAAATTCGCCCACGTCATTTCTTCTGTGACTCCGGCCGCTTCACAAAGCCGCTGCCAGAGCCGCTTCGTCACGCCATCAATCACGGAACGCTTTTTCACCTTACGCGCGCCGTGGGCTTCTCGTTGACGTTTGAAAATCTGCGTCACTTCATCGGCATTCTTATCTCCGGTCCAGTTAATCCGGAGTTCAAATTGATAGCCGATCTCAGCCAAGTCACGCGCACCCCAAGCGGAGGCTTTTAAAATCGCAGGACCACTCAGGCCCCAATGTGTGATGAGAACCGGACCGCGAGTTTTCAGCTTACCAATCGAAACCCCACCATCGGTGACCGAGACCCCCGCAAGTCCACCAAGTCGTGAATCATTGATCTTAAAGGTAAAAAGTGAAGGCACTGCAGGGTGAAGATCTTGCTCAAAATTTTCCGCTGGAATGCGCGCCGGCTTCGTCCGCACCCCGCCGGTGGCGACGAGAATATTCTTCGCGGTAAGCGTTTCTCCCGTCGAAGTCACGATCTGAAAATACTCTCCATCCATCTGAATGCTGTCGACTCCGCAGCCCGTGCGCCATTCCACGCCAGCCTCTCTAGCCGCGGTGGTGAGGCAATCGATGATCGTTTGTGAACTGTCCGTGATCGGAAACATCCGGCCATCGTCCTCGACTTTCAGCTCAACGCCACGGGACTCAAACCACTCGATGGTATCGCTCGCCTGAAATCGATGAAACGGCCCCATCAGAGATTTTTTCCCACGGGGATAATGCGCTACTAGATCACGCGGCTCAAAGCAATGATGCGTGACATTGCACCGACCTCCGCCAGAAATCCGAACCTTTGTCAGCACTTCTTTTCCGCGCTCTAGAATGAGAACATCGGAAACCCCAAGCTCTGCGGCGGTGATGGCTCCATAGAATCCTGCCGCTCCACCACCAATGACCACCAATTCACGCACACCCGCAGTGAATCAGAAAATGATCGAAAATTCAGTTTCTTTCGCTCAAAAATTAAGAGCCATCGTCAGGCTATTTTTTCAGAGAAAGGCACACCATCTTCCCATCGTTGTTCCGAGCATAAAGTCGACCCTCGGCATAAGCGGGCGCAGCCCAGCAGAGCTTCGAGAGGATTTCGTGGCGGCCAATTTCCTTAAAAGAAGTTCCGGTATCTTTTCCAAAAATGAGATGGCCGGTTTCGGAAAGAATGATGAGCTGATCGCCAGCCATCAGAGTGGAGGCACGAGTCCCAGGGAGCTCGGCAGCCCACTTCAGCTTTCCGGTTTTCATGTTCATGCGGAAGGCTTTCGCTTTGATATTCTTATCCCCGAAAACGCCGACAAGATCACCTTTCTTCGGAATCGCATTTTGAAAAATCATGCGGAGTTCACGATCCCGGTGAAGAAGCTTCGGTTCATCTCCTGAGAGATCGAGCACCGCGTATCCCATGCCATATCCGGAGGCGATGTAGAGGAGGTTGTTTTGAAAAACCGGACTGGTGGCATTAACGTCGTAAGGCGTGCGCCATTCATAATCGAAGAGGAGTTTTCCTTTCTG
Source organism: Akkermansiaceae bacterium (assembly GCA_039768255.1). Lineage (GTDB taxonomy): Bacteria > Verrucomicrobiota > Verrucomicrobiia > Verrucomicrobiales > Akkermansiaceae > SW10. The sequence goes on along the minus strand of JBDNAW010000102.1, from coordinate 4,265 downwards.
ATCAAGATCGTATGCCGCGAGACTACGCCCATGAAAAACAAAGGCGGTCTTTGCTCCCCGATAGTTCGCGATCACCGGAGAAGGATAACCCGCGCGGGCTTGATGCTCGGATTTCCAAATCTCTTTGCCTGTCATTTTATCGAGCGCCACAAGAGCGCTGCCCTTTCCACAAGGTGTCACCAATAGCTGATCGCCATCAATTAGAGGTGCTCCGGAGTAACCCCAGCTTGGAGCTTTTCCGCCAAGGTCGTTTTGCAAATGCTTGGTCCAGCGAATCTTTCCGCTTTTAAATTCATAGCAGGTGAGGCGACCACTTTTAGAAATCGTGTAAACTCGATCATCTTCGATGGTTGGAGTCGCACCCGGCCCTCCAGTATAGAACTTGGGCGCAAGGGGCTCCTCGTAAGTGTCCTTCCACCTCACATCTCCGGTAGCAGCATCGAAACACCAAACGGTTTCCGTTTTCCCAGAGTTCCCCAGCGTAAAAACAAGGCCTTTAGAAATCGCAAAAGAAGAACACCCGCGCCCGAGTTCGGCTTCCCAGAGGACCTTTGGTTTTTCCGTAAGATCAATCTTCTCTGAAATCATACCGTTTTTCTGAGGCCCGAGATAAGTCGGCCAATCCTCAGCACGAAGGAGCAAAAGAGTTGTCGCTAAAATAAGAACCAAAGAACGTTTCATGATTTTTCAGAGATAGCCTCTTGGCTGATTGATGCAAGATTTGGCTCGTTTATTTTAACTTTTCAAAATAGATGGAGCCGTGCTTGTTCGTCTTCTTTTACTGGTTGGGATCAGTTTTTCCTATGTTTCCTGTGCCCTAGTCACCGTGCCAGTGAAAGTGGTAGGAAAAGCCGCGACTACCACCATGGATGTCACAGGGAAAGCCGTCGGCGCTAGCATTAGTGCCTTCAGTGCTGACGATACGCAAGAATCCGAGGATGAGTAACGTAGTATTTTTCGCTCCATGCGAATTCTGTTCCTCCTCCTTTCCCTGATGCTCACCGCTTCTGCCAAGAAGCCAAATTTCCTCTTTATCATCGTCGATGATCAGTCGCCTTTCGACCTGAAGGTTTACGATCCAAAGTCACCTCTCGACTCCCCGAATATCGATCGACTTGCTCGTGAAGGCATGGTCTTCGATGGCTCCTATCACATGGGTTCTTGGATAGGAGCGGTCTGCACCTGCTCGCGCACCATGATCATGACTGGTCAAACCGTCTGGCGCATTCCTAAAAAGGGAAAAGGGAAAAAGGCCAGCAAGCCCGATCCCTCGGGGCCCATCACTCTTCCTCAACTCTTCAATCAAGCCGGATACGACACCATGCGCACCTGCAAACGGGGAAATAGCTACCACATTGCCAATCAACAATTCCAAGTGGTTAAAGATGCTACCAAACGCGGCGGCGATGAGCAATCTGGATCCCACTGGCACGGCCAACAAGTGATAGACTACCTCAACGCACGTAATTCCAGTAAGGACACCGACCCTTTCCTCATTTACTTCGGATTTTCCCATCCACACGACGAACGGAATGGCACCCCCGAACTTCTCGCTAAGTATGGTGCCACCAACCATCGCGATAAAAATTCCCTCCCACCTCTCCACCCCAAGCAACCTGAGCTCCCAGTTAATTACCTTCCAAAGCATCCCTTCCCCGATGGCCACCCTGGCCTCCGTGATGAAGTGAAAGTCCCCGGCGTTTGGGAGAACCGTGACGCGGCAACCATCCGAAATGAAATCGGACGCGAGTTCGCTTGTTCGGAAAATATCGACATCCAAATCGGACGCGTCCTCGAAAAACTCGAAGCGATGGGTGAACTCGATAACACCTTCATTATCTACACCTCCGATCACGGGATGGCCATCGGCCGTCACGGGCTCCAAGGAAAACAAAACCTCTACGAACACACTTGGCGCGTCCCCTACATCGTCAAAGGCCCCGGCGTCAAAAAAGGCCGAGCTCAAGGAAACATTTACCTTCTCGATACCCTCGCCACCCTTTGCGATCTCGCCGGAATCAAAGCCCCTCCCACCAATGAAGGCACCAGCTTCAAACCTGTCCTCACTGGCGAAAAAGAAACCGTCCGCGACACCCTCTACGGGGTCTACGCTGGCGGCACCAAGCCCGGCATGCGCTCGGTGAGAAAAGGAGATTGGAAGCTCGTGAAATTTGACGTCCTTGATGGCAAAGTCCGCGAGACTCAACTCTTCAATCTTGCAGAAAACCCAAACGAGTTCCTCCCTGAGCATAGCAAAAAGGACCCCAAGCTCACCGACTTAGCAGAAGACCCAAAACACCTCTCCAAGCTCAAGGAAATGGAAGCACTCCTCAAAACGGAAATGGAACGCCATCACGATCCATTTCCGCTTTGGGATCAGTAATTTCTTCATTCCCTTCTTATGAAATCACTTACACACTCAGCATGATGCGCATCGTTCTATTCCTCTTTCTTCTCCCTTTCATCTCTCTCTCTGCCGAGCGGCCAAACATCCTCTGGATCGTCAGTGAAGATAACTCCTCTCAATGGCTAGGCTGCTACGGTAACGAAGAAGCACAAACGCCAAACATCGATGCCTTAGCAGCAAAGAGCACCCGCTTCACCGCCGCTTACTCGAATGCTCCCGTTTGTGCCGTCGCTCGCGCCACCCTTCTCATGGGGCTTTACTCACCATCTATGGGCACGCAGCACATGCGCAGCCGTCATGAAATCCCGCAAACCCTCACCCCCTACGTCACCCACCTGCGCAAGGCCGGCTACTACACCTGCAACGCCTCAAAAACGGACTACAATTTCCAAGGAAACGATAAAGCCCTCTGGCACGAATGCTCTCCACGCGCACATTACTCGAAACGCCCCGAAGGAAAACCCTTCTTCGCCATTCATAACCTCACCATCTCTCACGAAAGCAATCTCTTCCCCGAAAAGATTAAAAAGAACCGTGAGCGCGGCCTCATCCCCAAGACTCCTCGGATCGATCCCGCTAAACTCAAACTCCCGCCTTATGTCCCCGATCTCCCAGAGATGCGACACGACTTCGCGGTCTATCACGACACCATGACCGCGCTTGATAACCAGATCGGCGACATCCTCACACGTCTTAAAAGAGACGGCCTCGCTGACAACACCATCATCTTTTACTACGGCGATCACGGGGGCCCCACTCCACGTGGGAAACGCTACCTTCACGATACTGGAGTCCGCATTCCGATGCTCGTCCACGTCCCCGAAAAATGGAAACACCTCAACGCCTTCGCGAACGATTCTGTGAGTGATGAAATTGTTTCCTTCGTCGACCTCGCACCCACCGTCCTTTCCCTTGTCGGTCTAAAGGACGATCCCAACATGCAGGGCCGCCCCTTCCTCGGGCCAAACCGTGAAGAGCCTGCAGAAGACTCCTACGCATTCCTCTTTGCTGACCGTTTCGATGAAATCTATGGCCTCCGTCGTGGCATCACCACCGGTCGTTACAAATACGTCCGCCACTTCACCCCACACGTCTGGGCCGCACCCTACTCGTTCTATCAATTCCAAATGGCCTCCTGGCCCGCATGGTATGAAGCATGGAAAAAAGGAACACTTCAAGGCGTTCACGCCTCAGTCTGGGAAAACGACCAGCCTACCGAAGAACTCTACGACACCCAATCTGATCCCTGGGAAATCAAGAACCTGGCCAACGATCCCGCACACGCCAATCGCCTTGCCAAAATGCGTGGCCAACTTCACGCCCACATGCTCAGCATACGCGATTCCGGAATCGTGCCTGAGCCTTTCTTCGATCCCATCCGAGGAGGCCGCACCATCCGCGAGGCCGTGCAAGACCCCGCATTCGAATATCGCCGTCTCCTCGACCTCGCCTTCATGGCTTCTTCAAAGGACCCCGCTTACCGCGAGAACTTCCAGAAGCTCACCACCGAGCGTAATCCCCTCCTTCGCTACTGGGGACTCAGCGGGCTCGTTACCCTCGGTGAAAAGGCCAACACCTCTGAAGCGCAAATCATCGCCGCCCTCAAAGACCCACTTGTCTTAAATCAAATGCAAGCTGCCACCGCCCTCCACCGCATCGGCCACCGCCAAAGCGCCGTCCAATTTCTCCAGACCCAACTCAGCGGCACCCTCTCCGTTCCCGAAGAAGCGATGGTCATCAACACCTTCATGCAGCTCCGCGAAGTCAAAGCCATCCCCAAAACTTGGCTCGACAAATGGAAAGGCCAAACCTCCGGCGTCCTCCGCCTCGGCACCCTCGCTGAAAAAGTGGAGATGCT
>JBDNAW010000101.1:0-28350 GCA_039768255.1 Akkermansiaceae bacterium | reverse complement strand
TCATTATTCCTTGAATTTTTATTACCCGAGTCGTGGGTGGCTCGGATAGGTAGCTGGCCTTTTTTTTAGTCAGTTTCCCGTTTTTGGGCGATGATTCATCTAAGAGATGGCTAGCGCTGACAATTTCCAATATGCGATGGAGACGACGAAAGTCCTCCGCGAGCCGGACCGCCGCATTGAGACCTTTGGCTCGACTCGATTCGAGTTCGAGATCCTTACCGAGGCCATGGATTCTGTCGGCAAAGTGAAGATTCGTCGTGGCGAAGTGAATGCTCAAAAACCGCAGCTCATCAAACCTCAGGGCTACAGTGACATCGAGTTAGAGGGCTTTGATCCCAAGGTGCTTGAGGTGATTGAGCATTTCAAAGAGCAGGGGCAAGACCTCAGTTTCTTGCAGTATGGCTTTCAATTTCAGCGCTCGAATGTGGCCGAAGAAGTTGTTCACGACAGTTTAGAGTCAGTGAAGGAAAAGGCTCTTGAAGCGGTGCGTCGTAGTGGGAATCCTTCTCTTGCTGTCATTGAAGGCGTTGACGACGCTTGGGAAGTCGGGATTATGAAATTCACGCTCGAAATGATCATGAAATCCGCCGACATAAATCAGTTTGATTTTAAGCGCCGTGGCCTCATTTAAATTCTGAGAATGAAAGGATTTCTCACCATCATTAAGGTGTTCGCAGCTCTGGGAGTATTGAGCGTGATCATTGGGGTGTTTTTCTTACTGAAGGACTTTAAGAAAGATTACGCTCCTCCCGTCGAAATGCGTGATGACAAGTTGATCGAGCTACAGAATATCGATTTTGAGCGAGGGAAGCGTGAGTTCAATCGTGCGCTTGAATTGATTGCGATGGAACGGCTCGAAGATGCCCGTGAAAAGCTCCTTTTCATTCAGAATCTTCATGGGGACTCCGAATTTGCGCCTGAAGCTCGCCGGATTTTAGGTGAGATCAATCTCGATGAGCTCTTGTCCGTTTCAAACATGAGTAATAAGCTGGTTCATGTTGTGCAGCCAGGCAGAGGAGCCCCCCTTGCGATTGCCAATAAACATCAGACTACGCTCGATTGCCTCATGTTTCTCAACGGTTTTCTCGATATGAGTGTTCTCCATCCAGGTGATGAAATCATTGTGATGCCGCTTAATTTTAAAATCGTGATCGATCTTTCGACGAAGCGAGTTGAGCTTTATTATCGTGATTCAGACAAGAATGAGGATGTTTTCACCAAGGAATATCTCATTTTAAAGGCTGATGTCTCAACAGGGGGACGCCGTCCTATCTTCGGGAAGATTAAGACAAAGATCGGAGAAGTGAAGGGGCGGAGTTACCCGCCTTACCACGCGAAATACCGTCATGGTGTGAAAATTCTCATCGCGCGTGTTGGGAGTAAGAATTACCAAATTCGTCCTCTACCAGAAATCGATGCCGAAGACCCTGGTCGAGGGATTTTTCTCTCAGAATCTGATATGGAAGAGCTTGCTATGCTCATCCGATTGGGGAATGAATTGGAAATCAAACCAGCCAATTAAAATCAATTGTTAACCTTAGAGATCATGGAGTTGCTTGAATTTGAAAAACCAATCGCCGAACTGCAGGGGGAGCTCACACAGCTTCGTGAAAAATCTGCTTCTCAGCAGATTGACCTCAGTAGTGAAATCTCAACAATTGAGAGAAAATTGGTGGAAACCCGCCGAGAAATCTACGAGAATCTTACTCCATGGCAGCGTGTCCAGATAGCGCGTCATACCAAGCGACCGTTTATGTTGGATTACGTGGCCAAGGCTTTTGATCACTTTAGCGAGCTGCATGGAGACCGCATTGTGGGTGATGACCATGCCATGCCCGGTGGCTTTGGCACCATCGCCGGAGAACGTTGCGTGGTCTTAGGCCACCAGAAGGGGCGTGATCTTAAGGAGAATTTGAAGCGAAACTTTGGCTCGGCGCATCCGGAAGGGTATCGGAAGTCTCTCCGTTTGATGCAGATGGCTGAGAAGTTCTCTTTACCTGTGATCGCGCTGATCGATACCCCGGGGGCATTTCCGGGAATCGGAGCGGAAGAGCGAAACATTGCAGAAGCGATTGCTCGGAATCTCCGGGAGATGATGATTTTGAAAGTCCCTATTATTGCGGTTGTTCTCGGTGAAGGGGGATCGGGTGGAGCGCTGGGCATTGGCGTGGCGGATCGTGTTCTCATGATGGAGAATGCTTACTACTCGGTGATCAGCCCTGAAGGCTGCGCGGCAATTCTCTGGAAACATCGGAAGCATGCTCCGGAGGCTGCGGAAGCGATGAAAATTGCCGCCCCAGATTTGGCGAAATTGAATCTTATCGATGGGGTTATTCCTGAAGTTTCAGGAGGCGCTCACCATGATCCAGATGCCGCTGCGATGGCACTTCGAAGTGAAATTTCTCGCCAGATCGCAGAGCTGAAATCTCTTTCTACCGAGCAGCTTCTCAAGCAACGCTACGAGAAATTCCGCAGATTCGGTGAGTGGGAACAGGCTTAGGTCATCTCGAGATCAAGAAGAGGGAAGGTTTTTCCTGAATGGCAAAGCTCTTTTTTTGAGTTCTTGGAAATCATGCGAATCACGTGTGCCTAGGACGTGAGTCAATGATTTCTGAGCGGTCCCTTGCCGGATGGTGTTTTCGGGGTATTTTGGCGCACTTCATGATTTTTCTGAGTCAGCTTCGCGGAGAGCTCCGCAAACTCTTCGCGCGACGGAGAACCTACATTGGATATATTGTCTTCCTCGTTTTCGAGGTGCTAATGCTGACACTGTGGATGCGGATTTTGAGGCCAAAAGTTGAGGAACTCGCTGAAAGGAATCTCATTCCGGTAGACCAGCTCTATTCCTCGCTGACTTCGACCTACTGGATCATGGGCTGGAGCATGTTCTTTTTAGGGTCGATTTATTTTGCGCTCGTTGCTGGGGATATCGTGGCTAAGGAAGCAGAAGATGGAAATTTGAGGATGGTTCTTGCTCGCCCGGTTTCGCGTCTGAGGGTTTTACTTCTTAAATATGTGGCTGTGATTATTTACACGGTGACTTTTGTGATTTTTGTGGGAGCGACAGGATATGGAATGTCAGTGATTGCGATGGGGGTAGATGGTGGTTTGTTCGTCTGGAACCCGGAGATGTTTATCCTTGCAGCTTACCCAGAGTGGAGTGATGGCTTCACCCGTTTGTTTATAGGAGCCTTCTTCATGGGACTGAGCATGTGTGTCGTGAGTTCACTGGGATTTTGTTTTTCCTGTATGAAGATGAAGCCCGCCGCCGCTACGATTATGGCGCTCAGTGTCTTTTTTGTAGATATGGTGCTGCAGAACATTCCCTTTATGATGGATTTCAAAGAGAATTTCATCACCTTCCGAATGGCAGCCTGGGTTTACCTCATGGCCGAGGAGATTCCGTGGGCGCGGGTTTATGAGAGCTACGCTATTCTTGGAGGGCTCAACCTGACTCTTTTCATTATCGGATGGATGACTTTCCAATCTCGAGATTTCAAAACCTAGGCTCTTGCCAGTGATGGGAAGACTGCTTGAATACAACCCATGACAAAAGCCGAGAAATCCTTCCTCTTTGAACTCCTTGAAACACCTAGCCCGACCGGATTTGAAATGCCGGGCCAAAAGGTTTGGGCTCAATATATCAGTGAATTTACCGATTCGGTGGAATGTGATGCCTACGGCTCTACTTGGGCTTCCTTAAAAGGAAAGAGTGACAAGATCGTCATGCTAGAAGCGCACGCAGACGAAATCGGTTACATGATTAAACACATCACTAAAGATGGTTTTCTTTATCTTGACCGAGTTGGTGGGAGTGATTCGGCGACTGGCCGAGGGCGTCGAATTCAGATTCTTGGTGACAAAGGGACCGTTGAGGGAATTATCGGAAACACCGCGATTCATTTGCGTCGTGATTCTCTTGGGAATGAAAAAGCACCCAAAGTGCATGAACTCTGGGTCGATGTGGGAGTGTCAACCGATACGGATGTTGCAAAGATGGGATTGCGGGTTGGGCATCCGGCAGTCTATGCAGATGGCCCGATGGACTTGGGAAAAGATCGCCTCGTGAGTCGCGCTGTCGATAACCGCATTGGCGGGTTCATAATCGCACAAGCGATGAAGAAACTAGCGAACTCGAAAACGAAACCAGCCTTCACGGTGATCTGCCTCAATGCGGTGCAGGAAGAAATCGGTGGATATGGCGCTAAAATGGCGACTCATCGTCTTGAGCCGGATGTTTGCCTCTGCACCGATGTCACTCACGCGACCGATACTCCGGGCTTGAGTCATCAAATGTATGGTTCGGTGACTCTGGGCGGGGGGCCTTCGGTCACTCACGGAACCGCGAGCCATCCATTGGTGGTGGATCGCCTGATCGATGTGGCGAAGAAGAAAAAAATTCCGCTCCAACATGAGGCTTCCAGTCGTTTTACGGGAACGGATACCGATAGTATCTATCACTCGCGCGATGGTGTTCCGAGTGCGCTCGTTTCACTACCGCTTCGTTGTATGCACTCAGTAGTGGAGATGGCAAATTATGCTGATATTCAGCAAACAATTGATTTGATGGCGGATTTTGTGAGCGCTCTTAAGCCGAAGGATACTTTCTGCCAGAGTCTAAAGTAATTCGTTTTCCTTGAACATATCGTAATCTAAATGGTCTAATCGATACCATGCAGCGTCGCAAAACACGAAAAGGTTACTGGTGGTGGTCTTGGCTTCTCATCATATTTATTGGGGGAGGAGCTGTTGGAGGCTGGTTTTTCGGCGAAAAATATTGGGAGAACGTTCCTAAACAGTATCGTGCTACCGCTAAACTTCGTGCATTTGTAATCCCTGATTATTTGGGTTCCGGCACGCAGCGAGGAATTGCTGGAGTGCGAGGTGGAACAGCAGGGGAAGTTCTGCAAGATTTGGAATCGGTAGAGTTTCTCACCAGCTTTGCGAAAGATGAGGTCATGAATCTCGAGAGACGCTGGGGGCTTACCCTTCCCGATGTGATCAAGGAGTTGAGGCAGGCCATCTTCCTCGATTACACCAAAGACAAAGAGCTTTATATTACCATCGAGCGGAATTCACCTGAGGAAGCTGAGGAAATTGCGAACTATCTTTCAATTCTGGCCTTGGAGCGTTTGGATTTTTTAAATGGCAAGCTGCGCAAAGCGGGGATGAGCGGGGTAGATTCGAGAATTAGCCTCTATATAGATGCGGTTCAAGATACCCATGCCGAGTATGCCGCAATTCTCAGAGCTAAGAGTGGAGTGGATATCGATCCAAAGCCTGAAATGGACCTCAATGATTATAATACACTTGGAGATGACGTCATTGAAGCTCAAGTGTACTGGAAAGAAGCTCTTGATGATTTGAAAGATGCTCGAAGAGAATTTATGTCTGAGATTTCTCACTGGGAGCAGAAGGTTCTTCCTTCTTCCGTTTTAGAAAAAGCAGAGCTCCCAACCGAAATCTACGGTCCACAAATTGAGCCTTATCGCACCCGCGGTGCCATTGGTGGCTTGTCCCTTGGGATCTGCCTTGGATTATTCTCGATGTTGATATGCTGGAAGCTTTTCAGTTAGTCTCCTCCAATGAAACAGCGCACCGGAAGCCCGTGTGGTTTGTTGGTGCGAGTGATTCCGAGTAATGCCGGGCTGCCGGACGGTAGCGCATGCAGTAAGAATAGTGGCATAGGAAGGAGCCACCTTTAGTGACGTGCAGAATTGAGAGATCGTGTGGTTTTTCATCAGGCCATTGGCCGTAGTTCAGAAAGTGACCAATCATTGGCTGGCTTACTCCAGCGATGGGAGGCTTCCCTGTTTTGAGGAACTCATCGTATGCGTCGGGGCGGTAGAGATCTTCACAATGCTCCCAGACATTTCCGGCCATGTCGTAAAGGCCGTAGCCATTTGGTGTAAAGCTCTTCACAGGTGCGGTCCCCTTGAATCCATCTAGGCCTGAGTCACTGCTGGGAAACTCCCCCGTGAAAATATTAGCGGGCCATTTGTCGGGATCGGGCTTGAGCTTGTTTCCCCAGACGAACACTTTTGATTCAAGTCCGCCGCGGGCGGCTCGTTCCCACTCAGCCTCAGTGGGAAGCCGCTTGCCGGCCCATGAAGCATAAGCTTGCGCATCTTCCCATGTGACGCAGACCACAGGGTGGTCGTCTTTTCCCTTAATATTTGATCCCGTACCGGTGGGTTGACGCCAGTTTGCGCCGTTAACGAATTGCCACCATTGCCACTCAGCACCAGGACGGCGAGTTTCGACTTGCTCATCTGGAGAAATGAAAACGAGGGCTCCGGGTTGGAGTGATTCGACTGGGGCGTTGGGGAAATCTATTTTGCTCCAACCTTTTTCCGCTTGGGTTTTGTAATTGGTAGCTTCTACGAACTTGCGAAACTGGGCATTCGTAACTTCGTGGGTATCAAGATAAAAGGGCTCGATGGTGACATCGTGAGCGGGGAGTTCTTCGGGGTAGTTCTCGGCTTCGCCGGATTTCAGGGAAGCTCCGCGTCGGTAAGTTCCTCCGGGTATCAGGACCATGTCCTCTAAGTTGACTTCGGTAGGCTTGGTCTCAGGTGCGTTGACTTCGGTAGGCTTGGTCTCAGGTGTGTTGAGTTCGGTGTTTTCTTGCGTGGATTCTTTTTCGCCACAGCAGGAGAGAAAGAGGAGGGCGAATATTGGGGTTAGAAAGCGTTTCACGGAAGGGAAGGTAGGACTTGGTTTTAGGGGAGGAAACAAGTTTACTACGTCCGTGCCGATCACTAAATTTCGTCCCTGTATCGACCTTCACGAAGGAACGGTGAAACAGATCATCGGAGGAACCCTTAATGATGAAGGAGCGACGGAGAATTTTGTCTCTGAAAAATCTCCTTCTTGGTATGCCGAAAAATTTAAATCTGATAACCTTCGTGGTGGTCATGTCATTCAGCTGGGACCCGGGAATATCGAAGCTGCTCGTGAAGCTCTCGCGGCATGGCGCGGTGGACTTCAGATTGGCGGGGGAATCAATGCGAGTAATGCCTCGCAGTGGCTTGAAGCCGGTGCTTCTCATGTCATCGTGACCTCATATCTCTTCGATGAAAAAGGGCGCTTCTTGAAAAATCATCTCGATGAGCTCGTTGATACCATTGGGAAAGACCGCATCATTATCGATCTGAGCTGTCGACAAATCGGAGAAGGCTGGAAGGTTGCGATGAATCGGTGGCAGACGATTACGGATTTGGATCTTAATCTCGACCTGATTTCTGACCTTGCAGATTCCTGTGATGAATTTTTGATTCATGCCGCAGATGTTGAGGGGATGTGCGGCGGAGTGGACGAAGCTCTCGTTCAATTGCTTGGTCAGTGGGAGGGGTGTCCGATCACTTATGCCGGTGGAGTGCGCGGGATGGATGATCTCAAACTAATTCATCAGGCTAGCAACGGTCGCCTCGATGCTACCGTGGGAAGCGCGCTTGATCTCTTTGGAGGAGATGGAGTGACTTACGATGAACTTCTCATCTGGAATACACAAAAATGAATGACGGGATCGGACTGCTCGCAGTGATGGTCGGTGGAGTTTTGTTCACCGTGATGATTCTTCGCCGCTTTCGGAAGCTCGCTGAAATGGCAGAGCGTCGGAAGCTTGAGAACGCTCGCCTTACCGAGGTCGATTGGGAGGTGCTTTCGCAGAAAGCTCGCATCGTAAAGCAGGCTCCGCCAGAAGTGCGTCGGAAGCTCGAGGGAATCATTGAGGTGCTCTCGGCAGAAAAGAATTTTGAAGCCTGTGGTGGGCTGGATGAAGTTACTGATGAAATGAAGCTCATCGTGATGGCACAGGCCGCACTGCTTCTGGTGGGTCGAGATCATGAATACTTTCCTGAGCTCAGAAGTGTTCTCCTTTATCCTGATGCCTACACTGGTAAAGATCACGATGGCACTGAGCAAACCCGCCTCGGCGAAAGCTGGGACTCGGGCAGTATCGTTCTTTCGTGGAAGAGTGTGGTGAAAGGCGGGGAAGATCTCGGAGATGGTCGAAATGTCGTACTCCATGAATTTTCCCATCAGCTTGATCAGGCAAATCATGCGAGCATGGGAGTTCCTCTTCTCGAAAAATTCGAAGACTACCGTGAATGGGCGGCAGCTTTTGGTCCAGCCTATGAGGAGTTTTCTTTACGGGTTGATGCCGGCAAAAAAACCGTCATCAATTCATACGGAGCAACGAATCCCGCTGAGTTTTTTGCGGTTGGAACAGAGACCTTTTTCGAAAAAGGAATGCAGCTCCGCGAGCGTTATCCTAAGCTCTACAATCAGTTCAAAGACTACTACGGGCTTGATCCCGCTGAATGGTAATTACGACTGCGCGGGTTCACGCTTCGCGATTCCTTTAAGCAGGCGACCGAAGATATCTGCTCCGGTGACGATTCGTTTCGTCTCTGCAGTCCAGAAGATGACGACGTCACGATCTACCACAAGGTCACGCGAATCATCGGCTTCTACCACAAATTGTCCCAAGACGGAATCCAAGTGGGTATCATCTGCATCGACAATCACGGGACGATGACAGTGTTTGTAAATGTCGACGCCATCCCCCTCCGCACAGAGTGAGCTGAGGAATGAGGTCGTATCGAGCACGATAAAAGGCGTTCCAAACTCATCGAGAATGACTGCTTTCCGAGAATGGTTTTTTTTCAACGATGCAAGGAAAGCCTGCCCTTCCTCAGTGTGCAATTCGGGCAGTATCGGGAGATCGAGCTTGCTTGGAAATTGGTAAATGGTTTCTTCCGCAATTTCGTTTCCTTCTTCTGAGATCAGACGATCGTCGAGCTCGAGGAAGTTCAGCGCTCCTTGACCTTCGTTTGCGCTGATCTCGGAATCTTCTTCGTCGATATGTTTCTCAAGAATAATCTCCAAATCACGTTCACGCATATACGTTGGGCCTTCTGGTCCAATCCAGCCATCGAGCAGAATCGCGCAAGGCTTGGTAATCGGATAGAGAATGAATTGGTATAATGTAATGAGCGGAGACAGAAGCGACGCAACGCGCAGAGCATTTCGTGAAAAATAAGCCTGCGGCATGATTTCTCCGAATATCGTAATCCCGATCGTTGAGAACAAGAAACCACCGATCCCCGTGAGCACTGATTCACTCAAAAGGGCGAGGAGCACGTTTACGCTAACATTTCCCCACAGAATGGTGCAGAGGAGTAAGTTCGCGTCCTTGCGGAGCTTAAGCACCTTTTTTGCGGAGTCATTATCACGCTCTGCTTCAGCTTCTAAGCGCATGCGCCCGAGTGAAAAAAATGCGAGATTACATCCGGAGAAAATCGCGGAATGAAGAATACAAACGGCAATGCCGATCCAGATCAAAGTGCTTTCCATTAAGGTCGTGATATAAAAACACAAATTCTGAGAAATGACCTTATAAAAATCGGGATCATTCGCGGCTCAAAATTTGTCAGACATTCGTCACCTTCTCGATAAATAAGCATTGCGCGGGCAGGGTCGCCCGTTAGCGTCCACACCAGTAATCGCATGAATATTCACGAATATCAGGCAAAGGAGCTTTTCGACCGCTTTGAGGTCCCCAGTCCACGGGGTCAGATGGCCGAGACAGCTGAAGCAGCCCTCCAGATCGCTAGCGAGATCAATGCTGATCTCATGGTGGTAAAAGCTCAGGTCCATGCCGGCGGACGCGGCAAAGGAACGTTTAAAAATGGCTTTGAAGGAGGCGTCCACCTCGTCAAATCAGCTTCGGAGATTGGTGAGATCGCAGGTAAAATGCTCGGTGAAACGCTGGTGACGAAGCAAACTGGCCAAGAGGGGAAACTCGTTCGCAAGGTGATGGTCGCTGATGCCGTCGATATTAAGCATGAATATTACCTCGCGGTCCTGATGGATCGCGAAACTTCCCGTCCAGTGATTGTTGCTTCCACTGAAGGTGGCATGGATATCGAGGAAGTTGCTGAAAGCTCACCCGAGAAAATTCTCCGCGTTCTGGTTCACCCGATTGCCGGGCTGCAAGCGCACCAAGTCCGGTCGCTTACTGCAGGCCTCGGCTTCCAAGGTCCAGCTGCCAAGCATTTCGGAAAGGTTCTTAAAAATCTCTTCAAACTCTTCGTCACACTCGATTGCGACATGGTGGAGATTAACCCCCTTGTGGAAACTCCCGACGGTCAGGTCCTCGCCCTTGATGCCAAGTTCGGTTTCGATGACAACGCCCTCTATCGCCACCCAGAAGTGGAAGCTTACCGCGATGTCGAAGAGGAAGACCCACGCGAAGTCGCGGCAGCGGAGTTCGATCTCAACTACATCGGTCTCGATGGGAACATCGCCTGTCTCGTGAACGGAGCGGGCCTCGCCATGGCCACCATGGACGCCATCAAGTTTGCTGGAGGTGACCCCGCCAACTTCCTCGACGTCGGAGGTGGTGCCACGAAAGATCAGGTTAAAGGAGCCTTCAATATCATTCAGAGTGATCCGAAAGTTGAAGCCATTCTCATTAATATCTTCGGAGGAATCATGGATTGTAACGTCATCGCTGAAGGTGTCGTAGCCGCTGTTCAGGAGACTGGACTCAAGCTTCCACTCATCGTTCGCCTCGAAGGAAACAACGTAGCCGCCGGACGTGAGACGCTCTCCGCTTCCGGGCTCGCCATCACCGGTGCGGAAGACCTCGCCGATGCCGCTAAGAAAGCTGTCGCTTCCGTTTAAACCACTTACCTCTATTTCAAAATGTCTATTTTAGTTAACGCAGACACCAAAATTCTCGTCCAAGGCATCACCGGAGGATTCGGTGGTCGTCACGCAGGACTCAGCCTCGATTACGGCACCGCACTTACCGCTGGAGTCACTCCTGGCAAGGGGGGGCAGTTTTTCGAGCATGGAGACCACAAGGTTCCCGTTTTCGATACCGTCGCTCAAGCCGTCAACGAAACCGGAGCTACAGCTTCCGCGATTTTCGTTCCTCCTCCATTCGCTGCTGATGCGATCCTCGAAGCTGTTGAGGCTGAGGTCGATCTCGTCGTCGCCATCACCGAGGGCATCCCCGTGATGGACATGATGCGGGTGAAGGAAATCATGAAAGGTTCTAAGACTCGTCTTATTGGTCCAAACTGTCCCGGAGTCGTCACTCCTGGTGAAGGTCGTGATTCCTCTGGCGGTTGCCGTATTGGAATCGCTCCCGGTTACATTCACAAGAAGGGAAATGTCGGCATTGTTTCACGTTCTGGGACGCTCACTTACGAAGCCGTCTGGCAGGTGACCTCTCTTGGTTACGGCCAGAGCACCTGTGTAGGAATTGGCGGAGATCCGATTAATGGCACGAGCCACCTCGACATCCTCAAGATGTTCAATGACGACCCCGAGACCGAAGCGATCATCATGATTGGTGAAATCGGTGGTTCTGCTGAGGAGGAAGCTGCTGCTTGGGTGAAGGAAAACTGTAAAAAGCCCGTCGCCGGATTCATCGCCGGAGCCACCGCGCCTCCGGGACGCCGCATGGGTCACGCTGGAGCAATCGTCTCCGGCGGACAGGGGACTGCCGAAGCTAAGAAAGCAGCCATGGCTGATGCTGGTATTGTCGTTGCCGAGACACCTTCTGAAATGGGCAAAGCCCTCCTCGAAGCTTGGGGTAAGTAATTACCTCAGCGCTTAAATTTCAAAAACTCGGTGCCATCAAGTGGTTCCGAGTTTTTTTATTTTCAGTGACTCTTCGTAAAAGAATCTTACTCGCTTGCTATTTTGGTTCTCTCTTTTCATGCTCTGGTGAGCGAAGCAAATGAGTTTAGCTTTTGATGAATCAGCCATTGCGGCGGCCGTGGGCCGTTTAGCGGATCAGCTTTTTCAAAAGGCTAGCACCACCGAGACAATCGATCTTGTTGGAATCCGTAGTCGTGGCGATGAGGTCGCGGAACGAGTGGCTGACGTCCTTCGTGAAAAAGGTGCGGATGTCCGCATCGGAATTCTCGATATTTCTCTCTATCGCGATGATTTTGAGCATCTCCATAAGAATCCGAAGCTGCAGGGCAGTGAAATTGAATTTCCCATCGATGGATCACGCGTGATTTTGGTCGATGATGTGATTTTTACGGGCCGTACCATTCGAGCCGCGCTCGATGCAATCTTCGATTACGGTCGGCCTGCAAGTGTCGAACTCGCGGTCCTGATTGATCGCGGACACCGTGAGCTTCCAGTCGAGCCGCAGTATGTTGGAGTTTCGCTCGAGACTGCTCGACATGATCACGTTCACGTTTCTCTCACCCAAACAGACGGTAAGGACTCCGTCGAAATCTCAACCCCTCGATAATCAATATGGCTCGTAAAGATTTCCTCGATATTGTCTCACTTGAACGTCAGGAAATTATCGACCTGCTCGATCAAGCTGAGCCATTCAAAGACCTCTTCACACGGTCCGTGAAAAAGGTTCCAGCATTGAAGGGAAAGACGGTTCTGATGCTTTTCTATGAACCCTCGACACGGACGCTGTCATCTTTCGAAGTGGCGGCGAAACGGCTCTCGGCAGATGTCACAATCTTCGATGTTCCGCATTCTTCGGTTACAAAAGGAGAGTCGGTGCGAGACACCATCGATACCCTGCAAGCGATGCGCGCGGATTACATCGTGGTGCGCCATAAGCTTTCGGGGCAGCCCGCAGCGATTGCGCGCCAGACTGGCGCCTCGGTAATCAATGCGGGAGACGGAGCACATGCGCACCCCACGCAGGCTTTGCTCGATGCCTTTACGCTTCGCGAAAAGTTTCCAGAGATGGAGGGACGTAAAGTCCTAATCTCAGGGGATATCCTTCACAGCCGCGTCGCACGCTCGACGAGCACCATTTTACGAAAGCTCGGAGTGGAAGTGGCCTTCCTCGGGCCAGGGAGTTTGGTGCCTAAGACAGCCGCGCCAGATATCCCTCGCTTCACAGATTACGATCAAGCAATTCGAGAATTTGGACCAGATGCAGTTTACCTTCTGCGGGTTCAGAAAGAGCGGATGTCGGCACCTTTTTTCCCGAGTGATCGCGAGTATCACAATCTCTACGGCATCACCGAAGCGCGCCTTAATCAGCTTGCAGGTGAGGGGACTTACATTATGCACCCCGGGCCAATTAATCGTGGGGTTGAGCTTTGCGATGCGGTGCTTGATTACGATCGTTGTCTCATTTCCCAACAAGTCGAGAACGGCATTGCCGCTCGCATGTCTGTCCTCTACGGGCTCAAGCCACAAACATCATGAATCTCTTTCTCAAAGGCGGTGAAGTCGCCACGGAAAATGCCGATCCCACCCGTGCGGATGTCTGGATCGAAAACGGCATCATCAAAGCCGTCGGCGCTGATCTTCCAGAGCCAGAAGGCGCGCGCGTCATCGATGTGACGGGAAAGGTTGTCATGCCTGGAATGTTCGATGCTCACGTTCACTTTCGTGATCCCGGCCAAGAACATAAAGAAGACATTCTCACCGGCAGTGAATCCGCCATTAATGGCGGGATCACTGGTGTTGTCATGATGCCAAACACTGCTCCGGCGATTGATTCAGCTGCGGTAGTGAAGCGCGTTCTCAATAAGGCAAAAGAATGTCGGATTCCCGTGCTTACTTCGGGGTGTATCACCGTGGGCCGTGAAGGTCATGAAATGGCGGGGATTGATGGCATGCGAAAGGCCGGAGTCCTCATGCTCACCGATGATGGTGACGCCGTTCCTAATGCGGCTCTTTTAAAACGAGCCATGGAATATGGCAGTGAATTTGGAATGTTCTTCGCAAGTCACTGCGAAGAGCCGCAACTCGCAGGTCCTCGTGCCATGAATGAGGGAGCGATGAGTTACAAACTTGGTGTCGATGGCACGCCCGCTTTAGCGGAAGAAATTTCAATGTCTCGTGATCTCGCCCTCGCTCATGCCACAGGTGCGACGCTGCACATTCAGCACGTCAGCACAAAGATCGGCATGGAACAGATCAAATGGTGGCGCGATGAGCGTGGAGCAAAAGTTTCTGGCGAGGTCTCGCCGCATCACCTCATGTTCACGGATGAGGATATCGGCGATTACGATACGCACTATAAAATGAACCCGCCGCTGCGCACCGCAGAGGATAATGCGGCTCTTCTTGAGGGTCTCAAAAATGGCGCGTTCCGAATTATTGCGACCGATCACGCTCCGCATACCGAGTTTGAAAAATCGCAGGCCTTCGTTGATGCTCCGAATGGAATCTCCGGCCTTGATACAGCACTAGTCTCACTCTTTGACCGCTTTGTGGATCAAGGGGAGTTTGGCTGGGACCTCATCGTGAAACGCTACTCCGCCGAGCCGCGTCGCATGATGGAACTTGAGGTCGCGGAAGTGGCCGAAGGGAAGTCAGCAGACCTCATCGTCTTCGATCCCAAAGGTGAAACGACCTTTACCAAGGAGTTCATGAAGTCCAAGAGCAGTAATACGCCTTTCCTCAATAAGACCCTCAAGGGCAGCGTCGATGTCGTCGTGCTCGGTGACGAAGTGCTTCTAGAAAGGTAGCTCCGTTCAAAGTTTGCAGCCCTTCGGATTGAAAGCCGAGTGTGGCGTTTTAAGCCTCGAAAATATGTGGCTTATGCGATTTCAAATCCTCACCGCACATCGTGCAGGCTTGGCGTGTTGAATTACAATTCGCGCCGCAGGCGGGGCAGGGAAAGACTTGGGGGTTGATCTTTCCATCGGCCTTGCCATCGCGTGTATCAACGTCGGCGATTTTAGCGCGCAGCACTTGATCGCTGAGGTCACTATGCTCGCGCACAAGCTCCCACATCGATTGGCAGAGAAGCGTGAGGTGATCAATCTGACGCTGCATTCCGCGCAGCTCTTCATTCACCCGTTCAGCTTTTGCTTCGGCTTTTCCTGCAGTATTCGCCGCATGATTACTGCGTGGATCCTGACCGATATTCCAAAGGCTCATTTTTAATTTACGGGTAGGGGTTCTTCTTCGGTAGGGGTGAAGCTCTTTTCCTTCACAAAGATTGCGTAAGGGACGAAGCAGATTGCTGAAATCAACATGATTCCGGTAAAAAACCAAAAATAGGAGGGGCCTTCAAGCTTTGATTGTCCACCGGTGTAGGCCGTCTTTTTAACGATTGAGGAATCTGTATTGGCGGCCTCGGTGACTCCAAGCTCTTCCTTGCGACGGTCTAGCCAGCTCATTGGTTTCTCCGTTGAGTTCTCAACAGAAGATGGGGTTTGTGGCGGGGTGGTCTTGAGCTCGTAACCGATATCCCATTGGGTGTCGGCGGTTTTGTCTGGACCGATACTGGCGAGCCTTGCGGTTTGGGAGGCGACTCTTTTGTAAACCAATGGAGTGCCCCAAGTGTCGGAAATTCCTTTCAGAATTACTGCGGCTTCATCAGTAGTTGGAAGAGTATTGTTATTATTTTTAGACCATACGGAAATGAGCTGGTAGCCGTTTTCCAAAGCCTTTGAAGAGGGGAGTTTCTCAATCACTTTCACGTCGTCCTTAATTGCGAGGATGATGTCATCATCCGTGCCAATTTCACCATCATATCCGGGGTGCTTAGTGAGAGTGTCTCGGTTCGTGACAGAGAAGTCTGCGGTAGGGTCGTCGATTTGAATCGCGCCATTTACCGCTGAGGTGATGATGTTTCCGAGAAAAACCGAGCCGAAGAACACCGCCATCACGAAGGATTTCATGTTTTTAGGGGCTTGGGTGTAAGAATATTCAAGACAGACGATGGAGACCATAACCTCCGCTGCGGTGATGATCAGGAAGGCAAAGAGTTGCCAACCAATATTGGGAGTGCTCCCATTTTCGATGGCCATTTGAATACCAGCGATGATCGCGAAGGAAATGACGGTTAGAAACAGTCCAGCTCCCATTTTACGGAGAGGTGTCAGTTTAATGAACTTTCCGGCGGTAGGATAAATCACGAAGGAAAAGAGAGGGACAAGTATGAGGATTAGGATTGGGTTGATCGACTGCACTTGAGAGGGAAGCCATTCTCTGCCCATGAAATTCCGATCCATATCCTGCGCTTGGAAAATCCAAGACGAGCCAGTTTGATCAAAAAGCATCCAGAACGCCGAGACGAAGAGGTAGAGCGGAATGAGCTTTGCTAGCGAGCCCAGCCCAGTTTTTGAAAAAAGCTCTTTGGCGAATTTCTTTCCACCTGGTGGGACATGGATAAACTTATTTCGTCCCATCCAGAATGCGACTGTCGCAATAGCCATCAACGCTCCGGGTAGTCCAAAAGCCCAGTGGGGACCATACTTCTCGAGCGTAACCGGAATGAGAAGCGTCGCGAAGGTGGAGCCGAGATTAATAGAGAAATAGAACCAATTGAAAATCTTGGTAAGAAGGTTCTGATTCTGAGGACCGAATTGATCTCCAACATGAGCGGAAACGCAGGGCTTGATTCCTCCGGAACCAATGCAAATCAGGCCCAGTCCGATTGCAAGCCACGTTCCGGCTCCGCCTACCACACCCATGAAGGCAAGTGCCGCATGTCCGGCAACGTAGACAAGACTGAGGATAATGATTGTTTTGTATTTCCCCCAAAAAATGTCGGCAAGGAGAGCCCCTAGAAAAGGAGTGAGATAAACGAAAGCTCCGAATGTGTGATAATGCTGGTTCGCTTCCGCTTCAGACATCGCGGTCCCTGGAGTGTCTCCCATGAGCCAGAGGTATTGCGACATGAAGATTACGAGGATGCCTTTCATTCCATAGAATGAGAAGCGCTCGGCAGCTTCATTCGCAATGATGTAAGGGATGCCGCCGGGCATACCGGTGGTATCGGTGGGGGTAGATCGGTATGTTTGGCTCAAACTTTAAAGAAAATGGTTTCCTAAGAGTTGAGCGTATGGAGCGGTGGGGTCAACTCGGAAAGAAAGTTTGACCTTAGGAGAAGGCTCCCCGAAGAGTTTTACCACTCAATGGCAGCCGCAGCCCAAGTGAGGCCAGCGCCGAAGGCAACCATGACGATCTTATCTCCACGTTTGATCTTTCCTTCGCGGTGCGCCTCATCGAGCGCGATGGCGATGGCGGCAGCTGAGGTGTTTCCGTATTTGTGGAGATTGACAAAGACGCGGTCGTTCGGAACCGCAAGTCGATCAGCGATGGCGTCGATGATGCGCAGGTTCGCTTGATGGGGGACGACGAGAGAAATGTCCTCAGGCTGAAGGCCGGAGCGTTCGATGACGAGGTTTGCCGAATTCTTCATCCGGGTAACTGCGTGCTTGAAGACTTCTTTTCCCGACATTGCGAGAGTCGCAAGCTGATCACCGGCATTATCAATGGTGATGGGGCACGCGGTGCCACCACCAGGAATATTAAGGAGATGAGTCTGAGCGCCATCGGTTCCAATATCAGTGGAGAGAATTGAGCCTTCACCTTCCTGAGAGCGATGGAGAACAGCTGCTCCGGCTCCATCTCCAAAGAGAACACAAGTCGCACGATCATCCCAATTGACAAAGGAAGAGAGTTTTTCAGCGCCGATGATGAGAGCGTTTTCAAAGGCTCCGCTAGAGATCATACGCTTGGCAAGTTTCATTGCATAGAGGAAGCCTGAGCAAGCGGCTGAGATGTCAAAGGCCACTGCTTTCTTTGCTCCGAGATTGGTCTGCACATAGCAAGCAGTCGCTGGGGTAAGAGTATCGGGCGTGATGGTAGCTACAATAATGAGATCGATGTCCTCTGCTTTGTAGCCTGATTGTTCGAGTGCTTGTTCTGCGGCTTTGGTCGCGAGGTGGGAGGTGAATTCGCCCTCAGCTGCGATGCGTCGCTCTTTAATGCCAGTGCGAGTGGTGATCCATTCGTCGTTGGTGTCGACGGTTTTTGAAAGCTCATCATTAGTGAGGATTCTCTCAGGGACGTAGCTGCCGGTTCCGGCGATGCTGACCGCGTTGCTCATGGCGGAGCTAAGTCCAGAATGCGATAGGCGGCAAGTCTTGAAAATTAATGTGAGTCGGTTGCTTGCGGGCCTCAAAAAGCGGGGTAGTCTGGCACATGACCGTCGAATGTAGCGCGCGTAGCTGCCAAGCTCCTCACTGGATGACTGTTGCGCTCCGTTTTGCGGGTGTTTACAATATACTTTTCGGGATTTGGGCGGTCGGTTGGCCAAGCGAATGGTTTCGGATTTCGGGGATGCCTCAACCGCAGTATCCTTTTCTGTGGCAATGCATCGGAATGATCGTAGGAGTATACGGGATCGGTTATCTCTGTGCTTCGGCGGCTCCGCTCAAACATTGGCCGATTGTTCTGGTAGGCTTTTTGGGTAAGGTTTTTGGCCCCATTGGTTTTGCCTTTGCTGCGATGCAGGGTGATCTCCCGTGGGCGGCGGGTTGGATGATTATTTTTAACGACCTCATCTGGTGGATTCCATTTGCGATGATCTTGTGGTCAGCGGCCTGCTTGATGGTGGGGCAACCCGTGAATGGTGAAGCGATGAAGCTCGAGCAGGCGATGCGTGCCTTTCATCTTAATTCCGGAGAAAATTTACAGGCGGCTTCAGAGGAGCGCCCGCTCGCGGTGGTATTTTTGAGGCATTTTGGTTGCACGTTTACGCGTCAGCTTTTGCGAAAGCTGGAGGTGATGGAAGATCAGGCAAAGGCCAATGGCGCTGAGCTTGTGCTCGTGCATATGCTCCAGGAAGGAGAAGAGGTCGAATATGTGCGTGATAGTAAGGTTTCAAGAATTGCGGATCCATGGTGTGATCTCTACCGAGCCTTTGGTTTAGGGAAAGGAGGCTTCTTTGAGCTTTTTGGGCCTCGCGTTTGGCTACGTGGTTTCATCGCTCTTTTCAAGGGGTGTGGCGTCGGTCATCTCGCTGGTGACGGTCTTCAAATGCCAGGTGCATTTCTCGTGCAGGGCGGCCGAATTATTCGTGAGCAGAAAGCTGAATCTGCCGCTGATCTCCCTGTGGTTGAAGGGCTTTTTGAAAAAGCTTAATACTTCGGGTCACTCAGAGTTTTGAGGAAGGCGATGAGGGCAGCCTGATCGGGTTCTGATAGCTGTAGGCCTTTTTTCGGGAGTCTAGGATCGAGTGTTTCGCTCAGCTTGGGAGGATTTGAGTAGTGATCGATGACTTCTTCTAACGTCAAAAGTCGGCCATCGTGCGAGTAAGGCTTTGTGTGAACGAGGTTTCGTAAACTCGGGGTGATGAATTTTTTGAGGTCTTCTTTTCGGCCTGTAACCTCGAAGAGTCCGTCGTCTTTTGGGGTGAGAAGTCCGTTATTATGAAACTGGTAGTCGGTGAAATTCGCCCCGCCATGGCATTGATAGCAGCCAGCACCACGACCGGGTTTTCCTGGAACATGATCATTGAAGAAGAGGTCCATTCCGCGTTTTTCTCGTGCGGTGAGTTCAGCCTTACCCATCATTGCTTGATCGAATTTTGAATCGAAGCTGGTCAGGGTGAGAATGAATGACTCAAGCGCGAGGCTGAGTTTTTCTGCAGTGATTTGTCCTGGGCCAAAGGCGATTGTAAAATCACGCTGATAATCACGGCGTCGATTGAGGCGGAAGAGCGCACGCTTGATTGGGATCGCCATTTCCTGTCGATGAGCGATTGGTCGTAAGACTTGGTCGCGGATCGTAGGTGCGCGGCCATTCCAAAAGAAGGAGGATTTCCAAGCCCGATTAAAGAGTGGCATCGAGTTGGCTTTTCCAAGACGACCTTCGAAGCCACGGGAAATTGCGCGGTCTTCAGCAAAGGCGTTGTTTTCGCTATGGCAGGCGCCGCAAGTTACGGACCCGTCTGCTGAAATGATGCCATCAAAGAAAAGTTTCTCTCCAAGTGCGACTCGTTCCTTCGTAAGAGGATTGTCAGGTGGTAATCCTGGTGGCGCA
This sequence comes from Akkermansiaceae bacterium, assembly GCA_039768255.1. Taxonomy (GTDB): domain Bacteria; phylum Verrucomicrobiota; class Verrucomicrobiia; order Verrucomicrobiales; family Akkermansiaceae; genus SW10. Next base: position 8,550 of record JBDNAW010000101.1, on the reverse strand, counting down.
AAACGAGGAGGAATATCCAGCGAAATTGGGGTGTTGTTTTTCGAAAAATGGAGTGGAGGAATTAGGCTGTTACTTCCGGTGAGAGAAAAGGCACTGTGAAGATTGGCGATGAGTGCGCTGTTCAATGTTTCCTGGTTCAGAGAGGTGTCGAGTGGAATGGGCCGGGGGAAGCTTAGGAGGCGATCGAGATTCAAGGTAAGCCGAAGGGGTGTATTCTCTTGGACTACAAACCAGGTCGAGAGGTGGATGCGTGGCAGGTGTGGGTGATTTTTTAGGCTGAGGGTTTTTGAAGCGGTCTCAGAGCGGATGTTGAGATGTCCTGCAGGAGAGTTTTTGGGTTGGAAAATTGAAAATCGAACCGCCTTGTAAGTGCCAATTGGAACCTCCTTAAGAAGCTTGGTTTGTTCGTTGTCTGTAATTTTCAGTCCAAAAGGTAGGAGTGTAATCCACTCACCATCGACTTCTTGGAACTCGAAATCCCGAAGGTGAAATGCGGATGACTTAATCTGTGGCGCATCACCAGATTCAATCATCACTCGATGAATGAGGGGAAGCTCCACCCCCACGAGAAGTGTCGTTAGCAGGAGATAAAGAAGAAGCGACCGCACTAGAAGATCAAACCATTGAATTGCGGAGAATCAAATGGCGAATTTAGATTAGAGGATTGAGGGATTTGCCTCTCCTAGAAAAACCAAAGGCCACTCAACGTGAGCGTTGAGTGGCCTTTGGCAACCCGTAGGGGATTCGAACCCCTATTGCCGCCGTGAAAGGGCGGAGTCCTAACCATTAGACGAACGGGTCATGTCGTTGCGGACGGCGGAGAAGTAGGGTGCTAGCCGAATTTTGGCAAGAAGGTTTTTACAACTTTTTTGGCAAGACCAGTAAGTTGCTGATCTCTTATTTAGAGGAACCGGTATTCCACGGCTTTACCAATCTAGGATTCAACGTATCTTACCCCCACAATATGCCTGATTTTTCTGCTCTCCCTGCAGTTGAGAAGCTCGCTGCGGCTCTCTCTACTGAAGTTACCCTGCCACGTCCGTTGGTGAATCTTTTCGTGAGAAAAGAAATCCAGAGATATCGCATGAAATTGGTCGCGGGGGAAGAATTCACAAGAGAGGTGATTGAGGCGGAAGTGCGGGAGGGGTTGGCGGCGTTTACGAGTTCGCGACTCCAACCAGTGATCAACGCCACCGGGGTTTTGATTCATACCAATCTTGGGCGTTCTCCCTTGGGCCCTCGTGCCGCTTCGGCTCTGCAGAAAATCGCGACGGGGTATTCGAATTTAGAATTTGATCTTCCGGAAGGGGGGCGTGGAAAGCGTGCCGGATATCTGGAAACTGCGCTAGCGTGTTTGTTAGAGACGGAGGCCGCGACGGCGGTGAACAATTGTGCAGCGGCTCTCGTGTTAACTCTGCGCACTTTAGTAGCTGAGGGGAAAAATGAGGTGATTGTTTCTCGTTCTGAATTGGTGGAAATTGGCGGTGGATTTCGCATTCCAGAGATTCTGGAAACTTCGGGAGCTAAGTTGGTTGAGGTCGGCGCGACGAATAAGACGCATCTTCACGATTATGAAAAAGCGCTGACTCCTCAGACGGCTTTAATTTTAAAAGTTCACCGTTCGAATTTCTACATCGATGGTTTTGTGGGGGAACCGGAGATTCCAGAGATTGCCAAGCTCGCACATGATCATGGAATTCCACTGGTGGAAGATCTCGGATCGGGGGCGATGATGAATACCGATGAACTTGCGCCGATTGAGCACGAGCCGACACCGCAGGAATGCTTGCGGCGAGGAATCGATCTCGTGATTTTCTCGGGAGATAAATTGCTCGGTGGCCCCCAGTCTGGGATCATCGGTGGGCGTGCTGATCTTGTAGCTCAGGTGAAAAAGGAGCCGTTTTTTAGAGCGGTGCGTTGTGATAAGTTGATCCTGACGACGCTTCAGGAGTCGATTGATCAGTATTTGGAGACGAGGGCGGAACCTTCGATGGCTGATGTCCCAGTCTTGAAGTTTATGGCGACAGGGCTCGATGAATTACGCGAGCGAGCCGAGCAGATTGGGGCGAGTGTGAATTCGGCAAATGTCACGGTGGAGGATTCAAAATCACGCCCCGGAGGAGGAACGATGCCTCGAGCGGAGTTTCCTTCGGTAGCGATTAAGGTTGTGCCAGAAGGGCAATCTTTGACGAAGCTTTCGAGGCGTCTGCGAGTCGGTAATCCAGCGGTGGTAGGACGCACAACCGACGATGCATTATTCCTCGATCTGCGAACGATTTTTCCGGAAGATGATGAGAGAGTCGCACAAGCACTCAAGCAAGTGCTGTGAGATTAGATCGTTTAATCGGGAAATGGGGTGGCTGGGGGAAGCGGAGCGTGCGAGAGCGTTTCGAAGCTGGTCTTGTGCGTGTGAATGATTTGGTGATCGAGGATCGCGCTACCTTAGTGGGTAAGTTTGATCGTATCGAAGTGGGCCACGAGGTGGTGCAGGCGCTAGTGCGTCGGAGAGTGATGCTTCATAAACCTACAGGCTTGGTCAGTGCGACGACCGATGCAGGGCATCAAACGGTAATAGATTTGATCGATGAACCTTGGGCTCAGGAATTACACCTAGCAGGGAGGCTGGACCGTTTTACGACGGGGCTCGTGATTTTGACCAATGATGGCGAGTTCTCAGAATCGCTCACTGAGCCGGGAAAAAAAGTTGGGAAACGTTATCTGGTTGAGACGGATGCCGAGATTACTGAGGAGATGGTGCAGGCATTTCAAGAGGGGATGTGGTTTGCGAAAGAAAGGGTCACTTCAGCTCCCGCAATTGTAAAAGTGCTGGGGAAGAAAAATTGCCGACTCACCATTTATGAAGGGAAGCATCATCAGGTGAAGCGGATGTTTTCACGGTTTGAGGTGAAGGTGGTCAGGCTCCATCGAGAGGCTATCGGGGAATATGAGCTGGGTGATCTTCAGCTGGGTAAGTGGCGCCTGATAGAGTAGCGCCTCAATGAGTCTTGCGGAAGCTTCATAAATCCTTAGTTTCTCACTTATGGAAATCTGGGAAGCAGTGATCGTTGGAATTGTGCAAGGATTGGCTGAGTTTTTGCCGATCTCTTCATCAGGTCATATCGTGCTGACACAATATCTTCTTGGGATACGTGAAGTGGGATCAGAGCATCAGCCTGATTTGGCGTTTGAGGTCATCCTTCATGTTGGCACTCTGGTGAGTGTTTTGATCTTCTTTTGGCCGAGTCTGTGGAGCTTGGTTCAGTCGCTTTACACTAGGGAGATGCTTGAGGAGCGGAAGAAGATCATGTGGCTGGCGATCGCAACCGTCCCGGCTGTCATCGCGGCTCTTCTTTTCAAAGACTTCTTTGATGCAGTGCCGGGGAACCCCTTTTTGGTATCCGGTCTTTTGATGGTGACCGGTTTGATTCTCTTTGTTCCTCGTTTGGTGAAAGGGCGTGCCGAAAAGGTTGGTCTCAAGAGTAGTGTCATAATGGGGATCGGACAGGCGTTTGCCATTTTACCTGGAGTGTCTCGCTCCGGATCAACGATCGCAGCAGGTCTTGTAAGCGGGGTGAAGGCTGAGCGAGCGGCAGAGTTCTCTTTCCTGATGTCCATTCCTGCGATCGCAGGCGGATTCGTCCTCACGATGGAGGATCGCATTGAGCAAACGGGCTCATTTGGAGAGGCTCTGAAATCATGCTTCAATGTGCCCTACGTCGCGGGCGCAGTGGCTGCGGCAGTTGTTGGGCTTTTGGCGATTTATCTCGTAATGGGTGCGGTGAAGCGTGGGAAACTTGAGTATTTTTCCTACTATTGTTTCGCGGCTGGAATCGCGGGAATGATCTACTTTTCCTAAGTGGGATATCAAGTGTCATCGCTTTGGCGGCTCGCCTGTTTTCCAACAGATGAAGACAAGGGCGCCAGTTGCAATGGTCACTCCGCCTAAATACCCGAGGAGATCAGTTGCGGGACTGATCCAAAAAGGGAAGGCGATCATAAAGACGAGATAAGCTGCGAGGACGAACCAACCGTGCCAGGTGAGTGGGAGGTCCCAGCCATAGCCATGGTTGCGTCTTTTAGCACGGAACCAGTATTTCTTATCAACGCTCACGAGGGAGGAAGAGATAGATCAAACTGCCAACAAGGAAAAGCATCACAAGCAGAATGCCGCTGATAATCTGGTCTTTGACTTTTCTTGAAGATCAGGGCACCATCATGATGAAATGTCCGTTCCTCAAAACACCATCGCGCTGGTTTATGATTATGATCAGACGCTGAGCCCAGCTTACATGCAGGACGATGTGCTTTTCCCGAAGTTTGGGATTAACCCCGAGCAGTTTTGGGAGCGCTGTAATCAGCTTGTGAAAGAGCAGTCTTGGGATGGTGAATTGGCTTACATGAAGTGCCTTCTCGACTACCTCGGCATGGATAATGTTTCCAACGCCGATCTCACTGAGCTAGGAAAAGGGCTCAATTATTACCCGGGGGTAGAAACCGTTTTTCAAGAGATTCGTGATTTCTGTATTCGCCCTGAGCACGAAGCAGCAGGAATTAAGGTGGATCACTACATTGTTTCTTCTGGTCTCAAGGCGCTTCTCGATGGCTGCTCACTCAAGAACAAGGTGAAGGCGATCTTTGGCTGTGAATTTGGCGAGGACGAACATGGCCGAATCAGCTTCCCGAAGCGCACCATTTCTCACACCACCAAGACGCAGTATCTTTTCCGAATCAATAAGGGGATGCTCGATCACGATGATGATGTGAATGATCACATGCCGGGAGAAGCCCGGCCGGTGCCATTTCAGAATATGATTTATGTCGGTGATGGTCCGACTGATGTCCCTTGCTTCACTGTGATGAAGAAGAATGGGGGGCACGCGATCGCGGTATACAATCCAAAAGACGCTAGCGGTCGTAGTTTTCGAAAGTGCTATCAGCTTTGCACTCATGCAGATCGCGTGAAGCATGTTGCTCCTGCTGATTATACTAAGGGGAGTCACCTTCGTCTTTTGCTTGAAGAGATGGTGAAAGAAGTTGCTGATCGTATTCTCGCGGAGCGCCTCGAAGAACGTGAGCATGGTCGTGTCGCGGCCCCTGGTTTTTAATTTTTCAATGAAAGACGAACAGTTTCACTTCATTGGGATCTGTGGCACGGCCATGGGTTCCGTTGCGGCCGGAATGGCCGAGCAAGGTTATCGCGTCACTGGTTCCGATCAGGCGGCATACCCTCCGATGTCTGACTTTCTCGCGAAAAAAGGGATCGAGATTTCCGAAGGTTATCGTGCGGAAAATATCCCAGCGGATGCGACTACTGTCGTGATCGGAAATGCGATTAGCCGTGGAAATCCCGAAGCAGAAGAGGTCCTTGATCGCCGGCTTCGTTACCAGTCACTTCCTGAAGTTCTTAAGGAATATTTTCTGCGTGGAAATCGCAACATCGTCATCAGCGGAACTCATGGAAAAACGACAACTGCTTCAATGACGGCATGGCTTTTTGAATCTTCAGGGAAGAACCCAAGTTTCATGATTGGAGGCATTCCTCGGAATTTTGGGCAGGGCGCGCGTTTTACTGATTCTGATTTTGTGGTCATGGAAGGTGATGAATACGACACCGCCTTTTTCGATAAGCGTTCTAAGTTTCTCCACTACCTTCCTGAAGTGGTGGTGATCAATAATATCGAGTTCGATCACGCGGATATCTTTGACTCACTCGACCAGATTAAGCTCAGCTTTGAGCGCCAGCTTAAGGTGGTGCCAAGTAACGGGATGGCGCTTGTGAATGGTGATGATCAAAACTGCCTCGATGTTTCAGCTGGTGCACCTTGCCCTGTTAAGACGGTGGGCTTTAGTGAGGATTGTGACATGCGCATTGAAAATGTCGTTTACGATCAAGCGGGAAGTCATTTTGAGATCGATGGTGAGACTTACATGATTCCAATGGTGGGAGAGTTTAACGTGCGCAATGCCGCGATGGCTTGTCAATCGGCGCTCTTTTCCGGCCTTTCGGTGGATGATGTTCGTAAAGGTCTTGCGAGTTTTGAGGGGATCGCGCGGCGCCAAGAAGAGCGGGGTGAAGTCAATGGCGTGACTGTCATCGATGACTTTGCGCACCATCCGACGGCAATCGCGCAGGCCATCAAGGGGCTGCGACAGCGTTATGAAGAACGCCGGTTGTGGGTGCTTTTTGAGCCTCGTTCAAACACAACGCGCCGGAACATTTTTCAAGATGATCTCGCGGAAGCGCTTGCTCATGCCGATCTTGTGGTGCTTCCAAGTGTGCCTGATGCTGAAAAGGTGGCTGAAGAAGATCGTCTCAATCCTGCGAAGCTCGTTGCTGATATTTCTTCGAAAGGAACGTCTGCGTGGTATCTCGCGGATGTCGATGCGATCGTCTCACACGTCGCCGAAGAAGCGAAAGAGGGCGATGTTATCGCAGTTCTGAGTAATGGTGGTTTCGGTGGAATTCACACGAAATTGCTCGAGTCGCTTGTTTAGAAGCCCTTTTTCAGAGTTTGGTATTTTTGCTGAAAAGTTATTTGGGTTTTTAGTGACTCGGAGAGTTTGATTGCTTGTTGATCGATCTCATTTTTGATCCGGATGACACTTTCGGCTTCAGCTTCTTTTACGGCTTCGCGGAGATCGCCGTGGAGGATAGTGAGAGATTCTCGTGTTTGTTCTAAAATCTGAGTAGCCCCGACGAGCTTGGTGTTCACGGCTGCGGCTTCCCAGTGTTTGATTGATTTCTGATGTGAAACTTCCGCTTGCTCAGATTGGGTGAGCTTATTTTTGGCCTCTTTGAGCTGCTTTTGACTCCAAGCGAGTCCCTTTTTGGCGCTGGGGAGGTCTTTTTCTGCTTTGGGAAGCTGGGTGTTGATCTGTTGAAGTTCTTTACGATGGGTTCCTTTACGCGTGGCAGCGGCTTGACGGTTCTTACCAGCCTCTTGATGGGCTTTGATCTTGGCCTCTCTGGCGATCTGGCACTTGTTCATGGCGTCTCGGCTGGAAGCGAGACGTTGATCGAGGTCGGCGAGTTGTTTTTCGAGTGCGGCGCTTTTGTCGCTAGCCTTTTCCCTCCGAGCTGCGTTGAGATTGTTGACGATTCCGCTGCGCTGATTGTTCAGTTGGTTTGCAGCTTCGCGGTGTGAAATAATGTCATTGCTGAGATCATCGGCTTCTTGCCTTGTTTGATTTGCGAGCTGCTCGAACTTTTTGCGCTCATTCTCTTCTTGAGCAATAGCCTGAGTGAGTTCATTTTTCCGCTTTTTGAGCGCGGGAATTTTCTGTTGCAGTGCCTTGAGCCAGTTGTCGGAGTTTGCGAGGTTCTTTTCTTTTTCAAGAAGTTCTGCACGGAGTTTTTCAGTGCCTGCTTTAAAGATTGAGGTGCGGGCTCGGAGCTCGACGAGTCGGTCTGCGATGTTAGGCGGAGTGGAGTTGAGTGTTCCAATTTCTTTGTAATTTGAGGAGTCCCAAACTTGGATGTAGCCGTTCCAGTCCGCGGTGAAGAAGCGTTTAGCATCGTGACTGAATTCGACCTCAGTGATCTCGGCTTTAAAGGGAGGGAGTTCTTTTTTAAGACTAAGATCAGGTTTCCAGATTTTCACTTTTTGATCACGACCTGAAGAGATGAGGTGACCATCGCGGGCATAGTCGAGCGCGAGCACTGCATTGTGGGCGCGCGTCTTTTTAACTTCTCGACCTCGATTCATATCCCAGAAACGAATTTCACCATCTTCTGAGGCGGAAGCGACGAGGTTAGAATCGCTACGCCATTTGAGATCGACGATGGCTTTCTGATGGCCGCGTAGGGTGTGAAATTCATTTCCGGTGGCTGCTTCCCAAATGTAGATGCCGTTGTTTCGGTCACCGGTGGCGAGCAGGACGCCATCGTGTGAGTAGGAGAGAGCGGTGATCCAGTCGGTGTGTTTTTTGATTTTTAGAAGCTGCTCGTTCGCTTGGGTGTCCCAGAGTTTGATGAGTCGGCTGGGTCCACCGAGGGCAATACCACCGAGATCGGCACGGAGGTCAGCGGCGAGGATGGCATCAAACTCCTTGCCCATTGTCATGAGCGTTTTTCCGTTGATGATATCCCACGTGATGGTGGTGCCAGATTTTCCGCCAATTCCTCCTGCCGCGAGTAGATATTTCCCTGAAGGGTGAAAAGAGACGGTTTCGGGTGTTCCGTAAGGAAAGGGTAGAATGCCGATGAGTTCTAGTGAGTCGGTGTGGTAAAGAAGGATTTGGCGTTGTCCGGTGACGGCAAGAAGCGGAGCCCAAGGGCTGGATTCCATATCATTGATCACGGTTCCACGCGCGGGGACGACGACGGGTTCAAGGAGCAGATCCTGCGGCATCGGAAGTGGGCCATCGGGGCGCTTTTGAGGGTCAACGACTGCGAGTGAGATACTGGGCTTTTTGGCCCTGCGCGCTTTGGATGATTTGTTTTCGAGAAGGCCGCCATCGATCCAAGCGCGGATCATGTCGGCGTGCTTTTTGTCAATCTGATCGCCCTCGGGAGGCATGACTGGCTCCTCTGTCTGAACGGTGGTGGTG
>JBDNAW010000100.1:0-22354 GCA_039768255.1 Akkermansiaceae bacterium | reverse complement strand
TTATCGCGTTCTGATATTCCTCGTTACCCGCGAAGGGCTTTAGGGCGACTACCCTGATCCGAACTTTGTCATCCTCTTGGATAAAAGAATCTGCTCTGCAAAAGCAGGGCAAACAGCATGCAAGTTTGCATAAAAGTTTTCACATTTGATCAGTGAATAGAGGGATGACTTCTAGATTAACCTGAAATCCGAAACCCTTAAGCGATTGCGGGAATGCTTCTGCACATGCATATTCCCTCAAATGAAAATCACCATCCTCACCGCTGGCACGGGCAGTTATTACTGCGGGGCTTGCATGCGGGATAACGCCTTGGCGAAGGCGCTTCGGGCAGCTGGTCATGATGCGCTGATGGTGCCGATGTATCTTCCGCTTCAGCTCGATGAGGAACAGAGCGAGGCGGATCGTAACACGCCGGTTTTCTTTGGTGGGATTAATGTTTACCTGCAGCAGAAGTATGGGCTTTTCCGGAAACTGCCGCGTTGGGTCGATGGGCTTTTCAACGGGCGCGGGCTTCTCCGTGCAGTTGCAAAACGGAGCCATCTCACTTCCGCTGCCGAGCAAGGTGAGATGACGTATGAGATGCTTCGGCTTGAGGAAAGCCACCTTGAAAAAGAGGTCGATAAACTCTGCGAGTGGCTTGAGCACGATGGAAAGCCCGATGTCATTCTCATTTCAAACGCGCTTCTTGCCGGACTGACGCTCACGTTAAAAGAACGCCTTGGTTCAAAAATTATCTGCACCTTTCAGGGGGAAGATTCCTTCCTCGATGGGCTTCCCGCGCCGTGGAAGGAGAAGTGCTGGGAGGAAATGTCGACCAGACTCAACGATGCCGATGCCGTGATTTCCCCGAGTCAATTTTATGCCGACCTCATGGAAGAGCGCACGGGCATTTCTTCCTCCGTGATTCCCAATGGGATCGATCTCACTGGCTATAAACCAGCTACCGGAAAGAAGCGCATCGGCTACCTCGCTCGGATGTGCCACTCGAAGGGACTGGGGAATTTGGTGGACGCCTTCATCGAGTTGAACGACCCCTCGTGCACTCTCGCGATCGCCGGAACGATGGGCGGAGGTGATGAGCAATACGTCGCTTCGCTCAAAGAAAAGCTCTCGAAAGCTGGGCTCCTCGACTCGACCGAATGGCATCCTGATCTCGACCGCGATGCCAAAGCGGATTTCCTCGCAGGCCTCTCCGTCTTTTCCGTGCCGGTGAATGATCCGGAAGCGTTTGGCCTTTATCTCATTGAAGCGATGGCTTCGAGTCTCCCTGTCGTGATGCCTCGGGCCTCTGCCTTTGTGGAAATCATTGAGCCGACGAATTGCGGTGTCCTATTCGACGGAGGAGACCTCGCCTCATCGCTCCGCAAAGCCCTTAATGCTCCAGCTGAAATGGGAGCGAACGGACGCCGTGCCGTTGAAGAAAATTACCACCTCGGAGCGATGGCAGAAAAATTCGCTGAGCTTTGCCGCTCGCTCTGATACCTTGCCGCCATGTCCGAGCCCTTTGAATGGTCCCGCCCAGTCGAGTTCTACGAAACCGACCTCGCTGGCATTGCGCACTTCTCGAATTTCTATCGCTGGATGGAATCCGCCGAACACGCTTTCTTGCGGTCACGCGGGATCACGCTGCACGATGGCGAAGTCGGCTGGCCACGCGTCCATTGCGAAGCGGATTTTAAAAAGCCCATCAAGTTCGGCGAGTCCGTGCGTATCCAAGTCACCGTGGTAGAAGTTCGCACCCGTTCTGTGCGTTATGGCTTCAAATTTCTCAACGCTTCCGATGAGCTCTGTGCCACAGGGGAAATCGTCGCTGCTTGCGTGAGCCTTGCCGAAATGAAGGCGGTGGAAATCTCTCCTAACCTTCGTAAGATCCTCACGGGGCCCTATAAAAAATAGCTGGTATTTTTTTGTGGAGCAAGTAGGATCTAAAATCCTATGAAAAAATTATTCATTCATTCATTGGCTCTTCTTACAGCGCCCGTTATTTCTGCGGCCTCACTTGGCATGCTAGATTTTGAGGCCGATGAGCCTGGCTTCTTTTCCTTTGCGGAGAATGCCGCTGGGATTACCACGATCCAAGTGATTAGCGGGGCCAATGGCACGGACGGTGTTGCAACTCGCGTTCTTTCTAACCCCGGCAGCTACGCTGGTGGTGGAATTGGCGATGCCACCAGTCCATTCAATCTCGGAAATGCTGGGATTCTCGGTGGAAACGTTACGACTGATGTTTTCAATACAATCTCTGGAAGCTTTGATGTGAATATTCCTGTTGGCCAGTCCATCAGCATTCGCCTTGAGCCTGGAAACGGTGGCTACAACGAGCGCGTGGATCTTGGTGTGACCGTGAACGGGACTGGTGCATTTCAAAATGTAACCTTTGACGTGGTTGGCGCTGATTCAGCTCAGAAGACTACCTTAGTTAACACCCTCAACAGCGGTAATGTTCTGGGTCTTAAATTTATTTACGCGATTAATAATCAGGCCGGCGCCGTAAATTCGGACTTTATCTTTGATAATATCGAGCTGACCTCTTCGATTCCTGAACCTTCTTCAGCCCTTCTCGCCGCATGTGGATTGTTCACGGGCTTGATTCGTCGTAAGAGATAAACGAGATTGATTTCTAAATCCTTATAAAGCGCTTCACCGTTCGCGGTGGAGCGTTTTGTATTTAGGATTTTGGCAATGCCTCCAGCTCTTCCCATCGCGCGTAAAGCGCAGTGACTCTGGTCTGGACTTCTTCGAGCTTTGCGGTCGCGATTGGGAGGGCTTCGTAATCTGTCTGCACCTTGGCGAGATGGGCTTCAGCTGCAGCAAGCTCCTCTTCGGCCTCGAGGATATGCCCTTCCATGCTTTCCAGCTCTTTTGCTTCCGCCATTGTGAGCTTACGAGGCTTCGCTTTTTGCTGGGAAGCTTTCTTGCGAGCAGCCGCTTCTTTGTGGGCAGCCGCTGCCTGAGCGCGCTCGGCATTCTCACGTGTTTGGCGTTTCTCGAGGTAGTAGGAGTAATTTCCAGGGGTCACGCGCACGCCATCTTCCTCGAAGGCGATGATCTGATCACAGATGCGATCGAGAAAATAGCGGTCGTGCGAAACACAAAGAACCGTGCCAGGGAAATGCGCGAGCGCTTCTTCGAGGATGCGAAGCGATTGCAGGTCGAGATCGTTCGTCGGCTCATCGAGGACGATGAGGTTTCCGCCTGTTTTAAGAACCTTCGCGAGCATGAGTCGCGCACGTTCTCCTCCAGAAAGGAGGTCAACACGCTCGTTGATGCGATCATCGGAAAAAAGAAAGCGCTTGAGGTAAGCCCGTGCACCGATCGTTTCATTACCGAACTCGATCTTCTCGTTTCCACTGGAAATTTCATCGAGTAAAGAGCCGGTGCCATCGAGCTGCATGCGCGATTGATCGATGTAGTTGATCTTTACCTGCTTTCCGAGCTTCGCCGATCCGGAAGTCGGGTCGAGCTGGCCGAGTGCGATCTTAAGGAGGGTCGTTTTTCCCACGCCGTTTCGTCCCACGATTCCCGTGCACTGACCCGCTTCAAGCGAGAGATCGAGGTGACGGAAAAGAGTGCGATCACCGAGGGTGATGCTGACATCATCTAGCTCCACGATAGTATCGCCCAAGCGTGGCGGAGGTGGCATGAGGAGTTCCATCTGCATCTCCTCGGGCGGAGCTTCTTGGTCTTTCACCTCGTAAAATGCGTCGAGACGCGAGCGGGACTTTGTGGTGCGTGCTTTGACACCCGCACGAACCCACTGGAGTTCGTCTTTGAGAAATTTCTGCCGCTTCTTCTCGGTGTTTCGAGCGATGTCTTGGCGCAGAGCCTTCGACTCCAAAAAAGCGGTGTAGTTTCCCGGGTGCGAGTAAGCTTTTCCGTTGTCGATCTCGATGATGCGGGTCGCGATTTCATTCAGGAAATAACGATCGTGCGTCACAAAGATCACCGCGCCTCGGTAAGTCTCGAGGAAGGTCTCGAGCCAGCGGATAGAATCGGCATCGAGGTGGTTTGTCGGCTCATCAAGGAGGAGAAGATCGGGCTGTGAAGCGAGCGCACGACAAAGCGCAACCCGGCGTTTCTCACCACCGGAGAGGGGACCGGTCTCGACTTCAAGAGGAGGCGTGCCGAGGGCGTTTGAGAGGGAAGTGATTCGGGAATCAAGGTTCCAACCATCGGCGTGCTCGATCAATTCGAGATCGTTTTGCAGCTCGGTCTCGGTGCCCTCGCCATTTTCATAACGAGTGATGGCGTTCACGACATCGGCCGCGCCTGCTGCGATGTTTTCATGAACGGAAAGGCTAGAATCGAGTTCGAACTCCTGCGGGAGATACCCCACACGGAGCTCCTTCCGACGTGAGATGTCCCCTGAATCAGCTGAGTTCTCCTCGGCGAGGATTTTTAAAAGGGAAGTTTTTCCACAACCATTCCGCCCGACGAGGCCAACCTTCTCACCAGCCGCCACAGCGAGAGTGACGCCATCGAGTAAAACCTGAGGACCGTAAGCAAGGCGGAGTTCGCTGGCAGAAAGGAGCGTGGACACGGCGGGACTGTGAACGTTGACAGGCGAAGGTCGAATTTTTTCAGCGTCCTGAGATAAGATTACCCCGCAAAGGTCTCCAGCCATAGCTTCTCGACCTTATCGCGCGCCCAAGGAGTGCGGCGGAGAAATTTCAGTGTCGATTTCACAGAGGGATCATTCGCGAAACAGCGGATCCGGATGCGATCGCTCAGTTCATCCCATCCGTAACGCTCTACCAAAGCATTGATGATTTCCTCGAGTTTTACTCCATGAAGTGGATCAGGCACCTCGGAGCAATGCGCTGCTTCGAGGCCGAAAGCAATCCTTCACTAACGTCCGTGGTGATTGTAATTCCGAATACTTTTTGGATAGCTTGATGATGGCGAAGTGAATGGGCTTTCCGTCTTTTGCAGAAATATCGATCCCAAGGGTCAGATTGAGAAAAATTTGTCCTTAAATTGAGCCGAGCAACGTATCTCCTAAAACGATGCTGCAGAGGAACTAGTTTTCCAGTTCCGTTCAAAAAAAGGGTTTCGACGATTCGTGGATTGAGCTCCTCTGATAGAATGGGATTACCCATTGTATCGAAAATTCTCGATCGACCATTTTCTTCGGACAACCAATTTAGACGTTCCAAAATTGATCCATCACTCAGACAAAGTCACCTGTAGCCTGATGAAGCGTTTCGCTCCATCCACAAATGACACGGTATCTCGGATGGTGATGGTTTCGGTTCCGTCGTTGTTATCGGTGGGGGTTCCGACGGTGGTGGTGGTTTCGGTCCAGTCTTGGAGGGTGTCATCGACTTGTATTTGGTAGGTGAGGTCGATCGTGTCTTTTTGCCGGCGGAGGGTCATGGCGAGGTAGTCATTCCCGTTCGCTTGGGCGAAGGTGGCGGTGTAGCCGAGTGCTGCATCCGCGAGCTTGGGATTGAGGCCGAGGGCGTATTCGAGGATGTTGTTGAGGCCGTCTTCATCGTAGTCGATGGTGTTTCCGGAGATGGCGGAATCGAGGAGTTCGGGAGCGGTGAAGTTTGCCTCCTTCCAGATTTGGTAGGTCATGGAAGTGGTGGCAGATGCGGCGGCGGGATCACCTCCGAGGGTGGGGCTGATTCCCCAGTGTGCTTTGAGATCGAAATCGGTGACGGCGGTGGACTCGGGAGTGAGCATGACTAGGGAGTAGCCATCGCCATCGGTGGGCTGATACCAATCATCACTGTAGGTGAACTCGAGGATGTTCTCGCCGACGGCATCGACGATCTGGAGCTGCTCGCCTCCGTTATCAAGATTGCCAGCGTAGGTTCCCACGACGGGCAGAGTGTTTCCGTAGCGGAGCTGAAAGGCGGCGAGGTTTGAGACGACGATCACGCGTTGCCCGGGAGCGAGGATGGTGCCGGAGGCGAAGGTGAGGGAGACGCCTTCGGTGAATTTGGCGTTGCTGAGATCGAGGCTTGTCACGCCGGTGTTGACGAGCTCGATGAATTCAAAATCCGACGGGCTAAGGGTCGGGATACTGGCAAGCTCGGCAGGAGTGGGAGCGGCGGGAGCATACATGATTTCGCTCACGCGGAGTTGTGCTTGGGCGGGAGTTTCGTCTCCAGCATAGGTCACGGAATTGATGAGATTCCCAAAGTTGTCATGAAGGATGATCGATTCTCCACGAGCGGAGAGTTGGCCATCGTAGCCACTGATGAGGTAGCGTTTTTCGTCGGCCTTCGGGCTCACGGCGCGGGCGCGGAAGCCGACGGCATCACGGCCGATATACATAGTGCCGCTAGCGGGGATGACGGCTCCGGGAGGAATGGTCATCGAGATGCCACCGGAGATGACCCAGTCGGAGCAATCAACGGCGTAAGAATTCGGGTTCAGGAGAATGAAGTATTCGCCACTTTGGTCAGGGGACGCGCCATTGCTGGCGGGGTTGAAGTTGATGCTAACGATGTTGATGTTTGGAGTGGCGGGTTGAGCGGAAGGGACGGCGGAGAGGCCGTAGAGTTGGGAGCGGCGGGTGGGGATGTATTCGTTGAGGATGCGATTTGAAGCGGCACGCATCGCGTTGTTATTTCCCCAGGAGCCCCACTTTTGATAGTCGAGATCCGCGTCATCGGATCCGGTGTTGGCGTTGTCATTGGTGGGATCGATGAGAGCGACGAGATTATTGACGCGGCTGGAGAGGTAGTCCGTCGGAGAAGCGGGAGCGCCGTAATATTTATCCATCAGGGTGCGGACGCGGCGGCGGAACATCTCGCGGAGGGTAGGATCATTAAAAATGAAAGTCTTCATCCGGTTACTGGGACCGGACTGGAGGTTGTTGTTTTGAAAGACGTCATCGAAGTAAGCGGGACCGCTACGCCAGTTGCGGCCGAGGTTGAGATCGATATCCCAAATGAGAGGGCGCCATTCTCTAGTGCCGTTGGTATCACGGTAGACGTAGTAATTTTTATGCCCGTGGTCGCGGTTGTTGGTCATGTCGAGCGCAGCGAGATAGTTGATGGTGCTAGGAATATTCATGTTGTCATATCCGAAGCGCAGCTTGGCATCACCGGTGAGGCCGAGGCCGGCGATGACAGCGGCGAGGTCGGTATTGGATTCCTCTTTGCGAGTCTTTTTATTCACCCCGCTGGTGGAGGAATCGAAACTGTTATACATTTTATAGAGCGCGCCTTCGCCATCGAGTCCAACGCGTTCGAGGTAGCGATCATCGCCATCTTCGATCAGGTCAGCGGTATTGAAAAATTCGGCGTTCTGCTGAACGCGGACGGGAAAGGAGTAGTGCGCGGGGTGGCCGGAATCGCGCATCATCTCGTAGCCGATGGTGTTGCGCGTTTTTGATTTGTCAGCCCAGTTGGTGATGAGGTTGATATCCTTCGCACGCTTTCCTCCGATCTCTGGGAGGAAGCGGTCGCCCTTGTTAAAGTCGAAATCGTAGCTCTTTTTCGGGAAGCTGCCGGTGGATTGGCCATGGCGGTCGGTCTGGATGTTATCGTAAAATTGATTGAGGTAATAAACGGAGCCACGCGCACCATTGACGGTGGTGGCGCCTCCGGGATCGGGGGTGAACCAGTGGATGACGGGAAGATTAGAACTCAAGACGGAGGGATCATCAGCGATTGTTCCGAAGTATTCTGGTGAGTCGAGGGGGTCAGGAAACGGCGGAGCTTTCGAGCTATTGGAGCTCGTATCAGAAGCGGTGACACGCCAACGGATCATCTCTCCGGCACCGAGGCTCGCAGTGTTGATGCTCGCGGTGTAGATGCCGTCGTTGGCGGTGACATCTGACCCCGTTCCGTTGTCATTCATGGTGGTTGAAATTTCTCCGTCATACATGATGCGAGAGAGAAGAGTGACGGGGCCGATGGGGTTGAGGGTGGGGACGATATCAGCAGTGATTACCAGAGGGCCGGTGGCGGGGTTGATGGGAGTGAGGTTTGAAGTGACAGTCCGAATGAGGGGGCCAGGATTAGAAGTTCCAGCACTATTGGGAGAGCCGGGGGTGGGGGCGTTAAAGTAGGCTGCGCTCGATGTTCCGCTCACCGTAGATGCTTCCAGAGCAGGAACGAATAAAGCATCAGAACTGGTTGAGCTCCGATTCAATCCGTGGATGCAGAGGTAATTTGTCCCGACGATGAGGAGGGAGGAATCGAGGGTGAAGAGTTGATCGTTTACCGCGCTGCTGTCGTCGTGAATGTTTGTTGCCGCGGATTCAAAATCGAGCTGGTTCGAGGGAGGGTTATTGGCTTCGGCGACGGGAAGGGGATTCCCATTGAGGTAAGCGACGAAGCCATCATCGTATTTCATTTTCAAGATCAGCCCTGCGATGATCGAGGGATCGGCCACGGTGAAGGGGATGCGCATGTAGATTGATGCCGCTCCACTGGGTTGATTAAAAAAGATGTTTTGGACGTCGGTCGAGATGAGCGGGTCGTATGCATCAGGACTTCCAGTGGCATAACCGAGGCCGGTGGTGCCGGTGCTCCATGCAGCGTCATTAAAATCAGTGCGGATCCACGAGTTAACGTTTTGCCCGTCATTGACGTCGTCATTTCCATTCGCAGGAATCTGATATTTGACCGAGGCACCGGCGACGAGGAGATCAATGGTCGAAGTGGATTGCTGAAGGCCGTAAGAGACATCGGAGACCTGTTGTGGGAATGTTGGCGAGTATGAGTGCTCGATGGTGGAGCCATCTGGGCGCACGATTGCGAGGTATTCGCCCGCTGCTGAGAGTTTGAAATTCGTGTGCAGTTCGCTCGTTGGGTCGACGCGATCTTTATTCGACGCGAAGACGACCATCAACTGACCCGGCGCAAGGGTGACATCGGGCATGGCCCACTTGGTCAAAGCGGTGACGTCATCAGTGAGATACCAACCGCTGAGATTGAGTGAAGATCCACTTTGGTTGAAGAGTTCGATCCAGTCTTCGGAATCGCTATCCTCATCATTGAGAGTTTCGGAATTGGAAGCCATGAATTCAGAAATCACGACATCTTGCGCCAGTCCCAGTGGCGCAAGTCCGAGTAAGAAAAAAGGAGCGACCCACGCGGGAAACTCTTTGGTATTGAGGGAGCGATTCATCTTTCTGTATGGGAGTTTGTGCTTGAGGGTCTCGTAGAGTGCCACTGCTCGAAATCCCGCAACCAAAGGTTTCCTCGCTTCGCGGTCAGCAAGTCAGCTGTTGAACTGAATTTCTTGATGGTTTTTCGAGGTTTAACTGAGTGTTAAATGGAACTCACTACTCCTATAGAAAATACGGAGCACTTACAAGCTATCAGCTGTTTTACAACTCATTACATTTCTCTGATTATCAGAGATCCGTTGGGGCGTGGTATCTCTACTTGCAGAGGATGTGACGCTCGACAACGAGAAAAAAGCACGCACATTTCTCGCGGTGAGATTTACGTAAATTCGTAAGATTCGTCCTCGTAACTACTACTTAGTAATCATGCTTACGCGTCTCCTGCTCTTCCTCTGTCCTGCTCTCCTTGCAGCCCAGCACAATGTCCTCCTTATCTGCATTGATGACCTTCGGCCCGAGCTCCGCTCTTTTGGAAAAGATTACATCGAGTCACCCTACATCGATTCCCTCGCGCGCAATGGCCGCGCATTTACGCGTCATTACGTCCAAGCACCTACTTGCGGTTCTTCACGCTATGCCCTGCTCACCGGGACCTATGGCCCCTCTGGTAATGGTGCTCTTTTCGAACGCGCAAAAAACATTAAACACCCTTCACTCCCCGCATATTTTCGTGACCAAGGTTACGCCACTGTTTCTGTCGGAAAAGTCAGCCATCATCCCGGCGGACGCGGCGGTAACGATTGGGATGACGAGTCAAAAATCGAAATGCCAAACTCTTGGGACCGCCACCTTCTCCCCGCGGGATCTTGGCAACATCCGCGCGGCTGGATGCATGGTCTGGCGAACGGAGAAATCCGTAAAAACGCCTCTGAGATGGCCGTCTTTCAAGCCCTTGATGGCGGCGATGAAATCTACCCCGATGGAATCTGCGTGAACGAGACTCTCAAGCAACTCAAACTCCTCGCCGACGATAAGAGGCCCTTTTTTCTGGCCACCGGAATCCTCCGTCCGCACCTCCCTTTCGGCGCTCCCAAGAAATACCTCGATCTCTACCAAAACGCACAGCTTCCCGAGATTCCTCACCCACAAAAACCGGCCGGTAAAACCACCTGGCATCGTTCTGGTGAATTCATGAAATATCATCGTTGGGGAATGGACCCAAACAACGATGCGGACTTTGCAACCGAGGTCCGGAAGCACTACGCGGCCTGCGTCAGTTACGCTGATGCCCAAGTGGGCAAAATCCTCGCGCAACTCGACGCCCTCGGTCTGCGGGAAAACACCATCATCGTCCTCTGGGGAGACCACGGTTGGCACCTCGGCGAGCACGCCATTTGGGGAAAGCATTCCCTCTTTGAAGAGTCGCTCCGTTCCCCCCTGATCATTTCTGCCCCCAGAATGAAACATCGTGGTGAAAGTTCGGGCGAAGTCGTCGAATCAATCGATGTTTTCCCAACCCTCTGTGATCTCGCTCAACTCCCGAAACCAGAATTCCTCCACGGAACATCCCTCAATCCTCAGCTGAAAAACCCGCATCAGCCATCGGATAATTTTGCCATCAGTTATCACAAAAATGCGCGCACTATCCGCACTGCGACTCATCGCCTGATCGCTCATCAAGACGGATCCATGGAACTCTACCACCAGCGCTCATCGGAAGAGACGAGTAAAAATATTGCCGCAGAACATCCAGAACTCATGGTTAAATTGAGGAAACTTTTAGACGCATCGTTAAAATAGAGAAGGGCGCTAGTGGCTCCCTTTACGGTTTGTGGCGGTCGCCGCCGCCATGGTCTCGATTGTAGCGGCTGCCAAGATAGTTGGGATCAGAATACTCTGGGATTTCATCGGTGAGTCATCCCATCCCTCAAATTTTAGAAACTGAAAGCCTCTTTTATGATTCGGCTCGGTTGGAATTTGGGTCACAGCATGACCTCCGGCATTGATTTCTCCGCTTGAGCGTTTTAAACCACGCGCGTGCCACTTTCGGATTACATCGTCACCATCGGACTTGAAGTTCACTGCCAAATCAGAACAAACACCAAGATGTTCTGTGGTTGTCAGACCTCGTTTGGCGACGAGCCGAACTCGAATGTCTGCCCCACTTGCCTCGGGCTTCCGGGGGCGCTGCCGGTGCTGAACGAATTCGCGATCGAGCGCACCATCCTTTCTGGAATGCTCCTCGGCTGTGATACGCCTCCAACCGTGGTGTGGGATCGGAAGAATTATTTCTACCCAGACATGCCGAAAGACTACCAGATTACACAGCTGGACCTTCCGCTCTGTCTCGGTGGTGGGGTGCCGCTTTATTCGCATTGTTACCCGAAAGATGCCCAAAAAAGCATCGTCAATCCGGGAAAAACGGTGGAGCTAACTCGCATTCACCTTGAGGAGGATGTCGCGAAGTCGACCCACCAAGCGAAGAATTCGCTCATCGATTTCAACCGCGCGGGAACCCCGCTGATGGAGATCGTTTCCGAGCCGGATATCGATTCCGCCGAGGAAACTTATGCCTACGTGAAGTCGCTCCAGCAAATCCTGATCGCGGGTAACATTTCTGATGCTAGCATGGAAAAAGGTCAGATGCGTTGTGACGTGAATATTTCTCTTCGTAAAAACGAGAGTGATCCTCTCGGAACGAAGATTGAGCTCAAAAACATGAACTCTCCTTCGGCTGTGCGACGTGCCGTTCATTATGAGATTCAGCGTCAAGCAGATGCGCTCGATGCGGGCGAATCCCTTGAGCAAGCGACCTGGCGCTGGAGCGAGGAGCTAGGCGAAACTCAGTTCATGCGTGGTAAGGAAGATGCCCACGATTACCGCTACTTTCCGGACCCCGACCTCCTTCCCGTCGACACTGCAGACTACGTCGAGAAAGTGCGCCCGCTGGTGCCGGAGCTTCCACATGAAAAATCCGCGCGCTACCAGTCTGAGCTCGGCCTTACCGAATACGATGCCTCGGTCATCACTTCGGACGTTCAGCTCGCGCAGTATTTCGAAGCCACCATCACCAGCGCCAAAACGCCGGGCAAGAAGGTCGCAAACTGGATTATTAACAACCTCCTCGGTATCTTGAATGAGAAAGCACTTGAGATCGGCGATTCTCCCATTGCTCCCGAGAAACTGGCGGATATTCTCAATCTCATCGAAGCCGGAACCGTTTCAAATAGCCAAGCGAAAGAGCTCTTCGCGGCACTTTGGGAGGCTCCGGAGAAAGATGCTGCGGCTCTTGCAAAAGAGATGGGTTTCGAGCCAGCCGATACCGGCGCGATTGAGGCGCTCATTGAAGAAGTGATCGAGGCGAACCCGGATAAAGTGGCCGAAATCCAAGGTGGGAATGAGAAGCTCCTCAACTTCCTCACCGGACAGGTGATGAAGGCTTCAAAAGGGAAAGCCAACCCGAAGATCGTGACTGAAGGGTTACGTGGGAAATTGCTTTAGAGAATGGTTCGCCATCAATGGTGAGTTTTTTAAAGTGTGGTCATGCCGACTGATCCATTTCGTAAAGCCCGAGAAGAAGGGCCGGTTTTGAAGTGCCCATTTCAAGGGGAAGAGATTCCGATGCTACTCAAACATGCCGATGTCAGAGCGGCGGCAAAAGATTGGAAGACCTACAGCTCTGATGCGCCGTTTCGAGTGCCGATTCCTTCCGAGGAAGAGATGCGGACGATGCGTCAGTTGCCCATCGAAACAAATCCACCCGAGCACGGCGAGTGGCGAAAGCTGGTGGAACCTTTTTTCCTGCGAGCGAAGAAACCAGAGGTGATCGTAAAGGTGGATGATCTGATTTCTGAGATGCTAGCCAGTGTCTCAGGGCGTGAATTCGACGCGGTGCGTGAATTCGCGATACCGATTCAGTGTCGTGCGCTCACTTACCTTCTCGATGTTCCCGAGAGTGAGGGTGAGATTTTCATGAGCTGGGGAATGCACGTCTTCAGCGATGAAGGGGGATCGCTTGAAGAGTATCTTCAGCAGGCTTTCGATCGTGCGGAAGCAAATCCGAGCGATGATTTCTTCAGTGCGCTGACGAAGGCGACGTTTCGGGAGCGCCCTTTGACACGCGATGAGATGATGGGATTTGCGAATCTCACTTTTGCGGGTGGGCGGGATACCATCATTCATAGTATCACGAATATTCTAGCATACTTTGCAAAGCACCCCATCGACCTTCAGAAATTACGTGAAAACCCGAAGGGCATCGTGCTCGCAGGCGAAGAGTTTTTCCGCGCCTTTATGCCGCTCACTCATATTGGGCGGGTTTGCCCCGTCACTACGGATGTGCAAGGACACGAAGTGCCGCCGAACGGGCGGGTATCTCTCGGGTGGGCTGCTGCAAATTTTGACAGTGCGGTTTTTTCCAATCCAGAGTTCGTTCAGCTTGATCGTAAACCAAATCCCCATGTTTCGTTTGGTTTTGGGACACATCTTTGCCTAGGAGCTCCTCATGCGCGCTTGATCGTGCGTACTCTTTTGACGCAATTAGTGGAGAAGGTAGATGCACTAGAACTGATTTCAGCAAACGTACACGTTGAGAAAAACCCGTCGTATGAACGGGTGAATGGCTTTGATGAGCTACGACTTAAGATTGAGATGAGGTAGAAATTGGATAGTCTCTGAGAATGACCCCCCCGCCTATACCTCCGGATCCACGAGATGAGAGTCATCTTGATACGTTAAAAATCTGTTACTACCTCTCAGCAGGCCTCAATGGTTTGGGGCTTTGTTTTCTGGTGCTGCATTTTATGCTGTTTCACTCAGTCTTGGGCATGGAAGGAATCTTTGAATCTTCCGATTCTAAAGATGCGATCGTTGTTCAGCAGATTATGGGAATGATGGTCTGGGTGTATGGAGTGATCGGAGCGTGGATGATCACCCAGATCGTTCTCAACTTCCTCACTGCCCGAGCAATCGCACAGCGTCATAAGCCGCTCTTAGTGCAGATCACGGCGGGGATCAATTGCCTCTCAATTCCTCTTGGGACAGTTCTTGGTGTCTTCACCTATGTCATTTTAGCAAGACCTGCCGTTCACGCTCAGTTCAAACGCTCATGAGCATTTCATGAATCTGCTTAGGGATCGATTCCAAGACGCCTACAAAAAATTAGCATAAAAAAAGGCCACCATCGCTCATAAGCGGGGGGCCTTTTTTAAACGGGTTGTATCTAGTAAGAGATGGCTTGTTCTTACTCGAAAAGGGCGGACTTCACTTGCTGCTCAATGGTTTCAAGATTCGGGTTTGCAAGGTTTCGAGCGCGGACGCTTTCGACGACCTCATCACCAACGTAGGTGATTACCGCGACCATGCGCTCGCGGAGGCTATCACGACGGTATTTTGTAAAGGTCACAGCTTGCACACATTCGGCGAGAGTTTCCTTGAGGGAATTAATCCGAGAGGCTTCGAATCCTGAAATACCAGCTTCTTCCTGATCGAGAAGGGGGGCCATTTTTTCGAAAAAAGGCTCAGCCTTTGCATTGAGGCGTTGGTATTCGGTCTCCGCTTCCAAGTATTCTTTCTTGAGTTCAGTAAGGCCGTGGAGGTTTTCGCGGATGCAATCTTGAACCAAACCGCGCTCGCGTTCACCAAGCTGGCTTGTGCCAATAATATCACGACAACGCTCTAGGCAGCTGGTGAGAGCATGATCAGGAATTTCATCACAGGCATGCACTTTTAAGGCAGGCTCGGACTCGAAACTCTCGGCCATCCGATGCGTGAGTGAATTCACTCGCTTGTATGAGCTTGGAGAGGTTTCTAGTCCCTCGGTAAATGATAAGAAGGTCGTGAAGTCGGAGTTTTTATTCTTCATCGAATTTCGGGTTTCAATAAGTGATGCGAATCATTCGCTAGCGAGAAATTAGTCATTCTGCTGGGGCCGACAAGCATTTTTTAGTATTTTTCTAATTTTTATGGGAAAAGAGCCTTAAATTACCAATAAAGCTTGCGAACGACTCTAAATTATTTTAAAAAATTAGCCATGGCGAGCAGCTCCAAGTTAGAAAAATTAGCGGATCAACTCTGGACACTTCGTTTTGAAGAAATCGAAGGTTTTCTAGACGTGGTTACTAAGATTTATGAAGCAAAAGCCATGCTTCGTAGTGCTGAGAACAACTCTCATGCGAATCGTGACCGTGCAGCTGCTGATGATTTGCGCGAAATCCGCAGATACTTAGAGAATGCTGATATTTCGTTATCAGGGCCGGAATCGGTAATCCTTGCAGGCTTTTATAAAATCCTTGAAGGAGCAGAGTCACTCGATACTCGTTCCTTAAACATCATTCTCGATAGTTATGGCCGAAAGCCCTCTAACACGACAACAACCATCGAAAACTTAGAGAAGAAAGGCCTGATGGAGCTCATTACCGGAGAGGACCTCCATGCTCATAAGAAATTCCAGCTCTCTGAGAGTGGGTTAGGAGAGGCTCGTGATTTGCTGGATCGGCTTTCACGGACTGAAGACTAATTTTTTGGATGAAACTAGTAGCAAGAATTCAGCCTCGCTCTTACATGATTGGGACCATTTCACCCTTTTAAAAAGCGGTTCTCCCCGCTATTTCTCACTCGCCCCTGGGGGGCAGCTTTTATCTTACCCGAACTCTTTTCAGGATCATGCCTATTAATATCGAAATGCCCAAGCTCTCGGACACTATGGAAGAGGGCACCGTCGTCCGCTGGATTAAGAAGGAGGGCGATGAAGTAGAAATTGGCGATATCATCGCTGAAATCGAGACCGATAAGGCGACCATGGAAATGGAAGCCTTTGATGAAGGAACCCTTTCATCGATTGCCGTTGCCGAAGGTGGGAAAGCCCCCGTTGGCGCCGTGATTGCCGTTCTTCTTGAAGATGGAGAAGAAGCGGGTGGCACTCCTGCTTCTAGTGCAGCACCTGCCGTTGCTCCCGCGGCAATGCCGGATCCGACTTCTGCCACCGCTGCACCTCCAGCTACAGCAGCACCTTCCGTTGTCCAACCTGCCGCTGCAAATGGTGACCGGATCAAAGCATCTCCTCTCGCTAAGAAGATCGCGGCGGCCGATGGCGTTGATCTTTCGACACTGACCGGAACTGGACCTGGTGGGCGCATTGTCAAAGCAGATGTTGTAGGTGCGCCTGCTTCAAGTGAAACTGCTAGTCCTGTATTAGCTATGCCGGCTATCCCTGCCGTTGCTGCACCTGCGGCATCTCCCGCCGCGCCGATAGCGATCACCCCCGTTGCAAGTGGCGAGGACCAAAAAATTCCTGTTACTGGCATGCGTAAGATCATCGCCGAGCGACTTCTCACTTCTAAGACCACGATTCCGCACTTCTATCTCCATCTTGAAGTGGATGCAGCCCCGTTGATGGCTCTCCGAAAGCAGATCAACGCGCAAGCTGAAGCGACTCATGGGAATAAATACTCCGTCAATGACTTCGTCGTGAAAGCGCTCATTAATGCCAGCGTTGCTGTTCCAGAAGTAAACGCTTCTTTTGCCGGTGATCATGTAGTCCAGTTTGCCCACGTTGGGATTTCTGTGGCCATCGCAGTCGATGCCGGACTCGTCACACCAGTGGTGAAGAATGCGGAGCAAAAATCGCTTCTCGCAATCTCTAAAGAGATCAAGGAAATGGCTGTCCGAGCTCGTGATGGGAAACTTCACCCGAGTGAGTTCGATGGTGGGACCGTTACGATTTCAAACCTCGGCGCATGGGGAATTGAATCTTTCGATGCCATCGTCAACCCACCGCAAGCGGCGATTCTTTCCGTCGGCGGAATCATGGAGAAGCCTGTCGTTAAGGATGGCGCAATCGTTCCAGGCCATCGTATGAATATCGGAGTAAGCTGTGACCATCGTGTTGTTGATGGGGCAGTTGCGGCTAAGTTTATCGGCGAGATTAAGCGTCTCCTTGAGAACCCAGCACTCATGCTCGTTTAGGTTGAGTGACTTTCTGAGAACGCAGAGCTCGCAGGGTTTTTTCTTCTGAGTCTCTGCGATTTTCATCCCCTCTTCCCAATGCTTCTCGCCTTCAACAAGCCGTATGGCGTTCTCAGCCAGTTCAACACGAATCCGGATGAGGAAGAGCAACGGACACTTGCGGAATTTAACTTCCCTCCGAAATGCCTTCCGCTCGGTCGGCTTGATATGGACTCCGAAGGGCTCCTTCTTTTTACGGATGAAAAGGACCTAGAACACAAGCTCCTCAACCCCAAGTTCCGACACCGTCGCCGCTACCTTGTGCTCGTAGAAGGAGAGCCCGATCAAGCCGCGCTTGAGAAGCTCCGTAGTGGAACGATTGTGATCAAAGGTCACCGTTGTCTTCCTTGTCGTGCTAAGCTTCTTAAATCGGCCCCCGATTTTCCTGATCGTGATCCTCCTGTTCGCTTTCGGAAAAACATCGTCGATTGTTGGATGCGGCTTGAACTGCGCGAAGGGAAAAACCGCCAAGTCCGCCGCATGACAGCGGCGGCAGGATATCCGTGCCTTCGTCTCATTCGTGAAGGGATCGGCAAGTTGCCACTCGGTGGCTTACCTGTGGGAGAGTGGCGTGAGCTGAGCGAGGAAGAGCGTGCGGCTGTTTTTGCACTTTAGAAAGCGCATCATTTTTATCCGTGACGACTTGACGGAGAAATCAGAGTCTTGGCGTCGTGAAATTTAAACCCCTTCCTCTTGTCTCGGCGCTGTTGCTAGCAACGTCTCTTTCTTCCTCTGCGAAAGATGGTGCTGATGCCGCTCTTTCGAACAAAGCTTACCTGCTTGCGACCAAAGAATATATTCCTACCGTTGGAACCGTGCGCGAAGACAAGAAGGCGATGCTCATGAAGGGCGCAAAGATGCAGCTCAATATTTCAGGGCAGATAATGGAGGGCTCGATGACGATGAAGGATAACGAACAGGAGAAATATGAAATCCTCGCAGCCGATAAAATTCGTTACACCCTTGTCCAAAAAGATCTTGAGCAAAAGATGATCTTTATGGATCAGCCGATGCCGATCCCTGCGCAACCTTCGCCGCTCGTTGAGACGCCTGTCATTTTCACCAAGAAAGACGGCGCGTGGTCTGGTGCTCTTGAAGAAGGCGGAGCTTCCGTCGCACAAAAAGACAAGATCAAAGACCTCGAAGACGCTTTCAACCAAGACGCAGATTTTAAAGTCTATGGAGATACTCCTCGCAAAGTAGGTGATGAATGGGAAGTCGATGCTGCTGACATCATGGGTGATGATGAATTGGAGGGAAAAATTAAGGTGAAATTCTCTAGGGTCGAGATGTTTGAAGGTAAGAACTGCGCAGTGATCGAGGGTAATCTCGACCTCACTGGTCAGCCGGAAGAAATGGCCGGAGCGACCCTTAAGATGGTAGGTAAACTCACTATTCACCGCTCACTTGCCGATAAAACTGATATCAGCACAAAGATGGATGGATCGATGTCGATGATCGGAAAAATGGAGCCTCAACCTGGCATGGCCGTCGACATGAAGGTGAAAGGAGCAATGACCATGAACCAGACGACTACGCTCCGCAAAGCTCAGTAAATTTCTCTAGCACACACACATAACAAGAAATGGCCTGCCGGAGACGGGAGGCCATTTTTGTTTTTTCTGAACGATTGGCAACCGACGCACCTTCTTCTAGACTCCTCGCAGATGCTCACGCGTGACCAGCTCGACGAACTCCTTTCCTCCACTGGACAGCCCTCCTACCGGTGCACCCAGGTGCTGGATTGGATTTATAAAAAGCGGGCGCGTTCTTGGGATGAGATGACAAATCTTCCCGAGCCGCTTCGGGTGGCGCTTGCGGAGAAGTATCCCCTCCGTCCGCTCATGCACACCCTCACGAAAGGATCTGCGGACACCACACGCAAATTCCTCCTTCAGCTGCCGGATGAGCGTTACATCGAGACCGTTCTCATCCCGGCTTCTCCGGCTCTCTACGGAGAAAAATCCGACCGTCACACCCTCTGCGTTTCTTCTCAAGTCGGGTGCGCTTACGGCTGTAAATTTTGTGCTTCAGGTCTTGATGGCTTCACGCGAAATCTTACGGCTGCCGAGATCGTTTCCCAAATCATACTCGCGGAAGAACTCTCGGGCGAGAAGGTAAACAACCTCGTCTTCATGGGCATGGGTGAGCCACTCGCGAATTTTAAGAACCTCAAGGAAGCGCTCGAAATTATCACCTCCGACTGGGGACTCAACATCGGCGCACGCCGCATCACCATTTCTACTTCCGGTCTTGCGCCGGTCATTAGAAAGCTCGCCGAACTCCCGCAGCAAATCCGCCTCGCGATCTCGCTCCACGGCCCAGACGATGTCACCCGTGATCAGATCATGCCCGTGAATACGAAGTATCCCGTCGCGGAACTTTTTGATGCCCTCCGCTTTTGGAATCAAAACAAGAAGCAGAAGATTACCCTCGAATACATCCTCATTGATGGCATCAATGCCGATCCTCATCACGCAGAAATCCTCGCCAAACGTGCGGCTTCCATCCGTGCGAAAGTAAATCTCATTCCTTATAATACCGTCGAAGGACTCGAGTGGGTGCGCCCCTCAGATGAGAACTGTCAGCGTTTCAAAAACGTCCTCACTCGTGCCGGCGTGGGCGCAACGTTACGTCTCGAAAAAGGCCATGATATCGATGCCGCCTGCGGACAGCTCCGGCTCAAGAAAGAAAAGGGAGCGATTTAAAATGCCTCCTGACTCCGTAGTCATCATTTCGCTGAAATAGGTGGTCGTCGCACATTAGCTTTCGAGCTCCTCGGCTCACGAGGAAGCGATGCGAATGCGGACGTGTTTTACGAAGTTGAATGCTTCGTGGAATCGCTCGCTGGTGGAAGTAAAATTGGGGTTTGCCCCCTCATTAGGAATTGCTTTTCCGGTGGTGAGAGTGCGTGGTTACGGTCTTGGTATCGCGATGGCTCGTGACGGGAGGGTGGCGGTTCTTGAAAAAATCCAAGACGGAGATCAAGGCGCCTTGAGCACCTGAAGATCATGGATTGACCAAAAGAGCTTGTGCTTACCGCGTTGAGTGATGCGGATGAATTTGGTCTCGCGAGGCTTGAAGTCGATACTGAGACGAGGGCTACGGCGCTCATTCACTTTGACCGGCTGACTCCATTCTTCTCCATTGTCGGAGAATTCAACTTCGCAGCCGCGAGGGTAGTCGTTTTTCGACTTTGCGGCATCGAGGATGAGTCCTGCGACCGAGGTTTCCTCAGGGAGTTCGATTTGAATCCACATTCCCGGCCTCATACTACGCCCGGTGCTCCAGCGGGTGTTGAGTTTTCCATCGAGGGCGTTCTTAAGATCATTGTCACCGTCACTGGCGGTGAGTTTCCAGTCCTTACGATTCGAGATCATTTGGGGAACGGAAGCCATCAGGGTTTCCATCGTCCAAGGAGTCTTGCGGTCGGAGTTTTCTTCTCGGATATTTTTCACGTCATTCTCGCTGATGAAGCCTCCCTCGTTTCCAAAACTGTTCCGAATGTAGGAGAGGACGTCGGCGATGAAGGCGTCACCATTGGAAGCCATCGCGATCATGTCACCGGCGTAAGTCTTTCCATCGATCGGTCCCGAGAGTCCGTGAAGTACGACTTTAGTCCCAAGTTCGGGGTGGCCATTGATGATCTTTGATCCTGCAAAGGAAGGCGCGAGGAGATTCTTGGTGCCAGGAATTGGTGTGCCTTTTCCATCAGCTCCGTGACAGGAAAAGCAGAGCGATTTATAAATGTTTTGCCCGCTTTTATACTGGGCGAGTTGCCCGGCATTGAGCTTCGGAGGAGATCCTTTGGAACCAGAGATGAGCTGTTCGGCAAAAGCCTCGACCCCTGCGCTCTTAGTGCGCTGAGGGGTTTCACTGGCGAGGATGAGGAAGTCGGGAAAGTTCAGGAGCTTGGCAGTGAGGAGGACTTGAGTGGCAACTTCAGGATCAGAATCGCCAGCAAGGGCGAGGAGGTCTTTTTGTAGCGAGGTATCGCCTGCTTTGATGAGAGTTTCGCTTACGCGAATGGCAGCACGGCGGACAGAGGCGTGCTCATCCTTGAAGGTCTTACGGACGAAGTCAGCGGTTAGAGTACCGAGCCCTTCGAGAGCCCAAAGGGCGTGCATGCGAGCGAGATCGAAATCGTGGGTGGATGTCATTTTTTCGAGTGCGGGCGTCACGCTCGTATCACCTCGAAGAATAAGAAGCTTCTGCGCATTATCACGCCACCAACCGTTGGGATGGGCCAGGTGTTTCACGAGCTCGGCGGAAGTGGCGTCGAGAAGCTTGGGCTGTGGGCCGGGTTTAAAGTCCTTGTGGACGAGGCGGTAGATGCGACCACGCTGAATATTTTTGGCGAAGCCGTGGTCATCGATGACGCTGCGGAGGTAACTTCCTTTTTTGGTCCAGTTTCCCTGCTGGATGATACCGCGATACATATCGACGATGTAGAGGCAGCCATCGGGCCCGGTTTGCATGTGCATCGCGCGGAAATTTGGGTCGGTCGAACGGATGAACTCGCTGCCGGGGTGGGCGTTTTTGAGATAAGTGACGCCGTCTCTGACCTCGACCTTGGAACGTCGGATGAGACGCCCGACTGGCTCAGAGAACAGAAGGTCGCCGCGGAGTTCCTCGGGAAGGCGATCACCACGAAAGATGCCTTGTCCGCAAGTCGCGGTGAAGTGGTTGAGCGTTTTGTTATCTGGGCGGAAACGAGATTTTCCGCCCTGAACATCAGGAATTCCGACGAGTGGGTAAACCTCGCGGAAGTCAGCTGGTTGTTGATGAGAGATATTGAAAGCGCCGTAAACGATCGGTTGCTGGTAGTTGAGTGGCCCACGCTCACCACCGGCATTGACGAACCATGGCTTTCCGTGATCATCCTGTGTAAGCCCCCATTGTCCACCGTTTGAAGCGGTGGGTTCTTTGTGGGCAAGGCCATCGGGATTGTGGCGGAGTCGGTAGTTGTTATAGGTGGTGTAAATCCAGTTATCCATCGACCAGATCAGGCCGCTGGGTTGGTGCTCCATGTTTCCGCCACGGCGACCACCTTGATACCAGAGGGTTTTTTGATCAGAAACGCCGTCGCCATCGGTGTCCTGATAACGGTAGATGTCGAGAGTGTTCGTCTCTCCGATAAGGACGCTATCATGAAGCGGGAGAACCATCCGAGGAAGGAGGAGGTGATCGGCAAAGACGGTGTGCTTATCGTAAGTGCCATCGCCATCGGTATCCTCATGAAGGGAGACTCGACTTTTTCGATCCTTCTCTCCTGTGGCATTGGCGTCCTGCATGTAGGTTCGCATTTCGACAAC
>JBDNAW010000099.1:0-3701 GCA_039768255.1 Akkermansiaceae bacterium | reverse complement strand
GATTTCCGGGGAGTGATGACGTTTCTTCATTTCGAGAGCGCATTTGATGACGGCGAGAGGGTCCGAGATGCCCCAATCGCAAGCGGAATTCATCCAGATACGCTCCATTCCGAAGGTCTCGAGAATGTCGATAGCACGGGCAGGGGAGCATTTGGATTCAGGGTAGAGAGTCATGCCAGCCCAGTAGCCGGCATCGAGAACGAGAGGTGCGGTGTGTTCTTCGACGTGGTCGATGATGACACGATCACGATCGACATCGGCATTTTTCAGTGCGTCGAGGATCAGGCGGGTGCCTTTTAATTTATCCTCAAGGTGCGGGGTGTGGATGAGGATCGCTTGATCGTATTTCTTGGCGATTTCAAGATGCTCTTCGAAAATTTGCAGCTCGTTTTTGGTGTTTTTATTGAGGCCGATCTCTCCGATCCCAAGAACGTTTGGCTTATCGATAAACTCTGGGATGAGCGCCATTACTTCACGGGCGAAACCAGCATCCTCCGCTTCCTTGGGGTTGATGCAGAGCCAGCAGAAATGCTTAATGCCAAACTTCGCTGCGCGCGCGGGCTCGTATTCGGTGAGCTGGCGGTAGTAGTCGAAGAACCCTTGTGCGGAGGCCCGATCAAAGCCGGCCCAGAAGGCTGGTTCGCAGAGGGCTTCGCAACCGACTTGCGCGATCGTTTGGTAGTCCGCCGTGGTGCGGCTGACCATGTGGGCGTGGGGCTCGATGTATTTCATCTTGATGCCTCCTCGTTTTGGGTGGAGTCGTGGGCACCGTAGGCGAATTGAATCCCAGCTGCTTCGGCAGGCTCGGTGGAATGATCGGAAAAGGAAAGGTGAACGGCTTGGGCGCGGGTCGTTCCAGCAGGCGGGTTTTGCATGGCTTCGAGCGCTTTTGTAAAGGCGGGGTGACGGAAGTCGGCATCGCCTTCGGAGCGATCAATGCGATCAAGAAAGGAGGCGATCTCAAGGAGCTTGAATCGCGCATCCATGAAGTAAAGGTCCTGAATGTCCTGCTTGGTGGGCATGGTTTTAAAATACGGGTTCGGAGGATTTTTCCAAGAGATAAGAAAGGACGAGAGGGAAGTCCTTGTTGGGAATACAATATGATGAGAGCGTCTTAACAGGACTCTTTCACCTCGTCTTGCGGGTGAGGTAGTGCTAGATTATATATCTCATGAGGAGAAATATCATCGTTTTAGGGACTCTCATGTCTGCCTTGTCTGCTCAAGAACTCAGGATCAATTCTCAAGGAAATCAGATCCTTCTTTCGTGGGAACGGGCTTTTCCTGAGCCAACGGGGGTGCCGAGCGAGTTGCGGACACGGGTGCTCAGCTCGACCGATCTCATCAATTGGGCTGAGGAAACGATGCTCACGGCGGAAGAAGTCATGGGGGACGGTATTTCTGATCATCTGGTTACACCCAGGGAAGGGGCACATTTTTTTCAGATCGAGCAAAGCACCCATTTTAAGCATCGCGTGAGTAGCTCTGATCAACCGGCGTCATATGATCTTCAGTTGAAGAATTTAGAAGCGAAGCAACCGCCACTCTCGATTACACAATTTATTGCGGCTGCAAATGATCCAGGGTGTGTCGACCAGCTGGATTGGGACCCACGCACCGCTGCTTTCTGGACAGAATATAATATGACACCAGATGAGCATAATGCGGATCTCCCGCCTGATGATCCGGAGCGCCGCCTCTCGGACTTTACTCTTAATGAGGAAGAACTCGCTCTTTTTTTAAAGAATGGATTTGTGATCAGTGACCGAGTAGCGAGAACATATGAAGGTTTTGATACTGCGGAAGTTCCTTTGAATAATCCGGTAGATTATTACCATTCGATTTGGACAGATGATCTTCCTGTTTATGTCACTGCAGATTCGGTACTCGATGCTTGGCATAAAACCTTTTTAGCGATGTTGGAAGAGGTGGAAGAGCTGCATCTTTATCCGACACTCCGACGCTTACTCTCACCAGGTGGAATAAGTGATCTTAGTGAGCTCTACGCCGAGTGGGAAAACGCGGAGGCTGAAGGAGCGGATAAGGTGAGGCAAGCGGTTCGTGACTTAGATTTATACCTCGGCGTAGCATCGCAATTGAATAACGGAGGAATAGCTTCTTCCAAGTTACTTGATCCCATGCTTGTCGATTCATGGTATCAAGCAGTCATTACTGCGACTGACCCTGAGCGCCTAGGGCTTTACGGCGATGAGGAACGGATCGAAAATATGACGCTCTTTAAAGTGCGTGGTCATTACGTGAATTCCCATGCTTTGGGAGCGTATTTCCAAAGTCTCTTATGGCTGAGCCGAATGCAGTTTCACATCGCTTCGCCCCATGACCGTCCGCAGGAAATGCGCGAGCTTCGGGGGGCGGTATTGCTTACTCTGCAAATAAACGATCCCTTCGTTCTCGAGCTTTGGGATGAGCTGGAGAATACGATGCAGCTCCTTGTCGGCCAATCGGATGCGATGACGATTCGGGAAATGAAGGCTCTTCTGCAAGTGGAGGGAATCAGCTCTGTGAGCGATATCGCTTCCGATACTAAGATGGGGGCCCTTCGTGAGGCGATCCTTTCGACGACATACGGAATACAGGAAATCAACGGAGGACAACATGAAGCAGTCCTAGGTCAAGATGGTTGCGATGAACTCTCAGCCCCTCTTCCGCGTGCGCTCTCTCTTTTTGGGCAACGTTGGACTCCTGATGCCTGGGCTTTTAATCAATTGGTCGTTCCGAACATCCGCGATGATCAGGATAAAACACTCCATCGGCGGAAGCCTTCGGGTGTAGATGCGATGTATGCCGTCTTAGGTAATGATGCCGCTGCTCCGATTTTAGGAAATCGGATGCTGGATCAAGATGGAATTTGGCTTCGTGATGGTATTCCTTTCCAAGATGAACTTCAAGCTGTGCGCGAGGTGATGGATGGTCAGGCACCCGAGTTTTGGACAGAACATATTTATGGTTCTTGGCTCTATTCTTTACGGGCACTTTCTCCAACAGTCGCGAACGGGCCAGATACCTTTCGAACGCCAGCTTGGAAACAGCGGATGATGAATACGCAACTGGCCTCCTGGACTCATCTCCGTCATGATACTCTCCTTTATGCCGAGCAGAGTTTCACTCCACCAATTCTTTGCGATTTCCCCGATGGATATGTGGAGCCTTATCCACAGTTTTGGCAGCGTCTTTCCGAGATGGCACTTTCTTATAAAGCGGCGCTAGGAAGTTTAGCATTAAGTGGAGGCTTTCGAGTCGAGGCGAGAGTTCAACCCAACCCATGGGAACCTTCGAATTTTTCCAAAACGAATTTGGTGAGTCATTGGAACGTGAGTAGCGGATATCAAATGTTTCCAGTGCCTATCCCTGGAAATGAAGTGAATGATGAAACGACGATTTCCATTGATCGCGGAACTCGCACAGCTGTGATTTGTGATCATTTGGAACACTTTTCATCTCGTTGTCTTCAATTGAAGGGAATGGCAGAAGCTCAGCTTTCAGGGACTCCTTACGATGAAGCGCAGAAGGAGCTCGTGGCCACGCTCGTCGAAGATGTGCGCGAAGTAGGATATGTGGGAAAACGCTTATACAGTGGCTGGTTTCCGAATCTTTATCTCGCATCTCTTTTCTCGATCAATGCAGATGAGCATCCTTCTGCGGTCTGGAGCCCCGTAGTCGTCGATGTTCATACCGATTCTT
>JBDNAW010000098.1:0-27212 GCA_039768255.1 Akkermansiaceae bacterium | reverse complement strand
TTTGGAGATAGTGCCGAATGATGATTTTGACTATGAGAGTGAAGCAGACTCTGTTACTAATCCTAAATTTGTAACGAAAATTTTTCGCTTAACTCCTACTTCACCATGGAGTTATTATCATAATAGTTCTTTTACAGAAGGTAACGGCATTCTAAGTAATATCCGAGTTGTAATCCCCGAACTAGATACGCAGGGTCAAGAAATAAGTGGTGTGGTAAAAGCTGCAGCAGAACTCAAAGTCGCAAAAATGGAAAACTCCTTAGTTGTAACTAAAAATAACGGTCAAATTCTTAAAGAAGACCTTACCATTGATGACGATGTTGATAGATTCTACATTAAAATCCCAAGGGCTGAAGATCTTCTTGAAAATGGTGATGTCTCCATTGGTCTTAAAACTAGTGGGAATGAGGATGATAGCTATGACGATAATTCGACAAATATACCGTTAGTCCTGCAAGATTTAGAGTATACTTCAAAATCACTCATGCTAATGGCAGATCATATTGATGATGATTATTCGGGGTTTTCTGATATTGTTGCAGACGATGTTAAAGATGACCGCACTCATGTTATTCAACTGGGCGGAGATTTAGAGATTAGCACCTTACATATAGGTGATAAAATTCATGCCGTAAACAAGACAGTAAAAGTCAAAAAAAAGAAACAAGTCACAGTGAATTTTGTCATTTTAAATGATGGAAATATAAACATTCCAAACATCAAAGAAAAAATCAATAAAGACTTAGAGGTTATGAATGAGCGCTATGCACAGGTAGGAATTCAAGTCGTCAAGGCTGGTGCTATTGTTGTGAAGCCCACACCTGCTGACCTAGAACTTCCTAACGGTAAATTAAGAGTTGAAAAATTTGGTCCATTCGATGGAAATTGGTTGTCTGATGATGTCAAGAAAGTCATCACAGCTTGCGGAACGGTCAACAATTTGGATGATATACATGTAGTCTACTCACCATATGAAGCAGCAAATGCTCTTGGGACATCGTATGATGGAGTTGCTATGCTCTCAGGTTATTATTTATCTGATCCAGAAGATGATTCTCACAGTAATAATGTCATAATGTCAATCGGGCAACCTATGAAAACTACATTAGCTCATGAAATAGGGCATATATTAAAATTGGAGCATGTAGAATTTTGGGCTGATATAGGCGATGAGAATTGGCTGAAGAAATCTAGTAATTTAATGACCGCTGAGCCATTTTTACCTGCTATTAACCGGATTTCAGGCCCCCTGAGACTTTTGAAGCGTCAGGAGGAGAAAATGCGAGATTCCCCCCTTGCTAAAGACCCTAATTAGAATGTTGCTTTTTTCCAAATTAATCGTCTTATTTACTATTTTGACTTTGTCTTTCGCCCATGAACCTAACGGTGAAAAAACCCTAGATAATGCGTTCAGGCAAAAAATTCATAGTATGTGTGCAGGTCATCATCATTTAAATCATGCAGAACTTGAACAAATCACCAATCTTTTTGCGGAAAACTTCCAAGTTATTTTAACTTTACAGGAAAATCTTCCCAACATAAGGCCAGAAAGGTATCTTTGTGAGCTTACAGGTTTAGTAAGTCTTTCTAACACACTGAGTAAGGATCAAAAATACCTGTTTTATCGTAGGAGCTATGATCGTGCGATTGAGGCTAGGAAAGTTGACGAAGAATGGAAAGATGTATTAGGGGTTTTAGTGGAGCGAAC
This sequence comes from Akkermansiaceae bacterium, assembly GCA_039768255.1. Classification (GTDB taxonomy): domain Bacteria; phylum Verrucomicrobiota; class Verrucomicrobiia; order Verrucomicrobiales; family Akkermansiaceae; genus SW10. Next base: position 25,504 of record JBDNAW010000098.1, on the reverse strand, counting down.
AAATGCACTCTCTTTGGATGAACTTAATGAGCTCATGATTACAACTCAACATGAGCCTCTTAAGCCGTTAATCACGAAGGCAATTAGCAGAAAAAAAATCATAGAAGAAAAGGAAAAGCTTAAGGAAAAAAGACTTTCTAAGAAGTCTCTAGTTAAAAATCCTGATCCGTTGGTCGAAAATAAAGCTTGGGAATTCCAAGTCAGCTGGCTATGGGTGGGGCTATTTCTTTTTGCGATTGTTTCTTCGACAATTTTCTTCTGGAAGAAGAGCGAACTTAATTAATAACTTATTCTATAAGTCGCACTATCCTCGGCCGTTGAATCATATTTGCGATGCTCTTACTCGTCGCAGACGTGTTTGAGTAGGGACTCGGCTGCTTGGTGGAAGGCGGCTGAGGATTTTGAATCACTCGGGCTGAGAGTGGCGACGGGTTCTCCGCCGTCACAGCGTTGGCCGATGACGGGTTCGAGAGGGATTTGGCCAAGAAGGGGGACTTTGATGCGCTCGCATTCGCGTTGTGCACCGCCTTGGCCGAAGAGGTGGTAGCGCTCGCCATGGTCGCACTCGAACCATGACATGTTTTCGATGAGCCCGAGAATCGGGACGTTCACTTTAGCAAACATCGAGACCGCTTTACGTGCATCGATGAGGGCCACTTCCTGTGGAGTGGTAACGATGAGGGCGCCATCGAGGGCGACTGTTTGCACGAGGGTGAGTTGGATATCTCCGGTGCCAGGTGGGAGGTCGAGGATGAGGACGTCGAGCTCTCCCCAGGCGACTTGCTGGAGAAATTGCTGAGTGTAACGAGTCGCCATGGGGCCACGGACGATGACGGGAGACTGATCGCTCAGGAGGAAGCCCATCGACATGAGTTTCAAGCCGTGAGCTTCGATCGGGAGGATCTGATCATGTTCATTGGCCTGCGGCTGGATGTGCGTCACGCCGAACATGAGTGGAACGGAAGGGCCATAGAGATCGCAATCGAGGAGGCCGACTTTTAGCCCTTGCTTTGAGAGCGCGATGGCGAGGTTTGAGGAAACGGTGGATTTTCCAACGCCGCCTTTTCCGGAGCCTACGGCAATGATGCGTTTGACGCCGGGGAGGGTTTTGCTGCCTGCGCTTTCTCCGCCAGAGGTCCCGGCTGGTTCTTGCACGTCGATCTCGATCTTAACATTGGCCTCGCCGAGAATGGGGTCGAGGATGGCGTGGCAGTCTTGAAAGATGGTCTGAGGAACCTTCGCGTCTTTGGTCGCGATTTGCAGGGAGACGGTGGCAACGCCGTCTGCTACTTCGGCTTTTTTGACGAGGCCAAAAGAAATAATGTCCCGTGAGAAGCCGGGGTATTTGACCTGCTTGAGCGCGTCGTTAAGTTCCTCGTTTGTCATGCTGAGAAACCAATAACTCAATTACCCGATCTCCCAACAATTAATTCAATACTTCTTTCGTAAGTGGGAAGGAAGGATGTTGAGTTGTTCTCGGTATTTTGCGACGGTGCGACGGGCGACTTTGATGCCTTGTTCTTTGAGGAGTTTTTCTAACTTGGAATCAGAAAACGGCTTGGTGGAGTTCTCATTTGAAATGAGATCCTGAAGGGCCTCGCGTACCGCTTCATTGGAAATGTCATTTCCATCGCTGGTGCTGTAGCCGGAGGCAAAGAATTTTCGCATCTCGACCATGCCGTGTGGAGTGCGGATATATTTTCCGGCGACTGCTCGTGAGATGGTGGTGGGGTGGACTCCGATGACATCTGCGATGTCATTCATCGTCATCGGCTTGAGGAAGCGGGTTCCGTTGATGAGGAAAGGTTCTTGGCGTGCGATGATCTCGCGAGCGATGGCGAGGATGGTTTCCTGTCGCTGATCGATCGCCTTAATAATCACGCGGCCGTCGCGAATTTGGTTTTTCAGGTAGTTCCGCGTTTTATTGTCGCCGCTGGAGTTGGCGAGGAGTTCCTTGTATTGATCGTTAATACGGATGCGCGGCAGGTAGTTCCCGGTGAGGGTCGCGGTCCATTCGGTGCTGTTGAATTCGTCGTCTTCCTTCGAGATGATGACATCTGGCTGAACGTAGGGGTTTCCGCCTGCCATGAATCGGGAGCCAGGGGAGGGGTCGAGGGTGCGGATATGCTCGGCTGCTTCCGTAACGGCATCGAGGTTGACGTGAAGGTCCTTCGCGATTTGCGGGAAATGATTTTTCGCTAAGTTGTCGAGATGGAGGTCAACGATTCGGGTCTCGAGGCTGCCGGCGAGATCCAGTCTCCACAGTTGGAGTAAAAGGCACTCTCGTAAATCCGCCGCACCTACTCCTGGAGGATCGAGGGTCTGTACGAAGGCCGCCGCTTTTTCGAGTCGCTCAAGAGGAATACGCGTGGAGATGACAAGGTCTTCAAGTGGGGTGTCGAGGTAGCCGTGATCAGTAAGGTTTCCGACGATGGTGATGGCGTCATTGCGTTTCTCGTCTGCGATGCCGCTTTCTTGGATTTGGGACGCGAGATGTTCCTGAAGGGTTTCCGGTGCGACGATGGAATTGTAAAAGTGCTCGCGGCGCTCGTCATCATCTGCGCTAGAGCTCTGACTGCGGCGTTCCATAATTGCGAGGTCGCGCAGGTCGTCATCGTAGCTCTCTTGCCAATCGTCGAACTCCTCGGACTCGGGTGTATCTTGCTGCTCGTTCAATTCGTCGAGCGATTGGTGGTCGATTACTTCTTCTAGGACAGGATTGGCCTCCATTGCTTGGGAGATCAGTTGGCCAAGTTCAAGGGTGTTGGCTTGTAAAATCTCCAAACTCTGGCGCATTTGAGGTGCGAGAGTTTGTTGCTGTGAAAGCGATTGATTGAGTCCTGCCATGAATGCCTTTTCCTGCTGGCACAATTACTGCTTTCATCAAAGGCGGCAAGCATAAAGCAGGTTTTATGCCAAGGTGTAGAGGTGAGCCTTGTAAACCAAAGTCTTGGCCTGATCGCTTGAAGTTGCAATCTTACGCCATGTCATCGAATTTCGACTCTATCCGCGCTAAAATGGAAGCGCGCGGCGTCTCTGAGATAGCCATTAAATGTTTCCAGCGTGCTTACGATCTCGTGGCAAGTGGGGTGAGCGCTGAGATTCCGGAATCTGCTATTTCACCTTCGGCAGACGTGGTTGATTATACATCGCTCGCGCAGAAAACGGAGTTCGATCCTGCGCTAGTGGCGCAAGCCGTCATGATCAAGCTCAACGGAGGTCTCGGCACCAGCATGGGGTTGGAAAAGGTGAAGAGTCTGCTGGAAGTGCGCCCTGGCGTAAATTTTCTCGATCTCATGGCACGTCAGGTTTTGGCTCTGCGTGCTGGGACAGGAAGCGAGGTCAGATTTCTACTCATGAACAGCCAGGCGAGTAGTGCGGATACTCAAAATCATCTCCGCGCGGAAGCTTCTCAACTTGGGGAACCTGCCGATCTCGAGCTCATGCAAAGCTGGGCTCCAAAGCTCAGAAGCACGGACCTTTCTCCGGTGTCATATCTTGAAAAGCCAGAGCTTGAATGGTGTCCGCCGGGGCATGCTGATGTGTATCCTTCGCTGGTTGCGAGTGGCTGGTTAGATCGACTTTTGGAGAGCGGGGTGAAGTATGCCTTTCTCTCAAATAGTGATAACCTCGGAGCGGTTCTTGATCCCACCTTGTTGACCTATTTTGCAGAAAGTGGAGCGCCTTTTTTGATGGAGGTGACGCGTCGGACAGACGCCGACCGGAAGGGGGGACACCTTGCGCGTCGTGCTTCTGATGGGCGACTCGTTTTACGGGAAGTCGCCCAATGCCCGGAGTCTGATCTCGAGCATTTTCAGAATATCGAGCGGCATCAATTTTTTAATACGAATAACGTCTGGTTGAATCTCGAGTCTCTTCGCGAAGTGCTCGCGGAAAATAATGGAGTTCTTCCGCTCCCTGTGATTCGGAATTCGAAAACGGTTGATCCTCGTGATCCTGAGAGCACTTCAGTTGTTCAGCTTGAAACGGCGATGGGGTCAGCGATCGAATGCTTCGAGGGGTCTAGTGCGGTGAATGTTCCGCGTTCTCGCTTCGCTCCCGTGAAGTCCACGAGTGATTTGCTGGCCTTGCGTTCGGATGCTTATGAGATTCAAAACGATGGTCAGATTATTCTTGCGCCAGAGCGCAATGGCGTCCCGCCTACCGTGAAATTATCTTCTGAATACAAGCTGGTGGATGCCTTGAAATCACTCGGCGTGCCATCTCTGATTGGCGCAGATGAGGTTTCGATTTCAGGGCCACTCAGATTTGAAGATGCCGTGGAAGTGATCGGAAAGGTGTCTTTTGAGAGCTCTTCTAACGCGACGATTCCAGCCGGAGTTTATCAGGATGAGTCTTGGATCGCTTGAAGGTTAAGCATCTTCCTCTTATCGATAATACTCTCGGTAATCACTCGGGCTCATGTGCATCACGGAATTGAAGGCACGGGTGAAGCTTGCGTGCTCTTGATACCCGAGAGAGGAGGCGATTTGCCCGATGCTGAGGCCGGTGTTTAAGAGGCGATCACAGGCGGAAGCAATACGTGCGTGAACAAGGTAGCGCTTCGGAGTGGTGCCGAGGTATTTTTTAAAGCGACGTTCTAGGCTGCTCACCGACATCTTCGCTTGTTGCGCGAGCTCTTCCACGCTGATCGCTTGATCGAGATTTTCGTGAATCTGATCAATGAGTTCTGAAATGGCGCGATGCGGAGTTGGAAGTGGCGGGCCTTCACCATGTTCTAGTTTCCGTGAAATACCAGCAGTGCCGATTACTTTGTCATTGTGGTCGAAGAGAGGGATTTTAGAGGCCATGCGCCATTCGATCGCTCCGCCAGGACGGGTGAGGAGCTCCATTTTATTCTGCATCGTTTGTCCGCTGTGGAAGACTTTGTCATCGTCTCGTTGGAAGACTTCAGCTTGCGTCTTTGGGTAGAGGTCGTGATCGGTTTTCCCGACGAGGTCTTGTGGGCGACACTTGAGAACATCGGCGCAGGCTTTATTTGCGAAGATGATTCGGCCAATCGGATCTTTAAGCCAGAACATGACCTCGGGGAGGGCTTCGAACAAGCCAAGCGCGATCTGCCCGGACCGGAGTTGGGAGAGAAATCCCTCAAAATCGGTCACTTGATCTGCTGTGGTGAGTTTTTTGGACATTCTTAAGAATTCACGTAGTGACGAATTAGGACAAGAGAACGATGAAACAAGCTATGGCCTAAAGAAAGTATTTTCTGATAGCCTGTTTCTTGTCGGAAGGCAATGAGCCGCCCCATATTTCTACCACACACATCATTCACAATCATGTCCGAATTCTTTCCTGATATCCCGAAGATCAAATACGAGGGCCCCGAGTCCGATAATCCACTTGCGTTTCACCACTACAATCCTGATGAAGTAATCGGGGGTAAGACGATGCGTGAGCATATGCGTTTTGGCGCAGCTTACTGGCACGTGATGCGCAATGGTCTTGGCGATCCTTTTGGTGATGGCACTGCGCTCATGCCTTGGGATAATGGACAGGAGACTCTCGATAATGCGCTCGCCCGTGTTCCGGTTTTCTTTGAGTTCCTTGAAAAGGTTGATATCGATTATTACTGCTTCCACGATCGTGATATTTCTCCGGAGGGGGAGTCCCTCACGCAGACTCATGAGTGGTTTCACAAAGTGGTCGACGCTCTTGAAGATCAGCAAAAGGCGACCGGTAAGAAGCTCCTCTGGGGAACTGCTTGTCTCTTTGCTCACCCACGTTACGCGCACGGAGCCTCGACTTCTCCAAGTGCAGACGTCTTCGCCTACGCCGCGTCTCAGGTGAAGAATGCGATGGATGCGACTCACCGTCTCGGTGGTCCTGGCTACACCTTTTGGGGTGGCCGTGAAGGCTACGGCTCACTCATCAACACCGACATGAAGCGTGAAGTCGAGCACCTTGCGAAGTTCCTCCACATGGCTGTCGATTATGCGAAAAAGATTGGCTACGAAGGCCAGTTCTACATCGAGCCGAAGCCGCGCGAACCGTCCACGCACCAGTATGATTCTGATGCGGCCGCATGCCTAAACTTTCTCCGTGAGTTCGATCTTCTGGATCATTTCAAGCTCAACCTCGAGACGAATCACGCGACGCTCGCGGGTCACACCATGGAGCACGAAATGGAAGTGGCGGCCAATGCTGGCGCGCTCGGGTCCATCGATGCCAACCGTGGTGACGAACTCCTCGGTTGGGATACCGATCAGTTCCCAACTAATATTTACGGCACCACCCAAGTGATGCTCCGTCTTCTCAAAGATGGCGGGTTCACGACTGGTGGGTTAAACTTCGATGCTAAACGCCGACGTGAGAGCCACGAGCCAGAAGATCTTTTTCACGCACACATCGGAGGCATGGATGCCTTCGCTCGCGGGCTGAAGATTGCACACAAAATCATCGAGGACGGTCGCTTCGACGAATTCGTCAAGACGCGTTATTCGAGCTACGATTCCGGAGTGGGTTCAGACATCGAGTCCGGTGCGGCAAACTTCGAGTCGCTTGATAGCTATGCACAGGGAATCACTCCTCCGCAGCTTTCCAGTGGTCGTCAGGAACGTCTTGAGAACATTCTCAATGACTACCTCTAAGATTTAAACGATAAAGAAAAGGCACAGGGTTCCGCTGTTTGGTTCCCCCCAGTCCGCGGGCCCTGTGCCAATCCAAGCAACGTTATAACAGAGCACATCTCATGCCAATTTTCCTCGGTCTTGATTCCTCCACCCAGAGTCTTTCTGCGGTGATTCTCGATACTGATTCCGGCCAGATCACGGCGGAAGACTCGGTAAATTTCGGAAATGACCTTCCGCAATACGATCAGCCGCACGGCTATTCTGTATCGGGAGTGCGCGGCGAAATTCACGCGAATCCGCTCATGTGGGTTGAAGCCCTAGATTTACTCCTAGAGCGGATGGCTACGAATGGAGTCGACTTTTCCTCCGTTTCCTCGATCTCAGGATCAGGTCAACAACATGGGAGTGTCTATCTTTCGGGTGATTTCGAAGGTGCATTGGCTTCGCTGGATGCATCCAGATCACTGAAGGAGCAGATTGAATCTTGTCTCACACGATCTAGCTCTCCGATCTGGATGGATAGCTCGACTGCGGAAGAGTGTGTGGAAATTGCAAAAGCGGTCGGTGGGAATGACACGGTGTGCGCCAAGTCAGGCTCCATTGCGGTCGAGCGTTTTACGGGCTCACAAATTCGGAAGTTCTTTAAAGCCGACCCCGAAGGTTACGGGAAAACGGGAGTGATTCATCTCGTGAGTTCCTTTTTTGCCTCCATTCTCGCGGGTAAAAATGTCGCGATCGATCATGGGGATGGCGCTGGGATGAATCTGATGAATCTGGAGTCCGGAGATTGGGATGCCGACCTTGTTGAGGCAACTGCAGACGGGCTTGCTGATAAACTACCTCCGGTCGAGCCTTCAGCGGCAAATTCAAGTTCGATCTCCTCTTACTTTGTCGAAAAATTCGGCTTCTCTCCAGATTGTCAGACCATGATTTGGTCTGGTGATAATCCTTGCAGCCTCGTCGGGATGGGCGCGGCCCGTCCGGGGAAGGTCGTGATCAGTCTCGGCACGAGCGATACCCTTTTTGCGGCCATGCCTGAGCCTCGCACCGACCCTCAAGGATTCGGCCATGCCTTTGGAAATCCGGTTGGGGGGTTTATGAGCCTGATTTGTTTTAAAAATGGCTCACTCGCTCGTGAAGCAGTGAAGGGAAAATATGGCCTCGAGTGGTCTGCTTTTGAAAAGGAAGCGCTTTCCGAAACTTCGCTCGGAAATGACGGTTTCTTGATGCTTCCATTTTACGAGCCAGAGATCACTCCTCGTCTTGATACCGGAGGTCCGGTTTACTCTTCATTCGCCAAACCAAGTGCAGCACAAGCGGTGCGCGCCGTTCTTGAAGGTCAATTTCTTAACATGCGTATCCACTCTGGATGGCTGGGCATTTCTCCAGAGCGAATTTCAATCACCGGAGGGGCTTCTGAAAACGATGGGGTCGCGCAAGTGATCGCAAACGTCTTCGGCGTTCCGGTCGACCGTCTCGATGTTCCGGGTTCAGCGGCGATCGGCGCGGGAATGCGTGCGGCGCACGGAGCAGGGGAAGATCTTGAAGTTCTTGAAGGGAAATTCAGCCAGCCGAAAGATGGTTCCACGATTGAGCCGGAAGAGGGGGCGAAAGCGATTTATGACGAGATGCTTCCGAAGTTTGAGGCGTTTTTGAAGGCTCAGGGATCACCCGACGATGAAGGCCACTCAGCTTACGACGGCTGATGTATCTCGAAAACAAGAAGGTCTGAGCAGTGGTCACATTGCTCGTATTGGTGAGGATACCGGATTTTAAAATGCGGGGGTTCAGTATCTGAGCTGGGATGGACTCATCCTAAAGTCAAAGGTGGAGGCAGATCTGAAAATTTTAAAAGCGGGGCGAAAGTCCTGAATTTTGGGTCTCTGGCGTGAAGAAAAAAGGGAATGAGGCCCATGGGGCTGAATCTGTCCAGGTCCTTATTGATAAGGATGCTCGCGATGCTTGCGGGCAGCTTGTGGAGTGATTTTCTCAGATTTTTTTCGGCTGATGAACTCAATGCTTGAAGCGGGGGATATTTAACACAGATTTTGAGAAAGATTTTCGCAGATTTCACGGATTTTTCGTAACCTTGCGACCAATCGCACTGTAACTGATTTACTCAACTGACTCTAATCTCGTAACCCAAAAAACCAATGTCCCGTCCCGTCACACTCTTCACCGGCCAGTGGGCCGATCTTCCGCTTGCCGAACTCCTTCCGAAAGTCAAAGAAATGGGCTATGATGGTGTTGAACTCGCCTGCTGGGGTGATCACTTCGACGTCCAAGCTGCTCTCCATGAAGAAGGCTACGTCGAAGGCCGCTGGGAGCTGTTGAAGCAGAATGATCTTTCATGCTTCGCAATTTCTTCTCACCTCGTTGGCCAAGCTATTTGCGACAACATCGATGAGCGCCACGCCGCGATCCTTCCGCCTCACGTTTATGGTGATGGTGATCCCGAGGGTGTCCGTCAGCGCGCGGCTCAGGAAATGATCGATGCGGGCAAAGCGTGCCGCAAGTTCATCGACGCCGGAAAAGATTACATGGCGAATCGTGCTCCGCAGTCTGGCATCGATGCGGTTGTTAACGGCTTCACCGGCTCAAGTATCTGGCACGCGCTCTACGCCTTCCCTCCTACTGATCAGGCTTACCTCCAAAAAGGCTTCGAAGACTTCGCTCATCGTTTTGGGCCGATCCTTGATGCCTTCGATGCCGTCGATGTGAACTTTGCGCTTGAAGTCCACCCAACTGAGATTGCTTTCGACATCGCATCCGCTGCTCGCGCTATCGAGGCGGTAAAAGGCCACAAGCGTTTCGGCTTCAACTACGATCCAAGTCACCTCGGTTATCAGGGAGTTGACTACGTCCGCTTCATCCGCGAGTTCTCCGACCGCATCTACCACGTCCATATGAAGGACGTCTGGTGGGGGCACGGTGACGGCACGGTAGGAGTCTTCGGAGGGCACACCGACTTCACTGATGCGCGTCGCCAGTGGGACTTCCGTTCTGTTGGTCGAGGTGACATTAACTTCGAGGAAATCATCGTCGCTCTCAATGATACTCGTTATTCTGGTCCACTTTCCGTGGAGTGGGAAGATGGCCGTATGGAGCGTTTCCACGGTGCGACCGAGAGTTGTGCCTTTACCAAGAAGCTCGACTTCCCTCGTAATGAGGGTGGCATGTTCGATTCCGCCTTTGATGGTGATAACCAGTAATTTTGAGTATTAAAAAATCATGGCCACTAAAATTGGAGTCATTGGAGCTGGAGGAATGCTTCAGTATCACGTGCAAGGTTTCCGCCAAGGCGGAGGCGAAGTCGTCGCAGTCGCAGACCTTGCTCCCGGAGCGGCTGCTAAGGCTGCCGATGAGTGGGGGATTCCTCAGTCTTATGAGAGTGTTGAAGCGATGCTTGCGGAATCGGATATCGATGCCGTTAGCATCATCGTTCCCAATAAATTTCACGCGCCACTTGCGATCCAGTGTCTCAAGGAGGCGAAGCACGTTTTTTGTGAAAAGCCACCAGCGCTCAGCGCAGAGGAAGTTGAAGAAATGCAGAGCATTTCTGAAGCGATTGGGAAGCACTTGATGTTTAACTTCAATAACCGTGCTCGTCCTGAGTCCCGTGAGATGATGAAGCTTATTTCTGCAGGAGACGTCGGCACCATCAACTCCGCGCAAGCGAAGTGGATTCGCCGCACTGGAATTCCAGGCTTCGGCGGTTGGTTTACCACCAAGCAGCTTTCTGGCGGTGGTCCGCTCATCGACCTCCTCCACATGGTCGATCTCGCGATGTATTTCATGGGCTACCCCGAGCCGGCGAACGTCCTCGGTCAGACCTTTGACACCTTTATCGATGACCCCGGCCACAAAGGTCCATGGGGCATTCCTGACAATGCTGACGGTAAGACTGATGTCGAAGCCGCCGCTCACGGTTTTGTCACCTTTAAGACCGGCCAAGCTCTCTCCCTTCAGGTCTCTTGGGCTGAAATGGTGAAGCGCGAGGAAGTCTCTGTCGTTTTCCAAGGCACGAAAGCTGGTGGAAAAGTCGAGCGTCTCTTCGGGACTGATGGTCTTGATGAAACGGCTATCGATACCTGTGAGCTTTACGTTCAGGAAGATGGCAAGTCCGTGAATCGCACCATCGAAGTCGAAGAATGCGAAGACATGGGTCGGATCAATTCCGCCGCGAATTTTGTCGAAGCAATCGATGGCAAAGCTGAGGCGTTGAATACGCCGCGTCAGGCTCTCAACTTGATGAAAGTCATCGACGCGCTTTATCAGTCTGCTGAGTCAGGTAAGGCTGTTTCGCTCTAAAAATCCTCAGCAATGCCTCAATCCGATCTCACCTACGATGTCATTGGGGCTGCAATGGAAGTTCACCGAGAGCGCGGATCAGGATTACGTGAATCACCTTACGAAAACGCTTTAAGAAACGAATTCCGAATGCGCGGCTATCAAGTCGATCAGCAAAAACCTTGGCCAATCTCTTACAAAGGGAAGGTTGTGGGAGATTGCATCACTGACTTAGTCGTCAATGGAGAGTTGGTTCTGGAAATTAAGGCGGTGGATCAGCTGAGTGCTTCGGAAGAAGCACAGTTGTTGAACTACTTGAAGATTTCTAAATTGAGGCTTGGGCTGCTTTTGAATTTTAAACCTGCTTCGTTGGAGGTAAAGAGGATGGCTCTTTGATGATTTTTGACACAGATTTAGGAAGGATTTTCACTGATTAACACAAATTTCCTTAGGCTCTGGAAAACACAGCAATTTACAAAAATTTATGAACAGAAAACTCAGAATGGGCATGGTCGGCGGAGGCCGTGGTGCCTTTATCGGACAAGTCCACCGCATGGCGGCCAATCTCGATGGTAAGATCGAATTGATCGCAGGAGCATTCTCCTCTGATCCTGAAAAATCCAAGCTTTCGGGCGAGGATTTCTTCCTCGATCCTGATCGTGTTTATGGATCCTACGAGGAAATGGCGAAGGCCGAAGCGGCCCGTGAGGACGGTATCGATTTCGTCTCCATCGTGGTCCAGAATCACCTCCACTACGCAGTCGCTAAAACCTTCCTTGAAGCAGGCATCAACGTCATCTGTGATAAGCCGCTCGCGCTCAATATCGAGCAGGGAAAAGAGCTTCAAGCTCTTGTCAAAGGTGGTGATCTCGTCTTCGCGCTCACCCACAACTACACCGGTTATCCGATGGTCAAAGAAGCCAAGCGCATAGTCGCTGATGGTGAGCTTGGTCGTATCCTGAAGATCGTTGCGGAGTATCCACAGGGCTACGCTGTCGGCGATGTCGAAGGTGACGGATCCGGTGCTATTTCAAACTGGCGTGCCGATCCTAAGATCGCGGGTTCCTCGAACTGCATTGGCGACATCGGAACGCACGCTCATAATCTCGTGAAATACATCACCGGTCTCGAGGTCGAAGAACTCGCTGCGGAACTCACCGCCTTCATTCCAGGTCGTGAGCTTGATGATGATGGGAACTGCCTCGTTCGTTTCGAAGGAGGGGCTAAAGGCATTATCTATGCTTCCCAGATTTCTAACGGTGACGAGAACAACCTGAACATCCGTGTTTATGGAACGAAAGCCTCGCTCGAATGGCATCAGGAAGAACCGAATGATCTCATCGTGAAATACGCCAACGCTCCGCGCAAAACCTACCGTCGTGGAAACGACTACCTCGGTGCCGCCGCGCAAGCGAACTCACGGACTCCATTTGCGCACCCCGAAGGTTTCATCGAAGCCTTTGCCAACGTCTACCTCGCCGCCGCCGCCGCGATTGCAGACAAGATCGATGGCAATCAAGCCCCGGAAGGTGGATACGATTACCCAACTGTCGACGATGGGGTTTCCGGCATGGCCTTCATCAAAGCCTGCGTTGAGTCCTCACAGAACAACGCGGCTTGGACCAAGATGGACCTGTAGTCAGGACTGATTTTCAAAAAGCCCGAGTGATTTCGATCACTCGGGCTTTTTTGTACCACGAATTTTAGTTAGTGCGCCTCCAGCCAGTTCGATCCGAGTCCGGTGTCGATTCGAACGGGGACGTCATGCGGGAGTGTCATGGCAGTTTCCATGACTGATTTGATCAGTGGAATCAGCTCGTCTTTTTCATCTTCGTGAAGGTCGAAAAGGAGTTCATCGTGAACTTGAAGAATCATCTTCGTTTTTCGGCCTTCGAGAAGCTTGGCGACTTTAATCATCGCGATCTTAATCATATCGGCTGCGGTTCCTTGGATGGGGCTGTTAATGGCTGCTCGTTCGGCGTTTGCGCGGATCGTCTGATTGCTGTTTTGAAGCTCCATCATTGAGCGTTTTCGGCCGCTAAGGGTTTCGACGAAGCCTTTCTTTCGAGCCTCCTCGACGGTGGTTTCCATGAAGGTTTTAATCGCGGGATACTCTTGGAAATAGGTGGTGATGATCTCGGAGGCTTCGCCACGTGGGATACCCAGCCGTTGCGAAAGGCCGAAGGCGGAGATGCCGTAGATGATGCCGAAGTTGACCATCTTGGCGGTGCGGCGCATTTCGGGGATGACGTCATCGACGGCGACTCCGTAAACCTTCGCCGCAGTTGCGGTGTGGATATCGAGATCGTTTTTGAAGGCTTCGATCATCGATTCATCGCCAGAGAGAGCGGCCATGACGCGGAGTTCAACTTGCGAGTAATCCGCGGCGAGGAGGGTGAAATTTTCTCCGCGTGGGACAAAGGCGCGACGTAAGCCGCGGCCGAGTTCGGAGCGAACTGGGATGTTCTGTAGATTGGGGTCGCTTGAGGCGAGACGGCCTGTTGCGGTGAGGAGTTGGTGAAGGTGTGTGTGGACTCGGCCTGAGTGTGTAGCGCGGTGATTCGGGAGGGCGTCGACGTAAGTGGATTTGAGCTTTGAAGCCTCACGGTAGCTCAAGATGTTTGCGACAATCGGGTGATCGTGAGCGAGGGAGGAAAGGGTTTGTTCGTCAGTTTTAAACTGCCCCGTTTTCGTCTTCTTTGGTTTCTCAACGAGATTCATTTCGCCGAAGAGGATTTCGCCGAGTTGCTTGGGTGAATTGAGATTGAAAGGGCGACCTGCGGAGGTGGTGATGTCCTCGCTGAGTGTGGCGATGCGTGAGGTGAGATCGGCGCCGACTTCATCGAGCACATTTTGGCTGCAGGTGATGCCTTCAGCTTCCATCGCAACAATGACGGGGAGGAGAGCGGACTCCATCCCGTTGATTTCTTCCTGTTTTGCGGATTCGATTTCGCTGAAGAGTTTCTCGAAGAGCTGGAAGGTGATGTCGGCATCTTCGGCGGCGTATTCCGCGAGTTTCTCGGCGGGGATTTGGCTTACGTCGAGCTCTCCCTTTTTAGCTTTCTTTTTGGCGGCATCGGCGAAGAGGTCGTCGGAATTGTCATCGCTTTGAGATTGCGCAAAAAGATCAGTGAGCTTGATGGGGGAGTAACCGAGAAGTGACTCGGCGAGGTAGTCCATGGTGTGCTTTTGGCCGGGTGCGATGATCTGGTGCGCGAGCATGGTGTCGAAAAGCGGGCCTTCCACGATCACTCCGTGCGAGCGGAGGATGTGGAGGTCGAACTTGAGATTATGCCCGATTTTTAAGGCTGGAGAAGTGAGCGCAGGGCGGAGGTCTTCGAGGTGTTCCGCGCCAAGATACCATCCGGTGTGAGCTTTTGTAGAAATGGCAATTCCAAGGAGTTTGGCTGAGAAGCGGTCGAGTGAATTGGTCTCGGTGTCGAAGCAGAAAGAATCAGCTTTTTCGAGTTCGGCGAGGAGTTCTGCGAGATCGTCCGCGGATTGGACGTGGCGGTAGCTATGCTTAACCTCGGAGATCGTCTTCAGGCTTTCGAAAACAGGAGCGGGCGCTGATTGTTCTCCTGCAACGGAGGGCTCTTCTCCGAAAAGTCGTTTGGTGAGGCTGCGGAATTCGTATTCTTCGAAGAGTGGTTTGAGCGTGTCGGGATTAAATTCGGAGCGCTTCAGGTCTTCAAATGTTTGCGAAACGGGAACGTCGAGAATAATGGTGGCGAGTTCCTTGGAGAGCTTCGCTTGTTCGGCGAAATTGGTGAGGTTTTCCTTCTGCTTCCCTTTGAGTTTATCGAGATTCTCGAGAATGCCTTCGACGGAGGAATACAAACCGATGAGCTTTTTAGCGGTCTTTTCTCCGATCCCAGGAACACCGGGAATATTATCCGAGGCGTCCCCCCAAAGGCCAAGGATATCGATGACTTGCTTCGGTGATTCGACTTCCCATTTCTCTTTGATTTCAGCGAGGCCGAGTTTTTCGTGATCTGAGCCCTGACGGCCGGGCTTCCACATCGTGGTTCGCACGTCCACAAGTTGAGCGAAATCCTTGTCCGGCGTGACCATGAAGGTATCAATCCCACCTTGCTGCTCTGCGCGGTGTGCGATGGTTCCGATAATATCGTCTGCCTCGTAACCATCCATCTCGATGACGGGAATTTGGAAAGCGGTGCACATTTTTTTGACCTCTGGAATGGCAAGGGCTAGTTCCTCAGGCATGGCATCCCGCTGGGCTTTGTATTCTGGGTAGAGCTCATGGCGTGAAGTGGGCGCAGAGGTGTCAAAAGCAACCGCGAGATGCGTTGGGTTTTCCTTCTGGATAATAGTGAGTAGCGTGTTCGTGAACCCGTAGATCGCCGAAGTATTCATCCCCTTAGAGTTCGTGATAGGATTCCGAATCAGGGCGAAATGGGCTCGGTAAACCAAAGCCATACCATCGAGGAGGAAGAGTCGTGCGTTCTCGCTTGCAGCCATGCCGGAGAGTCCTTCGTGAGGTCAAAAAGGTCAAACTGTCTTTAGAGAATGACAAATCGTGAGAGACATCCTAGTATTTCTCCTACACCCCTAGACGATCTTTATGAAATACCTTCCTCTCCTGATCATCCCGCTTGTTCTTTATGTCGTGGGCCTCATGTCCGGCCCGATGGTTGGTTCATGGTTTGTTAACGAAGCAAAGGAAGACACCACGATGAAGCGTGATGTGAAAATTGGTGATGCGGTTTTCCACATTAATCTCGCCGAAATGCGTGATAGTGATCTTCCAAAGACGGTAAAGACCGTTGGGTCCGTTGAGATCCCGACCGTTGTGGGTGATGGGATTAAGTCACTCGCGAATGGCCGTGAGGTGAAGCTTCTTAACCGTAACGAGAAAAAACTCATTATCGAGACGATGGACGGTTCTGCTAAAGGGGAAGTTGAGATCAAGCAGACCGATATTTTTGCAACAATTGGCCGTCGTAAGATGGATGAGCTCCGCGCTGCGACCGCCGGTGGAAATCAACCAGCACCACCCGTTACCCCGGCAGTCACCCCGGCTCCTAAGCCTAAAGACCCAGTGGTTGCGCAGAATCCGACGCCCTCTCCCGCACCAACGCCTCAGCCAACAATGCCAGCGACTAATCCGGAGCCTGCCCCAACCCCGGAACCAGCACCTACACCTGCTACTTCTAGTAAGCTGACTCCTGAGCAAATTGTTGAGGTCATGAAAAAAAGTATCGCAGACGGCGCGGTCAAAGAATTCAAGAGCGAGCAAGTCACTGCTTGGAAAGCTGGCGAAGACGAAGAAGTCGACGGGGAGCAATTTCAGACTGGGCTCGTCGCTTACAAAGCGCAGACCATTTTTGGAGAGCAGGTCGTTCAGGCTAAGGCGCTGATCGAAGGAGGGAAAGTTGCTCGCTGGGTTTATGCTAAGACGGGCATGGAAATCCGCTAGCCAAGTAGGCTAGCTCATTCCCTCGTCTAAATTACCTGACATTCTTGAAAACACCGCCTCTTGAGCGGTGTTTTTTTGGCTCAGACAAGGGGGCACACTTGATCAGTTCAAATTGTGTAGCTTGAAGCGGTCATCACTTGGTGCAAAAAGGCCTCAAAATGCGCATCGACGCTTCCCGTTCATCATAAAATCGGCAGGTTCAAAAGAATGCGTATTTTTTTCTCCGTCCCCGATCTACGTATCAGTAGGGAGAGGAGCCTGAATCTTAACTTTTTCAAAGTATTTGCAAAAAAGATCTTGCGCGTATCACCATTCCCACACAAGACCCCGTTGTCGCGCGAAAGCGGTCCAAGAATTTCCCCGAATTTTTTCGAGAATCCCCTTGCCAGATCTACTTTCATTCATATAGTCGCGGCCCCCAAATCGGGCCTGAACGCTTCTAATCCTTGTGGTTGCAGTGTTTTGAGCCCTTCAAAAACAGATTTTAACTATCGGGTGCAGCTCCGGAAAACAGGCTCTTGAGAGGATTTCTTCTCTGAGCTCCCGGTGACGTCACTTGGTTGAGATCGAGAAAACTCAGTTTTCATAACTTTCAGAACATCATCCTCTAAATCGTAACCCAAACACGATCACATTATGCCAACCATCAATCAGCTTGTGCGCAAAGGCCGTAAAAAGGCAGTCACGAAGTCGAAGTCTCCAGCTTTGGCCAACTGCCCTCAGCGTCGCGGCGTTTGCCTCCAAGTTTACACCCGCACTCCTAAGAAGCCAAACTCCGCGCTTCGTAAGGTTGCTAAAGTTCGTCTCACGAATGGCTACGAAGTCATCGCCTACATCGGTGGTGAAGGTCATAACCTCCAGGAGCACTCCATCGTGCTGATCCGTGGTGGTCGAGTGAAGGATTTGCCAGGTGTGCGTTACCACATCGTTCGCGGTGCTCTTGATACCCTCGGTGTCGATGGCCGTAAGCAAGGCCGCTCCAAGTATGGTGCTAAGCGTCCTAAGTAATTTTTCCCTTTTAAAAACTAACTAGATTTTACCATGGCTCGCAGAAAAAGAGTTTACACCAAGCCGGATCAGCGTGATTCCAAGTTTGATAGCCCGGTCGTTGGCCGTCTTATCAATAAGATCATGAAGGACGGTAAACGTTCCCTCTCTGAGCGGATCGTTTATGCCGCGATTGATCGCGCTAACGAAGGAACCGATACCATCGATCCTCTCGAAATCCTCACTCGTGCAATCGAGAACGCCAAGCCTCGCGTTGAGGTGAAGTCGCGCCGCGTTGGCGGTGCGACTTATCAGGTGCCTCTCGAGGTGGATGCTGGTCGTTCTGAGTCTCTCGGAATGCGCTGGATCATCAATTTCGCACGCGCCAAGAAGGGCACTCCAATGCACGTCGCTCTCGCGAACGAGATCAAGGACGCTGCAAACAATACTGGAGCATCTGTCCGCAAGCGTGACGATGTCCACAAGATGGCTCAGGCAAACCGTGCCTTCGCCCACTTCCGTTTCTAAGCTTACTGCTTTGCTCAATATTTAACGCAATCTTCCCATGTCGAAAGTCGCATCCATCCCAGCTCGTCCCGTTCCGCTTCAGCGGACACGGAACATTGGGATTGCGGCACATATCGATGCCGGTAAGACCACGTTGACTGAGCGCATCCTCTTCTACACGGGGATGATTCACCGGATCGGTGAGGTGCACGATGGTGCTACCACCACTGATCATATGGAGCAGGAACGCGAGCGAGGGATTACCATAACCTCCGCTGCGGTCACCTGTGATTGGCGCCAAGTCCCTGAGGACGGTGTTTCCAAGCTTTTTACTGGTGACTCCCAGCGTATCAATATCATCGATACTCCGGGACACGTCGATTTTACCGCAGAGGTTGAGCGTTCGCTCCGTGTATTAGACGGGGCGATTGTTGTTTTCTGCGGTGTCGCTGGTGTTCAGCCTCAGACTGAGACCGTCTGGCGCCAGGCGAGTAAATATAATGTCCCACGCATTGTCTTCGTCAATAAGATGGACCGCGTGGGTGCTGATTTTAACAACGTTGTTAAAGAAGTTCAGGAAAAGCTCGGCGCGCGCCCAGTTCGCATCCTGATCCCAATCGGCTCTGAAGACACTCTTCAGGGGCAGATTGATGTCCTTAATAAGAAGGCGGTTCTTTATACCGACGACGATATCCTCGGTTCAACTTACCAGCTCGCCGATCTCAACGATGATCAGATGCTCGTTGCCGAAGAGGCCTACGCAGAGCTTCTCGAAGCAGTAGCTGATGTTGATGAAGAAGTTGGTGAAAAATTCCTCATGGAAGAGGAGATCACCATCGCAGACCTCAAGACTGGTCTTCGTCGTGCCACCATTTCTAACCAGCTTGTTCCAATCGCTGGTGGTTCCGCTTTTAAAAACAAAGGTGTTCAGTATCTTCTCGATGCCGTTGTTGATTATCTCCCGAGTCCTCTCGAAATCCCAGCCGCCACTGGTCAGGATCCCAAAAACGAAGAGAATTCCGTTAAGGTAAAAACCTCCGATTCTGAAAAGTTCTGCGCTCTTGCCTTTAAGCTCTGGGGTGACAAATACTTCGGTAAACTCGTTTTCTTCCGCGTCTACAGCGGAACCGTCTCAAAGGGAGACATGATTTACAACCCACGCACCGGTCAAAAAGAACGCGTGGGTCGTTTGATTCAAGTGCAGGCCGATAAGCACGAAGAGATCGACACCTGCTTCGCTGGTGATATCGCGGCCCTCGTCGGTCTCAAGAATGTTCAAACTGGTGATACTCTTTCGCATCAGCAGTCCGGCATTCTTCTTGAGCCACCAAATTTCCCAGAGCCTGTCATTTCCATGGCTGTTGAGCCTAAGACTCAGGCGGACTCTGACAAAATGGTCATGGGTCTTGATCGTCTTTCCGACGAGGATCCTACCTTCGTTGTCCGCATGGACGAGGAGACTGGCCAAACTATCATTGCGGGCATGGGCGAGCTTCACCTTGAAGTCATCATTGATCGCCTTAAGCGCGAGTTCGGTGTTCAGGCCAATGTTGGTAAACCGCAAATTGCCTACCGCGAGACGATCACAGCCTCAGCTGGTGGGGAAGGCAAGTTCATCCGCGATGCCGCCACTGGTGGTAAAGCAATGTATGGGCACGTCATCCTTGAGCTCACACCAAATCAACAGGGTGAAGGGTTGACGACCGAAAATACGATCACTGCTGGCGCTATTCCTAAAGACTATATTCAGGCTGTCATGGACGGAGTTCGTGAGTCCATGATGAACGGTCTTGTTGCCGGTTTCCCAGTCGTTGACGTTCACGTTAACGTCAAAGACGGCTCTTATCACGAGGTTGACTCGAGTGATAACTCTTTCAAAGTCGCGACCATTTTCGCGATGAAGGATGCTTTTGAAAAGGCATCACCAATTCTTCTCGAGCCTATTATGGATGTCGAGGTTGCCACTCCGGAAGACTTCCAGGGTGACATCATGGGGGACCTCAATCGTCGCCGTGGCCAGATCAATGAGATCGTCACAAAAGGGCCGATTGCCAATGTCTCTGCCACCGTTCCACTTTCAGAAATGTTCGGTTATTCTACCGACGTTCGCACTCTTTCTTCCGGTCGCGCCTCCTACTCCATGGAGCCGAGTCGCTTCGAGGAAGTTCCACGTAATGTTGTCGATAAGCTCGTTGCAGAGCGCGGCGGCTTCTAAAAAAAATAACACACTCTCTCACAAACCTTAGTCCTCTTTCAGACCATGAATCAGAAAATCCGTATCCGCCTTCGCGCATTTGACCATCGAGCCATTGATCGCTCCACTGTTGAAATCGTCGAGACTGCCAAGCGCACTGGTGCTAAAGTCGCCGGTCCCGTGCCTCTTCCTACCCGGATCGAAAAGTTCTCCGTCAACGCATCCGTGAACCAGAACAAGAAAGCTGCTGAGCAGTTCGAAGTTCGCACTCACAAGCGTCTTCTTGACATCCTTGACCCCACCGCCCGCACCGTGGACGAGCTGAAGAAGCTCAACCTCCCAGCAGGTGTTGATATTCAAATCCACATTTAATTTTCAACCGATACCACTACAATGTCCCTCGGAATCCTCGGTAAAAAAGTAGGCATGACTCGCGTCTTTGACGAAGAGGCAGGCTGCATGATCCCCGTCACTGTCATCGACGTGAACGGAAACGAACTCCTTCAGGTGAAAACCTCTGAGACAGATGGTTACTCTGCTGTTCAGGTCGCCTATGACGACCAGAAAGAGAGCCGCCTCAATCTTCCTGAGCGCACTCACCAAGCCAAGCAGGGTGCTACTGCTCCCAAGAAGCTCGTCAAAGAGTTTCGCTTTGACTCTGATGACCAACTTCCTTCCAAAGAAGACGGTCACCCAGGTGCTGAAATCTTTGAAGCTGGCCAGTGGGTCGACGTCCTCGGCGTCACCAAGGGTAAAGGTTTCCAAGGTGTTGTAAAGCGTTACAACTTCGGCGGTCAGCCAGACGGTCACGGCCATATGATGCACCGTCGAACTGGTGCGATTGGTGCCGGCTCTACTCCAGCTCGTGTCTGGAAACAGCAAAAAATGCCAGGACGTCACGGTGTCTACAACCGCACTGTTCAGAATCTCAAAGTTGTTCAGGTTCGCGCTGAAGACAACGTAATCCTCATCTCCGGAGCAGTTCCAGGTCACAAAGGTGCATACGTCACCGTCCGTCCTGCGATCAAAAAATCCGGTCGTTAATCCCAAGTTTTAGAAAGGTAGAAATACAATGTCTGCATTCACACTCAAAGACGCCGAGAAGGCGAACATCCAGGTCATCTCTGATGAGTCCAAGGGGAGCCAAGCCGTGCACGACCTCGTCGTCGCATACCAGGCGAACCGCCGCTCTGGAACAGCGAACACCAAGACCCGTGGCGAAGTCCGCGGAACTGGTAAGAAAATGTATCGTCAGAAGGGAACCGGTAACGCACGTCACGGTGATCGTGGTGCCCCAATCTTCGTTGGTGGTGGTGTTGCCTTCGGTCCTCGTCCACGTAGCTACGCTAAGACAGTTACTAAGAAGGTCCGTTCACTCGCTCTTCGCCGCGTTCTCGGTGACAAGATCAATGATGGCGCAATCGTTTCCACTGCTGCATTCGCAGTTGAGAGCGGTAAGACCAAGGACTTCGTGAGCACCCTCGCTGGCCTCACTGACAGTGCTAAGGTTCTCGTCATTGCCGGAAGCTTCTCAGAGAAGACTTACCTCGCAGCTCGTAACGTCAAAAGCGCCCAGCTCGAGACCGCCGATTCTGTTAACATTGAGCAAATCCTCTACGCAGGCGCAATTGTCCTCGTTGATGATGCTCTCGAAACCCTCGCCAAGCGCACCGCTTAATTATCCACCACTTTACTCGCTATGAGAGATATTTACCAAGTCATTGACACTGTCCGCATGTCTGAGAAGGCCGCCCTTCTTCAGGAGGACAACGTTTATACCTTCAAGGTGGATCGTCGAGCTAACAAGATCGAGATTCGTCATGCAGTCGAAAAGCTGTTCGGCGTCAAGGTTGAGTCCGTTCGCACCGCAAACTATGATGGGAAAGCAAAACGTCGCCGCCGCGCTGATGCCGGTCGCACCGCTCGCTGGAAAAAGGCCTTCGTCCAACTGAAGGACGGTGATTCCCTCGACCTCATCTAATCTTTAAATTTCATCTGAGAAACATCAGTCAGAAAGGATACATCCAATGCCACTGAAAAGTTTTAAGCCCGTAACTCCCTCGAATCGCTACAAAATGTGGCCTACTTACGAGGAGATTACCACAAACAAGCCTGAAAAAAGCCTCACCACACCTCTCAAGAAGAGTGGTGGACGTAATAACCAGGGCCGCATCACCTGTCGCCACATTGGTGGGGGACACAAGCGTAAGTATCGTCTGGTCGACTTTAAACGTCGTAAACTCGATATCGCCGCCGAGGTTCTCACTATTGAGTATGACCCGAACCGCACTTGCCGTATTGCTCTCGTTCAATACGAGGACGGTGTAAAGAGTTACATTCTCGCTCCCGCTGGACTTTCCGTCGGAAGCAAGGTCGCCGCTGGTGAAAACGTCGAGCCTAAGCCTGGCAACGCCATGCCTCTCAAGAGTGTTCCTCTCGGCACCGCTATTCACAACATCGAGCTTCGTCCTGGGAGCGGTGGTAAAGTTGCCCGTGCTGCAGGTCAGCAGGCCATTCTTCAATCCCGTGATGCAGGCTATGCTTACATCAAGATGCCATCCGGTGAGCTGCGCAAATTCCACGAAAACTGCTACGCAACCATCGGAACTGTCGGTAACCGCGATCATATGAACGAGGTTTCTGGCAAGGCTGGACGCTCACGCTGGAAGGGTATTCGCCCGACTGTCCGCGGAATGTGCATGAACCCTGTTGATCACCCGAACGGTGGTGGTGAGGGTAAGTCCAAGTCCGGTGGTGGTCGTCAGCACCTTAAGTCACCTTGGGGTCACACCAAAGGTCAGAAGACTCGTAAGAAGCACAATCCTACCGATTCCTTCATCATCGAGGACCGCCGTAAGAATAAGCGTAAGTAACCTATTTAACTCGTCACTAATACCATGGCACGTTCATTGAAAAAAGGCCCATATGTCGATCAGAAGCTTCTCGCTAAGATCGATGCTGCGGTCGAGTCCGGCAACAAAAAGCCCATCAAGACCTGGAGCCGTCGCTCCATGATCACGCCCGACTTCGTCGGCCACAACTTCGCAGTTCACAACGGCAAGACCTTCGTCCCCGTTTATGTTTCTGAGAACATGGTCGGCCACAAGCTTGGCGAATTCTCTCCCACCCGCATCTTCAAGGCGCACGGTGGTATCGGTAAGAAGTAATTTTCTTGTATCTTTCGCTGATCTGAACCAATCGCTTTCTAACTTCTGATGAAACTCTTTAACGCACCATTGCTGACCCTGACCGGAGCTTGTCTCCTCGGTCTGTCTGCGGCTGCGCAAGAGACTCAGGAGGAGCACATTGTAAGGCTTAAGCAAGAGAACGGAGAGCTTCAACGTAAGTTGTTGCGAGTCAATAAAAGCCTAGCTGACTCTCTTGAGCGTGAGCAGGCCAAAGACAAATCCCTCAAGAAAATTAATCAGCATCTCGCTCTCTTCGGAAAAGAATTTTTCGAAGGGGGAGATGAAAAGCATCTCGCTGCTGTTTCTGATTACCAGATCGCCCGTGAGAGTCTTACCGCTCTGGAAGGCTCCACGACTGATCTTCTCATCTCATTGCAAAACTACCTTCGCACTGTCGTTTCCTCGGACCCCGAGGCTCGCGCAGAGGTCGAGGGTAAGATGCGCCAACTTCAGGTCGATCTCGGCCATCGGAAAATGCCCAAGCGGCAAGTGGAGCAGGGGAATATCTCCCAGGCCCGCGTCGTGAGTGTGGATTCCGAATCAGGACTTCTCATCATCAATGCTGGTGAACAGGCCGACGTCCGTCCGGGGATGCAATTCCGTATCCATCGCTCCGGCACCCATCTTGGTAACGCTACTGTTGCCGTCGCTCGGGCTAACGTAAGTGGCCTCCTCCTTCAATCTCTGAATAATCCAGAAAACCCGGTGCTCCCAAAAGACTCCGTTTCAATCATTCTCGACAACTCTGAACCGACAAACTGATGCAAGTTCGTTCAACAACTAAATACGCACGGATCTCTCCGAAAAAAGCCCGCGACGTCGCTCGTGAAATCCAGGGACTCGCTGTCTCTGATGCCCTCGACGCACTGACATACACACCTAAGAAGTCTGCTTACCTTATTAGTAAGACTCTCAAGAGTGCCATTGCCAATGCTGAAAATAATCACGAACTCTCCGCGGATGAGCTCATCATTAAGGAAGCTACCGTCGGTGATGGTCCTACCTTGAAGCGCTTCAAGCCTCGTGCTCGTGGTTCTGCAGGTGCCATCCGTAAGCGCACCAGCCACATTTTCATCACTTTGACTGACGAATTCGATCCGGAAGAGGAGCGTAGTGCACGCATTTCTCGTAAGGATAAGAAGCGTCACACCGCTAAGTCTCTTTTTTCAGGAAAGAAAGCTGCTGCGGTTAAAGAGGAAGCACCCGTTGTTGAAGAAGCTTCAGCTGAGGAAAGCAACGAGGAAGCAGCCGCTGAGTAATTACACAATTTTATCATTTAAAAAATCATGGGACAGAAAGTAAATCCGATCGGTTTCCGCCTCGCCGTCAACAAAGACTGGCGCTCCAAGTGGTATGCCGAAGGCAAGGACTACACCAACAAACTTCATGAAGACCTTAAAATTCGCGAATACATGGCGAAGCGTCTTCAGGGAATCGCTCTCTCCAAAGTCGTTATCGAGCGTGCTTGGAACAGCGTTCGCGTTACTCTTCACACCTCACGCCCTGGCCTCGTCATCGGACGTAAGGGTTCTGAGATCGAGAACATTACTCGTGAGATCGGCAAGATTTGCGGTGGTTCGCAAGTGAAGATCGACATTGTGGAAATCCGCAAGCCTGAGCTCGATGCTCAGCACGTTTGTGAAAACATTGCTGTTCAGCTTGAGCGTCGTATTGCTTTCCGTCGCGCCATGAAGCGTGCCATCCAAACGGCGATGGACTTCGGGGCTAATGGAATTCGTGTCCGCTGCGGTGGCCGTCTTGGAGGTGCTGATATTGCACGTGCTGAGTGGTATCGCGAGGGCAAAGTGCCTCTTCAGACTCTCCGTGTTCCAATCGACTACGGATTCGCCGAAGCTAAGACCGTTTACGGTATCATTGGCGTTAAGTGCTGGATCAACAAAGATGCTGATGCTGACAAAGGTGGCCGCCCTGGCGGTGATCGTGAGCGTCGCCCACGCCGTGGACCTGGTGGTCCCGGTGGAGATCGCCGCGGAGGTGGTGGTGGCCGTGGTGGAGATCGCCGCGACAACCGTGATAACAACAACTCTGACAAACCTGCCGAGAAGAACGACGCAGCACCTGCATCCTAACTCGCACCCTAACTTTTAACGACCAACTTTTAGGAGGATAAAGATATGCCTTTAATGCCCAAACGAACCAAGTTCCGGAAGACCCATCGTGGGAGCCGGAGTGGTAATGCCGGACGTGGAACTAACGTGAGCTTTGGTGACTTCGGTCTCCAGTGCCTTGGCCGCGGATGGATGACCAATCGTCAGATCGAAGCTTGCCGTGTTGCAATTAACCGTTT
>JBDNAW010000097.1:0-6132 GCA_039768255.1 Akkermansiaceae bacterium | reverse complement strand
CGCCAGTTATAAGCCCGGTTTTATCCCATCAGGATAAAGCCGGGCTCTTTTTTTTGCTCAGATCAATGCTCAAATCAATCAAGGCATTTTGAGCTGGTACGATCATACGGGTTTGGCTAAAAAGGGTTTTTAGAAATATGAGCTTATCTGGGAGCCGGGAAACAGCACAGTTACTCCGAGAGCTAAAAGCCTTTGATGAGTTTGAAGCGGCTTCGGCGGTTGAGAATATTCGCTACGGAGACACTGAGGCTACAGTCATCACGAATGAATTTTGGACTTCTAAGCAGCGAGCAGCTTCTCCTATTCATGAGATTTCTTATCTTGCATGTTTCAAGCCGCAGTTGGCTCGGTTTTTTATAGAGAGGCTGAGTGTCGAGGGAGATGTGGTTTTTGACCCTTTTATGGGGCGTGGCACGACATTGGTAGAGGCAGCTTTACTGAAGCGGGTTCCTTTTGGTTGCGATGTGAATCCTTTATCTAAGATACTTATTCAGCCGCGTTTTCGCTGCCCGAGTTTAGATGAAGTCTCAGAATATCTTGAAAATCTTGAGCTGAATTATGAAGGTGAAATTAAAGAGGACCTTCTTGTCTTTTATCATGAGCAAACGCTTCGGGAGCTGATGGCTCTGCGTCAAATTTTTCAGAGTTCAGATGATGATCCGATTGTGGAGTGGGTGCAGATGGTGGCTACCTCACGGCTGACTGGGCATTCGGCAGGGTTCTTTTCTGTTTTCTCCATGCCGCCGAATCAGGCAGTTTCGGTGAAGTCTCAGCGCAGAATTAATGAGCAAAGGAAGCAAGTTCCACCGATGAGAGAGGTAAAAAAGATACTCCTTAAAAAGTCAAAAGCCCTGCTCGGGAAACTCTCTGAAACGGAGTTAAAAAATCTTAATCGATCTGGTAAAGAAGCTCGGTTCTTTACTGGGTCGGCTGATGATCTTACTGAAATTGGTCCTGAAACAGTCCAGCTAGTGGTGACCTCTCCACCATTTTTAGATGTCATCGATTACCAGACTCATAATTGGTTACGTTGCTGGTTTAATGGGATTGATTCGAAGGAAGTTTCGATTTGGCAGTTCCGACAGATCGAGGATTGGCAGAAAGCAATGGCGCAAGTCTTTCTGGAGCTCATGAGAGTGCTGAAGAGTGGAGGGTATGTCGCGTTCGAGGTCGGAGAAATTCGTAAGGGGAAAATTAAGATGGAAGAGCTTGTGATTCCGGTAGCGCAAGCGGCTGGTTTTGAGCTAGTTTGCGTGATGGTGAATGCACAAGAGTTTACTAAGACGGCGAAATGTTGGGGTGTGGACAATCAGAAGAAAGGAACGAATACGAATCGGATTGTAATTCTCCATAAGCCCAAGAGTTGAAAATCATTCCAAAACTGACCTTGTTCTGCACTCGCTGGAAAAAGGCCAATGTGGTAATTTATGACTCGTGGACGAAAAGCCAGAAGAAGAGGACACTCTGAAGGAAAAGCTGTGGCGTATCATCTTTGAGGCCGAAACACGTTCGGGGAAGCTCTTTGATGTCATCTTGCTTTGGGCGATTGGCCTCAGCGTTTTAGCGGTGATGTTGGAGAGTGTCTCTGATATCGAAATGAAATGGGGAAGTGGTCTCCGTGCCGCAGAATGGTTTTTCACGATTCTTTTTTCAGCCGAATATATTCTGCGAGTATTCCTTGTGCGCCGTCCTTTGAGATATATGAGGAGTTTTTATGGAGTGGTGGACCTGCTCTCGTGTTTGCCGACATATTTAGGATTGTTTATGGGTGGGGCTCAATCTCTTTTGGTGATTCGGATTCTTAGGCTATTGAGAATGTTCCGTGTTCTCAAAATGCTGGGGCATGTCCGTGGTGGAGAGACGATTCTGCGAGGGTTGGTTGCGAGTCGCGCCAAGATCACCGTATTTTTTTTCACCGTTCTATTATTTGCGGTTTTGGCAGGCACCTTGATGTATTTAGTCGAGTCGGAGCAGCCAAATACTGCATTTACGAGTATTCCTGCTAGTATTTACTATGCGATTGTTTCCATCACGACTGTTGGATATGGCGATATGGTCCCGGTAACGATCCTGGGAAAAATCCTGACCTCATTTTATGTTCTCACTGGTTACGCGATTATCGCGGTCCCGACAGGAATTGTGACGGCTGGCATTCTCGACTCTCGATTCGGGAGTCAAACGACTGATGCCTGCCCAGGCTGCGGATGTCATGGGCATCTTCCCGATGCGAAATTCTGCCGTCGCTGTGGTGAGCATATGGAAGAGAAGTTGGATTAGTAAGTTGCGAATTTTTCGACTTGGCACGATGATCCGGACATGTGGAATTCCGCGCAAGATTTCGATGATATCCGTTACGAGAAGACGAACGATGGGCAAATTGCTAAAATTACAATTAACCGACCTGAAGTTCGTAACGCGTTTCGACCTCAGACAGTTAAAGAGCTTTTAGAGGCTTTTGAAATGGCCCACCACGATGACCAAGTGGGGGTGATCATTTTGACAGGCGAAGGCGACCTCGCCTTTTGCTCTGGTGGTGATCAAAAGGTGCGTGGTCATGCAGGTTACATTGGCGATGATGGTGTGCCGCGCCTGAATGTGCTCGATCTACAGAAAAAAATTCGTGGCTTACCTAAGCCTGTGGTGGCGATGGTGGCTGGTTATGCGATTGGTGGTGGGCACGTGTTACACATCGTGTGTGATCTTACGATTGCTGCTGACAATGCACGTTTTGGTCAGACTGGGCCAAAGGTGGGGAGCTTCGACGGCGGCTTAGGATCGAGTTATCTCGCTCGGATTGTGGGGCAGAAAAAAGCTCGTGAAATATGGTATCTCTGTCGTCAATACGATGCTCAACAAGCGCTGGATATGGGCTTGGTGAATACCGTGGTGCCTCTTGCTGATCTTGAAAAAGAAACGGTGCAGTGGTGTCGTGAAATGCTCGCGCATTCTCCGCTTGCGCTGCGTTGTCTAAAGTCTGCGTTAAATGCTGATTGTGATGGTCAGATGGGCCTCCTCGATCTCGCAGGAAACGCGACCCTTCTTTATTATATGAGTGAAGAAGCAAAGGAAGGGAAGCAAGCCTTTGTGGAGAAGCGTAAACCTGATTTCTCGAAGTTTCCTCGGGTTCCCTAGTAAAATGAAGGCGTGGCTTTTAGCATCTCGTCCTAAAACCTTGCCTGCTGCAGTGGTTCCAGTCTGGGCTGGGTGTCTTTATGCTGATCACCTGACGGGGAATTTTGATCTGCGTTTGGCGCTTCTCACCTTGCTCGGAGCGGTGTTCATTCAGATTGCGACGAATTTTTTTAATGATGTGATCGATTCGGAAAAAGGAACAGACACCGCAGCACGGCTAGGCCCACAGCGCATGACGGCTTCCGGGAAGCTCTCGCCGAAGGTCGTTTATGCCGCTGCTTTTCTGATGTTGGCCGCTGCCAGTGTGGTTGGAGTTTTACTTTTTCTGGAGCGAGGTTGGTGGATAATCGCGATTGGGTTGCCGTCGCTTTATTTGAGCTATGGATATACGGGAGGGCCGTTTCCGCTGGCGTATCGTGCTATGGGAGAGGTGTTCGTGATTTTGTTTTTTGGGTTGATTGCGGTGGGGGGGACGGTTTTTGTGCAGACGGGTGAGTGGATGACGGGAGCTTTTTTATTAGGGCTCCAAATCGGGCTCCTCTCGGCGGTACTGATTGCGATTAATAATTTTCGAGATTTGAAAGAAGATCGAGCTGCGGGAAAAAATACCATTGTGGTGAGATTTGGGAGGCCGGTGGTGAGATCGCTGATCGTAGTAATGACACTGGCACCTGCGATTTTGGTCTTAGGTCATGGGGTTGAAGGATGGGTTCTGGCGGCGCTTGGGGTGGGCGTTATTTTCACGATGGTGAATTTGATCGGTCTAAGAAAAGGAGAGCCATCTTCGGCTTTGCTGGGCTTAGCGGCTCTGCATTTAATTCTCTTCGTAACGGTGCAACATCTCGTCATGACGTTGACCTAGTGCTAAATATACGATACCTTCTCCCCAGCCCCATCTACGTTCTGTATTGAAACCCAACGGTCAGGTCCTCGCCCGCCATTTTGACTCATCCTTTTGGGTGCGCCCCGAGGGTAAGTGCACCTTCATGATGAGCCCAGGGATCAAGTCGGCCGTAGAACACGAGATCGATCGGAGCGCAGGGAAAACCGCGATCTTTTTTGATCTGGAAGCGTGCACGGGGATGGACTCTACCTTTATGGGGATGCTTGCGGGCGTCTCAATGAAGCTTAAAAAAGCGGGTGGGGAAATGCCCATAATCATCGAGCCCGGTGAGAAAAATCAGTCTTCACTTGAGGAGCTTGGATTAGGCCATTTGATGGAGATCAAGCCGCAAGAGGGAGATTGGAAAGATCGGCTCGATGAAATTCGCTCAGGTCTGGAATGTCTTGATTCAAAAAATGGTCCAGGGCGTGAAGATCATATTTTAGAATGTCACGAAAATCTCTGTGATGCGGATGATGCGAATAATACGCGTTTTGAATCAGTGATCGAAGTCCTTCGTGCGAGCGGGAAGTAATATCAGTTGTTTTTCCTCTTTGTGATAAGCGGCTTTCGCCTTGCATACAGGAATTGAGAATGCAGGATGCGCGCGCAGGATCATCCTGCCTAAGAAGTCATGAGTCGTAAAATCTGGTTAGACGGAAAGATCGTCGAGGAAGCGGAGGCTAAAATTTCAGTGTTCGATCACGGTCTGCTTTATGGTGATGGGATCTTTGAAGGAATTCGTTTTTATGAAGGTCGTGTCTTTCGGTTGCGAGAGCATATCGACCGCTTGTTTCTTTCTGCTAAAGCGATCCTTTTAACGCTCCCGTGGACTGTCGACGAGGTAATGGAATACACCCTCGATACCATTCGCGCTAATGGCTTAAACGAAGGTTACATCCGTCTGGTGATCACTCGCGGAGTGGGTGATTTGGGATTGAATCCATACCTTTGCAAAGTTCCCTCGATGTTTATCATCGCTTCTGGAATTTCTCTTTACCCGAAGGAGTATTATGAAAAGGGTCTCGAGGTAGTGACTTGTGGAACTCGCCGCCCGACACCTGCAAGCCTCAGCCCACAGGTTAAGTCACTGAATTACCTCAATAACGTCATGGCGAAGGTCGAGGCGATGAAGGCCGGAGCGAAAGAAGGTCTCATGCTAAACGAGCAAGGCTACGTCGCCGAGTGCACAGGGGATAATGTCTTTGTCATTAAGAATGGCACCGTGACCACTCCACCGGTGAACGATGGCTCGCTGGATGGCATCACTCGCCAAGTAATATTTGAGCTTTGTGAGAAGACTGGAATCCCGATCAAGGAAGCCTCGCTGACTCGTTATGATCTCTACACTGCGGATGAATCTTTTCTCACTGGAACCGCTGCCGAAGTGATCCCGATGGTGAAGCTTGATGAGCGTGAAATCGGGGATGGAAAACCTGGTGCGGTCACTCTCAAATTAATTGAAGCGTTTCGCACGATGGTGCGCAGTGAAGGGGAGGCGATTTAA
This sequence comes from Akkermansiaceae bacterium, assembly GCA_039768255.1. GTDB lineage: Bacteria > Verrucomicrobiota > Verrucomicrobiia > Verrucomicrobiales > Akkermansiaceae > SW10. The sequence goes on along the minus strand of JBDNAW010000097.1, from coordinate 610 downwards.
ATTTTTAATCATCAAGAACCGCGAGGCCTGTATGGGGCTTGCGGTTGACGAAGTATGCAAGTCGAGCGATGACGATAGAATCCAGACTTCAGGCTCGAAGGCTACTGGGACGTTTATTTACTCGATCCGCAGTTTGACGAAGAATCGTCTTACATTGAGGCCTTGAAGACTGGAGTCACCATCATCTTAAAGGGCTAGATTACAGGAACCACAATGCGGGACGTTGATATTGATCCCGCTATTTGGGGCCCCACTCAGGATGATCTCGACAAAGAGCTAGAGAATAAAAACTGCTTCGAAAACCGCAAAAAATACACACCAGACCAAAAAATCACCTTAATGATTTTGCTCTTCTCGAAGAGAACAACGCTCCGAGGAAAAGCCTGGAAAAACGAGCTTCTCGTCTCATCGTCTCCACTTTCCAGCCGACCCGAAAGCTCCCAGCAGTTAGAGAAAAACACCTAATTTTATGACCCTTCCGCGAGGGGCGGTGCCCCCAGTGCGGGGAGAGGAAAATTTTCAGCGTCTTCGCCCAGTGAGAGCGACTAGGCCGAGTATCGAGAGTATTAACGAAGACGGTTCGGGGATGGCCCCTGCAATAATCGCTGTG
>JBDNAW010000096.1:0-34829 GCA_039768255.1 Akkermansiaceae bacterium | reverse complement strand
TGTTTAGCGCGGTGCTGCTTTTCGATTTCAGGATCAATCCAAGTGTGAGTCGGTTGCTTGAAGTGGTAGGGCTCGATGCCATCGAAGAAGGCCATTGAGGAAAAGTAGTCCGCTTGCGTGATGGGGTCTCCTTTATGATCGTGGCATTTCGCACAGGCGAGCGTGGTGCCAAGAAAAGCTTCGCTCGCGACATCGATGATATCGCTTACCTGATCGGCATGAGCCTGAGGTTTGTCAGCAGGTTCGTCATCGCGCTGCATGAGAGCCAGAAAGCCGGTTGCGATCGATGAGTCCAGTGACTTGTCAGGGATTTGATCTCCGGCGATTTGCTCGAGCAGAAAACGGTCGTAGCGTTTGTTTTCGTTAAAACTTTTAATGACGTAATCACGGTAGAGCCACATTTCTTCCTTCACGCTGTCACGCTCGAAGCCATTGGTCTCAGCGTAACGGACGAGATCGAGCCAATGGGAAGCCATCTTTTCGCCGAAGCGTGGCGAGGCTAGAAGCTCATCCACGATCGCATCCCAACCCTCTCCTTTTTCTAAATCTTCAGGACGTGGAGGCAGACCAGTGACATCGTAAAAGACACGACGGAGGAGTTGATGAGATTCAGCGGGAGAATTGGGGGTAATTTTAGCTTCACGGAGGCCTTCTAGGATAAAGGCATCAATAGGATTCGCCACGAACTCATCATCAAATTCTGGGACCACCCCTTTCTTTGGTTTTTGGTAAGCCCAATAAGAATCACCTCCTGCATTTACATCATCGCCCAAGGCGAGAGTCACAGAGATTAAAAGGGTGAATAAAAAGCGCAGAGTCATAAGGCGAGAAACCGGCATAATACTTACGTAAGCTTAGCGGGTTACCTTCCATTAATTCGATGACAAGAAAGTGCTCGGCTTTTAAAACACCGAATTCAGTTCATCCCACTTCGCGTTCTCAAAGAGATTAATGAGAGGCTTATCCCATTCCTGAAAGACACTGGCAGAACCGATTGGTGAAAAAATGTGATCGGGTCGATTAAGACTTTGAACCTGAGATCGAGATTGTCACGGCACCTGATGACAGCGGCGCAATCACTGCGGGCAGAAGGGCGAATACCGCTTTCTTAATGTTCGTGTCGATATTTGTTTTTGGCCCATTTACAATTTATGCAATTTTAACAATCGAACAGCCTCTTTAATCAAGAAATCCAAGTCCATGAAAGGATCTGCGGAGATGTCATTCCAAAGGACGCGGCCTTTGCCATCGAGGATAAAGGTGCCGTGCAGGGGCTCGTTTTCGAAATCATCATGCGCGGTGTAAGCCTTGAAAATTGACTTCCCATGATCGGAAACGATGGGGAATGGGATAGTGCCTTTCGAGTAATTATCCTGTGATTTTTTGAGGTCGGAAACCGCATCGGTAGAGATCGCGAGGACGGGGAGCTTGGCCTTTTGGAAATCTGCATAGCGGTCGGCAATTGCAGTGAGCTGTTCGGTGCAGTGAAGACACCCAGCTCCGAGATAGAAAATGAGGACCAGCGGTTTGCCCCGGTAGTTGGCGAGGGAAATCTCTTTCCCGTGCTGATCAGGGAGAGAAAATCCGGGAGAGACAGGAGGGGTCCAATGAAGTTCACCAAAGGAGGCGAGATCGGGACGTGGCAGGAGGTTATCTGATGCCCGGTGATCGAGTCTCCAGTCTGAAGGGAAGCCAAACTTCTTCGCGAGAGGAGCAAGTCGCGAGAACGGGCGGGCATTGAGGTTTATCTGAGCTGAGATGGCACGAAGTTTTTCAAACGCGACTTTCGCTTCGTCTTCTTTTCCGAGCTCAGCAAGGAGGAATGTGGCGTTGGCGAGGGGAGCTGTTTCTTGCTTGTCCGACTTCACCGCATTTTGAGCCATCTTGAGGAGTGCGTCCTGTTTCTTCCCGAGCTTGAGCGCACGTCGAGCTTCCCATAGATCATTTGCCTGCGGAGTAAGCTCACTTGCTTTCTTGGAATCTCCAGCGAGCTCGGCCGTAAAACTAGCAGTGTTTTCAAGGAGTCGATTGAGCTTCTTTAAATCACTATCAAATTTTTTCCCGGCTTTGGCGACGGCTTCCTCAACGGGATCTTTTTTGCCTTTTTCAATTTTACGCCCCTTTCCGTGTTTCTTGATCGCAGCTTCGCGAGCCTTCTCCTCAGCCTCGGTTTTTTGCTTGGCCTTGGCATCGCGAACTTTGGTGACAGGTGAGACCAGCTCCTGAAGTCGACCGCGATCACCAGTGACGTAAAATGCGCGGGAGAGGAGCTCGAAGATCTCGATATTGAGACGAAGATTTTTTCCGCTCGTGGTAATGAGACCATCCTTTTCAAAGGCGAGAGCCTCTTTCCACAGCTCGAGAGACTTGAGGAGGCGAACGAGAGATTGCACCCCGTAGTGAGCAGAACTCTTACTTTTTTCGGGATTGTTGAGAGTTGGATGGCGAGGATTTGCAACGAGCGCACGGGCGACCGAGATCGCTTTCTCGGAATCGCCGAGGTGGCTCAGATTTCGCGCGAGCCAAGAATTGTTGTGACCGTAGTTATGAATTTCATCGGGGAGGATGAAGGTGTTCATCATGTGGAAGTGATCGAGACGGGCAGAGGCTTCCTGATGCCAGACGGCATCGAAACGACGACCGACCTTATCGTAGATGTGACTGGGCATGTGCCACATATGGGCAATGGTGGGAGCGGTTGAGCCGAGACGCGCCGCGGATTCGATCGCTTTGGCCGCCTTTTTATAGTCCCAAAGATGAATGCGATAGTGATGCGCGGGGTGCATCGGAGACTTGGCGAAGATTTGATCGAGGACGGCATCGAGAGAAACGAAGCCACCGTTTTTTTGACCACCGCGATTGAACTGCCATTGATGACAGACGAAGAAGGCCTTCGCTTCGAGGTCATTGGGAAAATCGATGATGATGTTCTCGAGATCGGAGATGAGCCTCTTGATCCGTTCTTTTTTATCCTTGGGCTTTTCACTGAAAAAACGGGCGTAGGAATCGAAGTATCGCTTCTCGCGCTCCGTGGCCCTGGAGTCTTTTCTGATTTCTTGACCTTTTTTGAGGAACTCCAGCGCGCGTTTTTCGTTTTCCCAATTTGCCATCGCAAGCCCCCAGTAAGCCATGAGGCATTTGGAATCATGGGCGAGGACATTGCGGAAAGAACGCTCGGCTTCGTAATACCAAAACCCATGAAGTTGACCGACTCCTTGATTAAAATAATCCTGTCCCTCAACCCACTCTGTTGTCATTGGGAAATGCACTTCACCTGTGTTTCCTAACAAAGGGCCAGCCTGGCGGGGCCCGTCATTAAAGGCATGTCCTTGATGCGAATGACCTTCTTTCCATGTTTCTTCGACGCCCTCTGCAAAAGCTAAATGGGCCAATAAAAAAGTAACAACGATGAGTGCCGCGCGCATGGATGATTGAGATTACGCGTCGATTATGGTGTCATTTCCAGATGAAACATCTTTTTGCGCTCTTTTTCTTTCTCCCTACGCTCGGCCTCGCTGCTACCAAGCCCAACATTGTGCTGATTTTTTGTGATGACCTTGGTTATGGCGATATCGGTTGCTTCGGCGCTCAAGGTTGGAAAACTCCACATATCGACTCCATCGCGAAGGATGGTGTAAAGTTTACCGAATTCTACTCCGCGCAAGCGGTGTGCTCGGCCTCGCGCTGTGCGTTGCTCACCGGATGTTATCCGAACCGCCTCGGCATCTCCGGAGCGCTCATGCCAGCCAGCCAGATTGGACTCAACCCAGAAGAGACGACGCTTGCAGAAATCTGCAAGTCCCAGAACTACGCCACCGCAGCTTTTGGGAAGTGGCACCTCGGTTATCAGAAACCCTTCCTTCCCGTGAATCAGGGCTTCGATGAGTATCACGGATATCCTTATTCGAATGACATGTGGCCGAGCGGACCGATCGAGTTTCAAAATCGATGGCCCAAGCTTCCGGTCATCGAGGGCGATGAAATCATTCGTCGGGAAGTCGATCAGACCGAGATGACCAAAACGATTACGCAACGATCAGTCTCTTTCATCGAGAAGAACAAGGACAAGCCCTTTTTCCTCTACCTCGCGCATCCCCAACCGCACGTTCCGCTTTACGTCTCAGATGAGCGGAAAGGGAGTTCCGAACAAGGCCCGTATGGCGATGTCATCCAAGAGATCGATTGGTCCACCGGCGAGATTCTAGCAGCTTTGAAAAAAACCGGAGTCGAGGAGAATACCCTCGTCATCTTCACTAGCGATAACGGCCCGTGGATGATCTACGGAAACCACGGAGGCGGAACCGACGGTCTCAAGGGACAAAAAGGCAGCAGCTTCGAAGGCGGTGTCCGCGTTCCCTGCGTCATGAAATTCCCTGGAAATTTGAAGCCCGGCTCAGAAGTGAACACTTCTTTTATGACCATCGATCTTTTTCCAACGATTACAAAGCTCATCGGTGCGGAACTTCCGATCAAAGAGATCGATGGTGTCGATGCTTGGCCCGTGATCAGTGGGCAACAAAAAGAGCCGGTGCAAGAGGCTTACTTTTTCTACTACGGTCGTGGAAATCTCGAAGCGATGCGCATGGGAAAATGGAAACTTCACTTCCCACGCAAATGGCGCGACGAGAAAACCGAGCCCGGAAAAGACGGCTTCCGTGGGAAATACCATTGGAAACAAGTTGGTCTCGAACTCTTCGACCTCAGCAATGATCGAAACGAAACGCGCGACGTCAGCGCCGATTTCCCCGAGGTTGTAACCAAGATGCAAAAGCTCGCCGATGCCAAACGTGCTGAACTTGGCGACGGTTTCAAAAAAATCCAAGGAAAGGAGAACCGTGAGCCGGGGAAAGCTCCCGTGGCCGATTGGGTGAAGGCGTATCAGGAGAAGATGAAGGATAAGAAGTAGCTGACCCTTTTTCCTTGATCACATATATAATGCATGCAATATCATTGAATGAGACTCATTTCACCTTTCCTCTTTACGCTGTTGGCATCATCGTTTGCCTTTGGACAAGTTGAGCCCAAGTCGCCCCCTGAGAAACCAGCAGAGGCCGCCGCAAAAACCCCTCAATTTCAAATCGAACGCGAAAAAGCGGTTGGTGAGAAGATGGATCAACTTCAAATCATCAAGGGGAAGACATACAAAGATGTGACGATTCGTGAGGTGAATGAAAAAGGGATGAGTATTTTGCACGCTGGAGGGCTTGCCCGCATCCCCCTCGCCAATCTGCCTTACAAGCTTCGAAAACGATTCGGATACGATCCTAAGAGAGCTGCAGAAGAGGTTAAAAAAGAACAAGAAACAGCACGGGCGCAAGTCGCAGAGCGCACAAAGGCAAACGAAAAAACTCGGGAAGCGCGCATGGAGAAAGATCGTGAGCACGCTCAAGCAATGCTCTCGAAAAAGAAGCAGGCGAAAATTTTAGAACTTCAGAAACGGATGGCTATTATGCAGACTGGTATGAATAAAGCGCAGGCGGAAGTCGAGTCATTGACAGCTAAAGCTGATGACTACCGAGCCCGTGGCCGTGTAAATGTCGAGGTTAGAGATAGAAATGGGAGAGTCTATTATAGCGAAAAAGTCACTAAGAGCCTCCTCAATCGAGCCGCAACTCTGGATAAGCGAATTGCTAAGATCAGAGTTCAGATCGCTGAAGCGAATTCCAAAATGGCCCAACTGGCGCAACAGATCGAAGATGTTCGTCACTTCAAAGGTGACTGATATCCTTGAATAATCGCAGCTTTGCAATGCTCAGGGAATACTGTCGCTCACACAGGGCTTCATTCATTCGGATTCACGATGTGCTTAGGGCGTTGTGATAGGCTCAATTAATTCACCCCGTTACGGCTGAAAACTACTGATGCGGATGAGCTTTCAGAAGCTCGTCCGGTGAGTAGAAGCTTTGCTGGCCATTGGTCGCTTCTCGAACTTCTTTAACCCTCGCGGGAGTAATCATGGAGGCGGAATTTCCGAAGGTATTTCTCACGTAGGTGAGGACGGCGGCGACTTCATCATCCGGGAGGCCTTTGAAAGCGGTCATGGGGACCTGTCCGGGGTATTTTTTCCCTTTGATCTCGATGGGGCCCATCAGGCCGTGGAGCGTAAGTTTAATGAGGCGGTCTGGACTCCCTTCAACCCACTTGGTTTTTGAAAGCGGCGGGAACATCGCGGCTGGCAGCCCTTCGCCATCGGATTGATGGCAGGTGATACAGTGACCCTCGCGGGAGTAGACTTCGGCTCCTTTTTTGAAGAGGGAAAGCGCTTCACCCTTCAGCGGCTTGGTGGGCTTATGAAGTTCTTCGGCGGCGTCTCCGGTGATCGCCTTCCCTTCGAGCTGGGATTTCGCAGTGGCGAGCACGGGCTTGATCCAGGAGTCGATGGGTTGAGTCTCGACGGCTTTGAGAACTCGGAGACCCTGACTTGGATTAAGCCATGAAGCAGCGGCGGCGGTTTGAAGGCGCACGCGCGCGGACTTGTCAGTCGCGGTTTTTTTCAAGAGCTCGGCTTGACCTGAAATCTGATGGTCGGAGTGACGGAGGACTTCGATGGCAGCGGCGCGGACGCGGTGATCCTTTGCATCGAGAAGTTTCTTGAGAAGGTCTGCATCGACTTGATCGAGGCCCCAAGTGACCCAAAGTGCTTCGAGGAGAACGCGTTCATCGCGTTGGGTAGCGGTCCACGCTTTAAGCGCGGAGAGGACTTCGGATGCGTCGCGACCGCGGAGTTCACGGCGAGTGCGATAGCGCGTGCGGGATTCAGGGAGGGTCAAATTTTCGAAGAGGGTCGCAAGCGGTGCCTTGTGAATCTGGGCAGGCTTCACCAGCGGACGCTCGGGATAGGTGATACGGTAAATGCGTCCATGCTTGTGATCGCGGAGAGGATCGCGCGCGCTGTGCTGCATGTGGCCGACGAGAACGTTATGCCAATCGACAATAAAAAGCGAGCCATCGGGCGCGAACTCAAGATCAACAGGACGGTAGTTTCCGTCTTTCGAGGTGATGAGATCGAGGCGGTGTTTCGCTTGGAAACCCGCTTCGGAATCGAGCACCTGATGCTGCTTGATTCCGAGGTAGCCGATGGTGTTACTGACAAGGAGATCGCCTTGGACTTCTTCAGGGAAGTGGCGGCTGGAGACAATCTCAAGCCCAGAAGTCGGACGAATACGATGCTCGCCTTCGACAATGCTCGGGGGCTTCGGAGTGAACTGACCATAGTCCACGTTGACATTACAAGGCGTCATCCAAAGCAGGCTCGGGTCTGAGGTCTCGAGGAAAAAGGGCTGACCGTATTCATCGAAGGCGGTGCCCCATGGATTCGGGATGGAGATCCGAGAGGTCCGCTCCATACGATTGCGCTGAGGCGAGTAGCGAAAAAAGCCGCCATTCGAAGAGCGGACGGGGCCATAAGCGGTTTCGACATGGGAGTGAAGGAAGGTGCCCTCGCCCATATAAATCGCTCCGGAAGGATCGGCGCAAAAGGCACTGATAACGTGATGGGTGTCGTGATCATCGAAGCCACTCAGAACGATCTCTTGGATGTCCGCCTTATCATCGCCATCGGTGTCTTGGAGGAAGATGAGATGGTTTCCTTGGGCGACGTAAACGCCATTATGCGCGATTTCAAATCCGGTAGGAAGGTGCAACCCTTCGGCAAAGACCGTTTCCTTGTCGGCTTTACCATCGTTATCGGTGTCTTCGAGAATGAGGAGCTTGTCAGAAGGCTTGGCATCACCCGGCTTGTAGTGCGGGTAGCTCGGCATAGTGGCGATCCAGAGGCGGCCTTGGTTATCAAATGAGAGCTGGACCGGATTGGCGAGATGCGGGAATTCTTTTTCGGAAGCGAAAAGCTCGACCTTGTAGCCCGGCGCGGTGGTGAAGCTGGCAACTGCCTTGTCGTCGTAAAGGTATTCGGTAGATCCGTTTTTCTTACTCGGTTTGTAGTTCGTTTCGACCTTAGGGAGCGGCGTAGTTTTGGCATCGGCAGCCGCGAGATCGAAGGTCTTACCGGCGAGAGCGGCCCAGATTGCTTGATCCCGATTGGCGGTCATCTCTTCGAGTTTCTGAAGCTCGGCGGGGTAGTTCTTGGGGCCGTAGGGCTTATGGCGTTTTCCGTAAACGTGGACGCCATTTGGAATTTTGTAGAATTTTTCCCACATCCAATTTTTCTCGAGGACAGCTTGGCGGACACCATGGTGAAACTTTTCTGCAGGGCGTTCACCAAAGAGCTGGTCCACGAGGAGTTCAGCGAGATATTCTTGGCCTGAGCGATTGAGGAGAGCCCCATCAAGGGTGAGTTTTTGATCCTGCTGGCTGAACCACTTTTGAAAAGGAGCGTAGGAAGTGACGAAGGTGACATTCTCCTCCTGCGCGACTTCCTCCATCGCGGTGGAATAGAGTGCAAGGTTGGCATCAATCGCCAGTTCTTCTTCGGTGGTGGGATCTTCGAATCCAATCGGAGACACGAGCGCAAGTTGCGGCGCCGAGTTACCGTTGTATTTTTGAGTGCGGGTGTGCTTGATGAAGGCGCGGAGTTCGCCTTTGAAATTCTCCAGACCGGCCTGCCCGTTGAAGGATTCATTGGAGCCGAAGAAAGCGATGATAGTATCAGCTTTCAATCGGGTGAGCCATTCGTCAGGGGTATCCATCATGCCGTTCCCGGTATGACCGGAGCGCCAACGGTCTTTTTTCTTCGAAAGCGGTGGGTGGAATTTTTCAGCACCCGGAAAGGCCCACGGTGAATTGCGCGCCGAGTGTGGACGGAAGCCGGGGGTGTTTCCCTCGTCGCACATGTTACGGATGACGAGATTTTTTTCGGGATGATGGAGGGAGAGGGACGACTCGAAATAGCCATACTGCATCATGCGGGAGCCCAGGCCGTTACCAACGAGCACGATGTGATCGTCTTTTGAAACGGTGAGTGGCTTGGCGGCTTGTGCGGTGAATGGCAGAAGGGTGAGAGCGAGAAGGATAAATTTCATGCTAAGGAGACGAAGAGTGATTTAAAGACCGCTGACGTGAATGCGAACGAATTCGCGTCTTTCTGGATTTGAAGTTCTGGAAATGGCGGAGCGGTAGAGCACGGTGGAGGTGCCGTCTTGATTGTTGATTTCCGAGATTTTGACGAGGTCCGGCGCGGTACTCCAGTTGATCAAGTCCGTTGAGATTTGAGGGTGGATCGTGAGCGCGTTTTGAGCGTGGAGATTTTTAGTGAAGCTCACGCTGAAGTAGTCAGCCGCGTCTCCAGCAATCGTAAATGTCTGCAGACTGCTGCTGATGGGAGCATCGGCAGCATTGGCATCACTGGATGCCAATGCATATTCGAGGAGCGCGGAGAGTCCGTCGTTATCCGCATCTGCGAGTGGGTCTCCGTTGAAGCCGAAGGAGTTGTCACCTCCTGGAGCCCCGCCGAGAGTGACACTGGCAGCCCAGTTTTCAGCAAGATCATGAGCGGGGATCGGGAGGCCGGGATTTTTCAAGACCAGCGAGAAGCCAAGACCATCAGCCATGGGGGGCCAAGGGGCGGAGTCGTTGTAAGTGAAGTCGTGAATGACCGCTCCAGAAGCATCGGTGAGAAGGAGCTGCTCGCCACTGTTGGAGAGCTTGTTTTCAAAATCATTTCCGCCGAGGAGGTCGGTTGCGAAGAGGAAGGTGCCGGAGTAGCGGGCCTCAAACGCGACCCGATCTCTAGGAATAATCATCCGCCCGCCAGCCGGGATTTCGTTAAACTCGCCAAACGAGAAATTGATGCCCCCGGTGATGGTGACGCCAGCGAGTGAGACGGGCGAAGTTCCGACATTCATGAGCTCGATAAACTCGAAGTCATCCTGATCATTGGAAATGGCAAGCTCAGCTGCGGTGCTCGGAGCCGCCGGGTGGTAGTGGACTTTTGAAACCACAAGATTACTGGCATCCGCGGGAACAGTGCCTAACGAAAAGTAAGCTTGGTTGAGCGCACTCCATTCTTCGGTGGTAGGATCGTAAGAGCGGGAAAGGAGCCAACCGGGTTCGGTAAGCTGAAGGCTTAAAGCAAGATCATTACCATTTCCGGGAGGGCGTCCGATCAGTTCTAAATCGAAGCTTAAGTCAGAATCTCCTGAAGAGCTTTGATGAATTTCAACCGCGATGGTGTTATTCCCCGCGAAAAAGTTCGCACTGCTAATGGAGATCGTTCCAGTTTCATTGTCAGTGCTTCGATCACCAGTATAGGTATCAAAAGTGGCGTTCGCGGCGAGATTTTCGCGATCCACTTCCACCCCATTGACGTAAATGGCAATCCCGTCATCGAAGGTGTAGTTGAGGGTAAAGGTGGCAAAGGCACTCGGGTCTTCGATAAAGATGTCCGACTTTCGGAAGTAAGTGGTGGCGTTTCTTTGGAAGCCTCCAGTGTTGGGATCAAGGTCCACGAAGTTCACCCGCGTGGCTTCATCCGAGTCTCCATAACCAAGCTGCGAAGGACCGCTAGCCCAAGCTGTATCATCGTATCCGGTGGCTCTCCATGCCGTTCCCTGATCGGAGGCATCGTCGAGATATTTCCAGGTGTCACCGCTCGTCACGAAAGTCTGAGGTCCGCCTGCCTCACTGAGATCAGCGAGGACGGCCTCGGGATTGATCGCTCCCCCGCTCAGTCGTGGATCAACCGTTGAGGGATCCTGCCCAGCGGGCACGAAGATTTGATAAACGGCGGGCACGGAATTTGGAACACTGATTGAGAGCTGTCCATTCTGGCCCAGCGCACCGCCATGGGGCGTATAGGTCGGGGCGGTAATATCAGGATACATCCCAGCAGCTCTGAGGAGATTGATGCGCTGGTCTGGCAACTCGTTGAATTCAGTATTCAGAAAGTAATCGTGGTAAGCTTCCCAAGCTGAGGGCGTGCGCATCGCTCTTCCTGAATGCGATGCCCAGCGCGCGAGCTCAGCAAGGTAAGGAGTCCGGGCTTCTTCAATGTAGCGAGTCAATCGTGCACTGGATTTTGAGGCGGTGAGAGCTCCGTCATTGAAAAAATGCTGATGCGCGCGGTCTGCGAGCAGAGTCATAAAATCGGGGTGCGCTTCAGCGCGGAGACGCGTCATGGAGTTAAGCGGACCATTGTGATCGGCAGGATAGAATCCGCCAGGAGGAAGGAAGCCAGAGGTCCCCTGAAGGAAACCATCGGCATCTTTAAGCATGAACTTGAAGCCAACCCCATTCTCGCTTGAGCCTCCTGCGCGGAACTCGCTTTCGGAGGTTCCGTAGGTAAAGAGGAGCATGAAATCGATCATGTTCTCGACGTCGAGAAGGTCTTTGACTTTTTCGTAAGGGTCGCTTTGTCCGAGGAGGTTCTGGAGTTGATTCCACTCAGTGAGATCTCCATCCTGAAGGGCGCCCGTAAGAAACTGACGACCTGCATTGTTCGCGTTGATGGTATCGTATTCCTCCGCTTCCCCAGGGAGATAACTGGCCATCATCTCGGCATTCCAGCGCTCGCGGAGGTGATACATCCCGCGGTATTCGCCGTTGAAGTAGAGGTGGACGAAGCGGCCGTGTGGTGAGACCTGCCCCATGTCCATCAGAGCATCATCGGTAAAGCGGTTTCCGAGATATGCTCCGCGGTGGACCATGTCGTGATTACCGGATCGAATGTCTAGGCTGTCAAACGAATCGGTCGGTGGGCGCGAGTAGTCGAGACCTTCAAAGAGAGGGAAATTGAGTCGCTTAGATCCATAATCGCCCCGGAACTGGAGCCGGATACTGCGCTTTTCAAAATTGGTAACGTAGTTTCCGTAGCGTGCGGCCCCAGCGTTGATTTGTTCGGAACCGCCTTCAAAATTGAGGAGCTCTACCGAGACCGGAAGCTCGGTGCGGTTGATGTTATTTCCTTCCGGACTCTCGAAGCTGAGGGCGATCGTCGGGATATTGCTCAGCGCGTCTAGCATCTGGGGCGCGTAGGTCGCATTCTGCGTGATCTCATCACGCATCGCGGGCTGAGTGAGAACGTCGGTTGGAAAAATGTAAGTCTGAGTGTCGACGTTTGTCGGTTGGAATCCTTCTTTAAAGGCAGCCGCGCGGAGGACGGTCGTCTCATCGAAAACCAGCGGAACCCCGCCATAAATCGAGCTGGTAACGTCGGGCTCTGAGCCATCCAACGTGTATCGGATCGTGGCACCCATTGTATCACTCGTGATGTCGACGCTGACGGGAGATTCATAAAAGCCGCGATCAGCAGAAAATGCGGTATCAGCGACGAAGCCACGGATCGATTCGCCATTTTCTTCCCCCGGAGTTGGGGTGAGAAAATAACGGTGACCTTGGGCTGAAAAGTCGAACCCGTAGGAAACGCCGGGGCGTTGATTGGGAAATACGGGAGTGAATTGGCTGGCGATGGTGACGCCATCCGGCTTCACGAGCGCGAGGTATTCGCCATTCGAGGAGAGGTTGAAATTGGTATGCAGCTCGGAGCCGGAAGTGGCGCGATTCTTTCCAGAGGCAAAAACGACCAGCATTTCCCCATCATTCAGAGAGGCCGAAGGAAACTGCCATTTCGTGAGATCGCTTGGATCATCGGTGAGATAATATCCACTCAAATTGCCGGCAGCTCCGCTTGGGTTTGAAATTTCGATCCAATCGGAAGACTCACCGTCTTCATCGAGAATGGATCCCCCGTTGCTCGCCTCGAATTCCGAGATCAGAAACTCGCCCGCATTGAGGGCATAGATGACCTTTTCTTCAACAGTCGTACCATTGTCATTGGTCGCGATGAGAGTGTAAATCCCTTGGCCATTTGGCGTGACGACCGCTTCAGTTTGGCCGGTGACATCCTCACCATTAAGAGTCAGGGAAGTAACGTTTGAAACCTCCCAATTTAAGGTAACCGGAGCGCCGGGCGATGGAAATGCCGACGGAGCGGAAAAGGCAGAAATCGCTGGAAAAACGGTGGTGTCCACCACCAGCATCGCGGTCACCGGGCCGCTGGGAAGAGTGGCGGTGAGAGTGAAGTTCGTGAGCGAGCTCGGCCCAGGATCCAGAACGATGGACCCAGCTCCGGCACCATTGGTGAGGGCGGTGACATCACCCACCCCTTGATCAATCCTCAGGTTAGTCACTAAACTCCCAACATCCCAACTCAGGGTGACCGGATCACCAGGGGCAATGACGGAGGGGCTGGCGGAGAAGCTCTCAATACCCGCTCCACTTTCCGCCCCAATGACATCGATCTCGCGCCACACATTCGTAGAACCATTCACGCCAACAACGAAACGGATGACATCAACTCCAGAACCCAAGAGAGAACCCCCATCATCGCGGACCTGAGTCACGAGAGATTCCCCATCGGCCGCGACGCTGACCTGCGAAGGAGTGATTTGCGTAAAAGTCGCACTCCCGACCTCGCTGAAGAAAATGGTGTAGGCCTGACCTGCACGGGCATCCGCCCATCCTGAATAAGCCTTAATCTCAAGAATATCATAACCGGAAGGGCTTGCGGTGAGGTCCAAGTTGAAATCGTAAGCACCCTGTGTGGCAGACTTGGCAGGGTTGGTGGCGGAGTTTTCATTGAACGCGCCTGTAGTCCCATTATTAATATTGGCGTCGCTCGGCCAAGTGGTTGAGGTCAGTGAGGTTTCCAGAAGATCATCCGAGACCGAAGCGGTGGCACTCGCATCCGTCGTGAAAGTCACTTCAACCGCTGCATTCAGAATGCCCAACGAAAGTGCGAATGGAGGGAGGAGATTTTGAAGAAGAAAACGCGCCATGGTGTTGATGGAAAGGTCATGCAGGAAGAGGATCACCTCAACTGATGAATCAATACCACTCGACCATAAACGGTAACAGAATCATTCGGTCAAAATGCATAAAAAAACACAGGCCGGAGACCAGCCTGTGGTTTTGAAGATTCTTGAACTCAAAGAAGTCTAGCGACGACGACGAAGGCCGAAGGCGAGTCCTACAAGAGCGAGAAGTGCTGAAGAAGGCTCGGGGACCGCAGGAGTGGTGTTATGAAGCGCAAATGCATTGATTTGACCATCACCACGAGGACTTCCATTGTTGATCAGGTTAATATTCAATAATTGGAAGGTGTCATCCGCAACGAAGGTTCCAGTTGCAAGAAGGCTATTTCCCCATGTCGAACCAGAGACTCCCAAAGCATGGTCAGTCGCATTACCGTCGATTTCGACCGAACGGCCTGCCTGGTTGCCGCGTCCGTCTGCGAGCACAAGCTGGAGACGATAAGTTTGACCTACAGTGAGAGTCACAGGAATGTCGGTGAGGGTGCCAGCACCAGCACCGCTATCATCTCCAAGGGAAATGTCGGTGCCATCAGCAGATGGAGAGGTGGTGCCATTAGTCCCGTATGTTGCAGAATCCAAAATTGGATCGGATGAATGGAAAGCGTTCGGACTGGTGCCACCCAAAGAGAAGCTTCCTGCAGCAAAGGCAATCCCATCAAAGGTAATAGCGGCTCCACCGGAATTTTCAGCAACGACGAGAGTTCCATCTGATGCTAAGAATCCAGTACCCATGTTATCCTGAGCTCCGCCTGTATTCACAATTTCAGTGAAGTTCCAAGCGATGGTAGCTGCAGGTAAACTCCCGACAGCTACAGCAAGGGACGCGACTATCGCAAAACTTGTTAGTTTCATTGATTGTAGTGTTATATTTTAATTGGTTAGGTTCAAAAAAGCCCTTTTTCTTAAGAGAGAAAAATCGACTTTTTACCAATACCCCGCCTGCTCCAGCGGTTACGAATTTATTTATTTTTCCCGATTTGCCTCATTACCGGCAATTTTTTTGAGTTATTGGGTAATTACGTAACCTCAGAGCTATTCATGGTGTATTTAAATGTCCTCATTATTTAGGGCCTCAAGCGACTTCTCGTGCCCCTTCATGAGAAGCACCTACCACCTCCACTTCTCGAAAAGATGAAACACATTAAAATCAAACACTCCGTCGGCCTAATGATTGGCCTGAGTTCGCTATTACCGGCGGCTCAGATCACTTGGGAAACACCAATGAATATGTTCTCAGGTGATGCAAATGATGCATCGTTTGTGAGCACCAGTGGCGTCTTTATCGACGCCGTCAACGGTGGCGGCATAGACGCTACCGTGAACGGAATTCTGTTCACCGGTGTGGCTGGCACCGCAACAGATGGGCAGAATCTGTCGTCTGCGAATTTCTCGTTTACGAACCACAACGATAACGCGGGTGCATTCGGGCAGGGTGAGTTTGCGGGCGGCACCGCTGGTGTTGGCGATCTGATCCAGAGTGCCTTTTGGAGGCTGGAGAGCGTCACGATGTCTGGTTTGACTGTGGGCGATGAGTATCAAGTTCAAATCCTCGCCAATGACGCTCGTGGGAACAGAAGCGACAACTTTATGGTGGGATATGGAGATGGTCTTGGTGGGGCTACTGCCGCGGTATTCGGCATTTTGAACAATCAAGCTAACGCTAATGGTGATGGTCCTGCCGGAACTGGTGGAGCGACTGGCCAATACTTCATCGGCACGTTCATCGCAGATGCCGCTACACAAAGCTTCAATGTTTTCGGAACCAATTCCGGAACAATTGCAAACTTGGGGCTCGGCGATTCCCGTGCCCACGTCAACGCCATCCAGCTTCGCTTGCTTCCCCCGGATCAGGATGGTGACGGAATTTCCAACGCATTTGAGGATGCCAACGGCTTGGATCGCAGTGATCCCAGCGATGCCGCTCTCGATCCGGATGACGATGGTTTGACCAATCTCCAAGAGTTCCTGCTGGGCACCGCCATCAATGACAATGATTCGGATGACGACCTTTTGCTCGATGGTGAAGAAGTCAATACGTACGGCACCAATCCTCTTTTGACGGACACGGATGAGGACACTCTTGATGATAATGCGGAGATCAACATTCACCTCACCAACCCGCTCCTCGCTGATTCTGATATCGACGGCCTTTCGGATGCTGATGAAGTGAATATCCACTCAACGGACCCAAATCTCGCCGATTCTGATTCAGATGGCATCAATGATCCTACGGAAATTCTGATCTCCCTGACCGATCCGAATCTCGACACCTCGGTGCCGACGCTCGATCCCGATTCCGTGGATCTTCTCGCATACTGGGACTTCAATAATGGCACAGATGCCACCCAGACTGTTGACTTAATCAATGGCTACGTTGGCTCACTCAACGAGGGAACAACTTTCACCGCCAGTGGAGAAGGTCACACCGGCATTGCTGGTGACCTTGCCATCGATTTGGGAGACACTGCAGGTGCAGGAACCGGAGTGAACGTCGAACTCGGTGAGTTCTTCAACCTCGCCTCGATCAACGACCAGTTCTCGATCTCCTTCTGGCAAAAGCTCGATACTGACCAGCCGACTGGCGCAACCTCCAGTGTGGGCGCGAGCCGCTACGGGGTGGATCGCGCGATTATGGCCCACCTTCCCTTTACTGATGGAAACATCTACTTCGATCACGGTGGCGGCACCGCCAACCGTATTTCCGGCCCTCCCGTCTCTGCCGTTGATTGGCAACAGTGGAACCACATCACTTTGGTGAAGAACGGCGATGCCAAGGAAGTCTGGGTCAACGGAAGCCTCGCTATCAGTGGGGAGAATCTCGATGCCCCCGTTGAGAACAATCACTTTGCCGTTTTCCTCGGTGTTGATGACGTAAACCGAAACATCATCGGCCAGGTTGATGACTTCGCCTTCTACGCCGACCCACTGAATAGCACGCAAATCCTTGCTCTCGCGAACGGTGCAGACCCGCGTAACATGGACTCGGTCCTTGCCGATGCAGATGGAGATGGCATGCCTGATACCTATGAGAATCTCTATGGGCTGAATCCTGCCGTGAACGATGCGGATCTTGATTTGGATAATGACATGCTCACCAACATCGAGGAATTCACCCTCGGAACCATCCCGAATGATAATGATACCGATGATGACGGTTACCTTGATGGGGTGGAAACAAATACTGGAATCTGGGTTAGTGCTACTGATACTGGAACCGATCCCTTCTTGGAAGACACCGACGGTGACACCTTGCTCGATGGAGTCGAAAACCCTGACCTTCCATTCGTCGATGCCACTCAGACCGGAACAAATCCGCTCCTCGCTGATACCGATGCTGACACTTACACAGATGCTGAAGAGATCGCCTTCGGGTCCGATCCGCTCGATCCAAACAGTCTGGCAGCGAATGTTCCAGAAATCGTCCTCTACTACGACTTCAATGGTGACTCCCTGAGCCGTGTTGAAGATGGCCCCAACGCCGAACTCGTTGGCGGTGCCGTCATCTCAGCCGACGGCGGTGGCTTCTCTGGAGAAGCCGGTGACCAGTCTCTTGATCTCGGAACAACGGCTTCAGCCGGAACCCACGCTGCCGTTGCAGGAGGTGAGCATTTCCTTTCCATTGAGGCGAACAACACCGTTGCCATTTCTTGGTGGCAGAAGCGCACTGGCGATACTGTTTCATCCGCTGCTTTCGCCGCTCCTAACGTCAGTAATGGACGTGGACTTCAATCCCACGCCCCATGGAATAACGGACTCTTCTACGTCGACCTCATGGGCGTGCGTAGAACGGTTGCTGATCCTACGGTTGCTGATGTTTGGCAGCACTTTGTCATCCAGCAACACACCGATGGAACCGTCGAACTTTGGATCGATGGAGAAATGACCAATGAATGGCCACAAGCCGGAGCTGATCAACAGTTCGCCCTCACCGGAGCCGTCTTCATCGGTGCCACAATCGGAGGAGGGAACAACATGACTGGGCAGCTCGATGAATTTGCGATCTTCTCTGGGCCAATTCCTGGTCCACACATTCAAAGGCTTGCTGCCGGAGAAACAGTGGGAGAGTATCTCAATCTCGGGCCTCAGCCATTGGTGATTAACAGCATCGTGCGTAGCGGTGACGACGTCACTTTAACTTGGAATTCGAAAGAATCTGAACTCTTTAACGTGTTCTTCTCCTTCGATATGGTCAATTGGGATGGTGAGTTGGATGATGGCATTCTTGCCGATCCAGGGACACAAACCACCCGTACGTTCAACATGGCCAATTACGGTCTAGAGAACGAAGCAAAAGTCTTCTTCCGCGTGGAGAAGTAGAACTCAGTATTATTTCTGAGCGGAGTCGTTCTAAGGAGTTTGTTTGTTCATCCTTAGCTTCGGCTTCGCTCGGAGAGTTCACTCATTTTGAGTGTGGTCGCCCCCCCTTTTGGGTTTTGTTGATACCTCTATCAGGGGCGGCTTCTCTCGTAGAGTTCAGCCATTTCGCTTTCGCTGAGCTCACTGGAAAAAAGCATCACTTCATCGATGCGTCCTTCGAAGCTCCGGCGATGCCCATAGGAAGGCTCGGCCCATGAGCCGATTTGACATCTGCCAAAGTTGAAAGGCTTCTTCGTGCTATTTGCGCGGAAGTCAGTTTTCCTCGCATCAAGGGGAACTCCATTGAGAAAAAGTCGGCTTTCTGAAGTTTCAAAATTCCAACTCATCGCAACAAGCTGCCACGTATTGGTCTTAATGCTGTCTCGCGGAGAAGCGCAACGCCCCATTCCCGCAATAGCACTCACCAGTCTTCCATCATCGTGAATTTGGAAGTGAATGTTTCCGGGGTTAAAGCCATTCGAATTTAAGAGAGCCATGTGTGAGCGCGCTAAATCGGTGGGCTTGACCCACATCGCGAGCGTAAACTCATTCCCAAGGTCCAAACTTTCCAAATCAAGGGCCACTCCATCGGTTTCCTTTTCAAAAAGAAGGGCCTCTTTGTCAGCCATTCGCCCTTTGACAGGAAGAGCTCCGACAACCGCTGCATCAATCTTTCTTGGGCCCGAATCTTTAAGGTTGAGCGGGCTCATCGAGAGCCCTGAAAAATCGTAATAGAGAACCAGATCCTCACGTTCAAGCACTGAACTGCGATGCATTTGGTAGAGATCCGACTGAAGCTTAAAGGTATTGGTAAAACCTTCCTCACTAGCGTTGAGAGTATATGGTTTTCCACCGGGTGCGATTTTGAGCGCAGAACCGGCATCGAGCGCCTGCTTCTGCAGGTCCTTTGAGAAAAATTCAACCTCTCCATCAAAGACGTGGACCTCAACTTCTCCTGAAGACGCCACTCCAACTCCAAACTCGGTCCCAAGATCAACAATGCGATTCCCACCGGGGGCAAGGACCTCGAAACCATGCGCGGTTGGTGGGCAATGCCCCCAGATTTTACCGTATTCGAGCTCGATCTTGCTGGCATTAATAATCCCCAGAGCGCATGGGCCTTCGATAATAAACTGAGCACCATTCTGGAACTCAAGTTCAGCCACTCCAGAGATGAGCTTGAGTTTTCCTGAGTAGAACTTACCAGCAAGGTCACCTTGACCTTCCCAGATGGGATCATTGGAAGAAGAGAGGCTCGCAAGCCATGTGGCTTGATCAAAAGAGACAGGTGAATCGCCAAGAGGCTGACTCATTGACCAAACACCGATTCCTAGAGCAATCGCGGCAGCGACCCCTAGACCTGCAGCCCAACGCTTGACCAAAAGCGAGGCTCCTTTTTTAGGCTTCGCGGTGATCGAGGAAGCTGATTCGAGAAGGTTGGTGAGCCGGTTTGACTCCAAGTAAATCTGCCGCGCTTCGGAATCTTTCAGAAGAAGGGCGCGGAGATTGATGATATCTTCAGCCTCAGCAGAACCTTCCTCGAAGTCGTTCATGATGGACTCGATCCAGAAGGTTTTTTCCTCCTTGGACACGAAATGGGAGTTTTGAGGAGGCTTCATCTTGTGCTGATTGAAAGTTCAATGCAATTCTGCAAGCTCCGGCGCGCTCTGAATAAGGCCTGCTTCACGGCATTAGCGGTCATAGAAAGGTGGTTAGCGATCGTCTGAAGTGACTCCTTTTCTTCGTAGTGCCAGCGCACGATATTAGAAGCAGTGGGAGTCAGGGACTTAAGGCAGTTGTTCAGAGCCTTGAGACGATCTTCATGATCCTCGAGAGTGAGGTCTTCTTCGGCTTCGAATTTCTCGAAAATATCGGGAGTGAGAATACTAAGGGGCTCGCGCGTTTTATCACGCAGAAAGGCGAGGACTTGAAAGCGAGCGATGGTGTGAGACCAAGCCTTAAAGTTAGTGCCTTCCTTAAAATTTTCCCGTTTCGCCCAGAGGACAAGATTGGTTTCTTGGAGGATATCCCAAGAAGATGCCGTGTGCCCAATCAAAGAATAGATGTAGGCGTAGAGCCGCTGCTGCGACTCTGTCACAAGTTTAGAAAATTCGGTGCCTTCAAGCATGGCTCTAATACGGTAGTTCCAACGAACTCACTCAAGTTGTCATACCTATATTACGGCTTTGGTTATTAAGAAAAATAAGATTTTTTTCACAATCGATGATGAATTCATCTTATTCTCTGAAATAGCCAAAGGCGGAATATCCGGGCCTTGATAGATGGAACTCGCGCGGCCCATCCTCCTTCGTTTGGTTGAGGGACACAGCGTTAGAAACCCACGCTATATTAGGGGACTAGATATTGATTCGTGGCGGTGAAGATCCGGCTGGAGCCGCCGCCGCCGGGGAAGGAGACGATGATGTCATAGCTCTGGCCGCTGATGAGTCCAGAGGCCGCGACATCGAACTCGGCGACGACGGAGA
Organism: Akkermansiaceae bacterium; assembly: GCA_039768255.1. GTDB lineage: Bacteria > Verrucomicrobiota > Verrucomicrobiia > Verrucomicrobiales > Akkermansiaceae > SW10. Next base: position 14,221 of record JBDNAW010000096.1, on the reverse strand, counting down.
ACTGATCAGGATCGCCATTTTCATCGACCCGAGCGGCGGAAGTGGTGGTGCCCCCGACAGTGATGTCACCGGTGTCCCAAGTAGTGGTGACTCCGCCGATGGTGATGGCATTGGGGCGTACGATGTTTCCGTTTTGTGTATTGAGGAGACTCGGGACGGCAGGTGTGCCGGTTCTTGGGAGGTCAATATTGATTGTGACTGGTGGAATAGTCATATCAGGTTCCAGGGATTGATCCTTGGCAACGAGCGCATTGTAAGCCGCTTCCCAATCATCTCCGGGAGCTGGAGGCGTGGTGAGAATGGAGTCTTCAACGCCATTGGCTCCGAGGAGATACATTTGGTAGACTGGGGTATCGTTTGGATCGCTAACATTTTGAGTGGAGATCAGTTTGTAGCTCGGCCAGTCATCCATAATCAGCGCCCGCCCGTCGGTAACATTGATGTTATATTTCTCCGAAATGATACAGCGATCCGCGGTGTCGGTGCCATTGAAAATCGGCGCGAGCGAGGTGGAATGGAGATCAAGATCAGTCGGTATGGCGACCCCCGTTAGATCAAGAATGGTGCTAAAAAGATCAGCGACGTGCGCGAACTTATCAGTCTTCCCAGTCTGGAGAATATCAGGACCGTGAGCAAAGAATGGGACATGAATACCACCTTCGTTGAGAGAACCTTTAGCATTCGCGAGACCACCGGCAGGGGCTTGATCGACTTGTCCGGGGGTGCCGTTATCACCGACGACGATCACGTTCGTTTTACTAAGATCAAGTGAGGCTAGAAGACGGCCGATTTCGGTATCGAGGGCTTCGAGGGTTTTGACATAGAGGTCGCTGTTGGCTGTGCCAGCGGTGGAGTAACCTCCTGCCGGAGCAAGATTGGGAGGTGGCTCTTGGAAGGGATCGTGGGGGGCATTGAAGCCCATCCAGACAACCCAGGGATCAGATCCTTGCGCGCTGATGAAGGAAACGGCTTCGTCAACTTGTACCGAGGTGGCGTATGGCGAGGCGTAGGTTCCAGCGGCGACGAGGTCGGCAATTCCGGTCCCTGAATCGGTGAGGATGCCATTCTCAATTTTGACACGCGTCCAGATGTTGTAATCCTGCACGCCACCCTGAAGGGTGCCGGAGAAGTTGGGCCACCCACCGGTATCGAAGGGTCCGGTATCCCCTGATCCGAGGTGCCATTTTCCGAAGGAGGCGAGGCCGTAGTTCAGAGCCGAAGCAGAGATGAGTTCGGGGAAAGTCTGCTCGGAGGCTGGGAGAGTAGCGTTGAGCTGCGGGTTTCCAACGCCGTGTTGATAAGGCTGGCGGCCTGTCAGCAGCGTTGCGCGGGTGGGGGAACAGATGGGCTGCGCGTAGCCGCGAGTGAACAGGAGTCCCTTATCGGGAGTCCCGAGCGGGTCAGAGGAGGTGTCAGTGAAGAGGAGGCTCCGCAAGTTGGGCATGTTGGCAAGTTGAATGCCAGGGCCGGTCTCGGTGTTGTAGAGCTCAGAGGAGTCGAGGCCCCAGTCATCAAGGATGAGGAGGAGGACGTTGTTCGGGCCGGAGACGATGTATTCTTCGACTGAGGTGATGAAGCCATTGACGGTGGCCAAGTAGCTCCCAGGAGTAAGAGAGGAATCATCAAAGCTGACTTCGGTCAGGCCGGTGTCGGGATCATAAGCGACGACGGTAGCAGGAATACCTCCGACGGTGACGGAGGTGATCGACGCCGGGGGAACCATGGTGGTGGCAAGATTGAAGAGGAAGGTTACGCTGCGGGTAAAGGTGAAGTTTTGGATGCCATTTTGATCGAAGGGGGCAAGGCTGCTGAGCTTGGTGCGAAAGAATTTTTTGGGCTCGGTGGTGGAGGCGTTGGTGATGGTGAGCTTTTCAAGCGTAGGCTCGGCGTTGCTTGACTCGCGATTCCATGAACCAACCTCAAGAGTGGTCGATGAATCGATGATGTATTGGCCACCTTCGACAGCGGACCAGACGAGGATCACGTCGTCGTTTTCCTGAGAGCTACTAATGACTGCGGCTTCTTTTTTCGGGCCACCTTCCCAATAAATGGTGACTCCAGCAGGCACCGTGTTGGGAGAAGTCCCTGTAGGGTCGCCGAAGTAGTAGCGTGCGATATTGTATGGAAAGACGGGCGTTCCATCGCTTTCGACATTGGTGAAGTAAGCCCATGTTCCGGCGGGAAATTCTGGGGTGACGCAAAAGCGGACGTTGTATTCATTAAGGTCAAAATCGGTCCCAAGCGTGAGGCCAAGATCGCCTTTATACGCGTAGTCCTCAAGATAGTGGCCGATGGGAATGGCCGCGGAAACGTCAGGGCCTTGGAAGTTGACGGCAATATTTGCGGAGGTGCCATCATTCCGCACAACCCATTGAGGATGCGAGGTGCGTCCAGTAGCGGCGAGATCCACGGATCCGTTGGAACCATCGCGCTTTTGGTAACCGGAAATCATACGACGCACAGTGGACGAAGAATCGTTTGGATTTGAGTAACCGTATGGACCATAAAGCGGGAGGCCATCGCGGAACCAACCGATGATAGGTGAGTGCTTTCCATTAAAGTTCTCGCGGTAAACGTTCGTGACGGGATCGTAATCCACCGAGTCGCCCAAAAGGTGACGGAGTGCGGGAGCATTTGCATGGTAGTGATGATTGGCACCAGCTTGGTGGGCAAAAGCGTTGTCAAAAGTATCGCCCTCATTCACGTAGGCATCGCGATTCCAAACGTCATCACCGTTCACGGTGTTTCCCGCGCCGGGGCTATCATCCCGTCCCGCAGAAGTGTCATAAGAGAAGGCATCGCGAGAATCGAAAAGGGTGACCCCATCAACCATATAGCCCACGGAACCGCCTGTGGTTTTCGTCTTCCTCGCTGGGATGACGGGCGTGCGAGGGAAGCGGTAAATGTCGGCTTGATTCGCAGGGTAGTTCGGGAAGAGATTGTTATTGCCACCATACCACGGCCCCATGATGTGGAGACCGAGATTCGAAGTGCGGATATAAACGTCGTTGGCATCGTAGGAAATCTCCGTAATCCCTGCGTAAACGGGATCAGCTTGTGTCCCCTGCCCTCGCGACCAAGTGGTGACAGAAGCTTGAGCCGCCATCGCATCATTATCTGGGTAAATCCGTGCGTAGCGGCCAGAAAGGTCCGTGAACCAAGAAGAGATCAGCGGCGTAGCCTGCAGTGTGAAGCAGGAAAACAAGAGAAAGAATAGCGATTTCATAATGGGGGGATGGTGCGTTATAGGAAATGAGGCGAGCTCCAAAAGAAGAAACCTCTCAGCAGCGCATGAGTTGCAAGAAGGATGACTCGGGCATGCTAAGGGAGAAGCAAAAGTGAATTTCGATAGTAAATGACAAAGAAAGAGGAAGCTCTCCTTCATCGGATTGCGCTTGGCCAAAAAAAACCAACGGAAAACCTAGCCTCAATTCGTTTAGAAAAACGTTTAAAGTAAGACCGCGGCAATTGATCGAATAGCCGCCGTTGGGGGATTCTCGTCGAGGATGACCTGTTTCCGAAAGTGAGACCAGAGTGAACTTGCCGGACCAGAATAAACGATTAGGTTCTTTAGGCCACCCTCATGACATTTCATCATGCCAACGATTAGACTTTCCGGAACCATCCTCGGCCCTGAGGACGAAGGACGAGCCATACGCGCACAACTTCTCTTCCAACTCTTCAATGCGGGTTGGGATATCAATAACTCCAATGGCAATGAGCAAATCACGCTTTGTAATATTGAGGAAAAGATTATCGAATCTGATGCCTTCGTCTTCACGCCCGATGCCTCCTTGGAAGATATGTTTAAAGCCATCTCGATCTTCGTCGGCTACCAAACGCTCGATCCGAATCTGACCGGTAAGCCAACCGTTATTTTAAATTCCGACTCCTCATGGGATTCCCTCTTTGCACTGCTCGACAGCTTGCAAGAGCAAGGCACCGTGAAGCAAGATTATCGTCAATTTTTGCTCACCGCATCTTCCGCAGAAGGGGTCTTCGAATGCCTTAACTCTCTAAATGAAGAAGGCCTGCCCGATGCTGGCCGTCACGAGGAAGAAAGCCGAGAGGATGTCGTGTCAGGTGATATTCCTGCGCCTGATCACCTTCGCGGAAAGGTCTGCGTCTTCTGCTCCGCGAGCCTCGAAGACCCACTCTACATCGCAGATGGCGTGGCTCTTGGCCGGATGCTGGCAGAGAATAACTACGGCTGCGTCTCCGGCGCTGGAAAAACTGGCATCATGGGAGCCGTCGTCCGTGGTTCGGTAGAAGCCGGTGGCTGGACGGGCGGATCAAACGTGCCCCACATCATCAAGCTCGAAGGACTCCCCGATGGCTTGTCGCAATTCTGGCTCCGCCCTGATATCTACACGCGGATGGAAGTAATGATTGAGAACTCGGACGCCTTCGTCATCTTCCCCGGAGGAGCTGGAACGGTTCAAGAGCTCATGGCTCTCATGATTTTCAAACACCACAAGAACCCCGTGATGGAAGGCAAGCCGGTGATCATCTTCAACCGCGAAGACGCGAACGGGAATCGCTTCTGGGGAAAACTCATTCCATTGATGGAAGAACATTGCAGCCCAGATGAGTTCGTGGTGGCGAACACCCTTGAGGAAGTTCAGAAATACATTGAGGATGGAGTTTCTAGCTAGGCGCTCCGCCGCATGATCCATTCGAGAGACTCACTTCCGAGTTCTGTGAGCACTCGAACGGGGCAGGACGCCCCATTCGCCTTGGGTTATATCCCTCGTAGCTCGCGTGAGGCGTCACCGATCTTCTGCTTCACGCCGAGGCGTTTGAGCATGCCAACGTAGAGACTGGCAAGTTGGTTATCACCTTTGGCCTCGATGTGCCGACCAGTCTTAAGTTGACCATTTGCTCCTCCGGCGAGGATGGTTGGGATGTCTTTAGTGGCGTGGGCGTTTCCGTCCCGAATTCCCGATCCAAAGAGAACCATGGAGTTATCCAATAAGGTCGCGTTTCCTTCCGGAATCGCATTCATGCGCTTCAGCATGTAAGCGTATTGCTCGGTATGCCAGGTATTGATGCGCTGATACTGATCGAGCTGACCGGGGTTATTCTTGTGGTGGGAAATCGAGTGATGACTTCCGCTCACGCCATCGAGAAAGGAGAAATTCTTTCCAGAAACGGCGTTTCCAAACATGAAGGTGGAGACGCGGGTCGAATCAGTCCAAAAGGCGAGGACCATGATGTCCATCATGAGGCGGACGTGCTCGGTGGGGTTGATTTTCACACGACCTCCGAGATCATTCCCTTTTCCGCCCGCCACTTTTTTAATACGTTGATCGAGCGCTTTGATCTCGGTGAGCGCAGCAGGAGTAAGCTTTTGCCCAGCTCCGACTTTGGAAGCCTCATTGGAGATGCGGCGTTCCACTTCGCGCACGCTTTCGAGATATTGTTCGAGCTTGTGAGAGTCTTCAGTCCCGAGTGAGCGCTGTAGGCTCTTGGCGTCTTCGAGAACGATATCGAGAACAGATTGATCACTGGTGACGTTGGCCTTCCCTCCATTTTTATTTCCACGGAACAGGCGGTCGAAAGCGATCCGCGGATTGATTTCACAAGGAAGCGGCACGTCCGGCTTCTTCCAAGAAATGTGAGAACCATAAAGGCGCGTGAGATTAACATTCCGATCCACTCCAGAGCTGACGGGCTCGGTTCCGAGTTCCATTGACGGAAGTCGGGTATCTTTTCCAATCGCCTCCGCGGCGATTTGGTCGATAGAAACTCCATTCGAGCTTACGTTAGAACCCTGAGTTTTTGCAATTGTGGTGCAAGTGAGCCAAGAGGCGGTTTTGAAATAATGGCCATCACCTTGGTGCGAGGGGCGGTTAGTGAGACCGCTAATCACGAGAAGCTGTTCGCGGAGTTCCTCGAGCGGAGAAAGGATAGGCGAGAGCTTGTAGTTCGAGCCAGTGCCTCTCGGCGTCCATTTATCTGGGCGCACCCCGTTCGGCATGAAGAGACAGGCCATGCGGACGGGATCACTCGTGGCCGCTCCGGCAGACTGCGCGTAGGCCGTCATTGGCCGCATCGCTTCGAGAAAAGGAAGCGCAAGTGTGGCGCCGACTCCTTTGAGGGTTTCGCGTCGAGAAAGCTTCCAGCGATTGGATTGAATGTTGGCCATTGAAGAGAGAAATGCTAAGAGGGTTACAACGTAAGAATGGTAGGCATTTTTTCCAAATTCCACCATATTCTTCTTCGCGGACCCTGTAAGAAGAGCAAGAAAGTTGAAGATAATCTGACAGCTTGGTTCCCGGCTTTCGAGCTAAATGATGAGTGCTTTCTCGGCAGTGCGTGGCTGAAAGCGATGATCTCAATTGCTCCAAACACCTTTTACTATAACGACGAACGCTCGAGTGGCCTCGTGCGTCATCCGGGAGGTTCCATTGGCGAGGACATCGATCTCTTGTTTGATGTCGCCAAGAGTGGTGACCTTGAGAAGCGAGATGAGCCGACTTCCAATTACGACTCCCAAAATCCAGCGGCCAAGCCCGTGGCCTTTTACCTGAGTCTCGGTGTTCCTAATAAGAAAGGATAAAAATTTCACCGCTGGACTCACTCTTCCGATCTGCTTTTCTCACCTGACATGAGCTCCAAACGCACGACCATTTTCGCTGGGGTCACCACCCATGATGCCTCGCTATTTCACCGGACCCAATTTCTGGTTGGCGATTCGGTAGTGATCATCGACTTCGCGGATGGAACGTCGCTCTTCATGGTGCGGGATATCGAGATGAGCCGGGCCCGCCAGGCTGAGGCCGCAGATCGCGTGTGCTGCGCGGCTGACTTTGAGCCCAAAGGTGGACTTTCTGGAGATCGTGATACCGCCTTAGCACAAGCGACGGCGGAGTGTCTGCGACGTGCAGGAGAAACCTCAATCACGGTCGGCCGAAGCCTGCCTTTCCTCTACGCGCACTTTATTCAAGAGGCTGGGATTGTCATCGCCTACTCAGATGACCTCGGGGTGAAGGAACGTCGCCTTAAAAACGAGAAAGAAATCGAGCATCTCCGTCACGCGCAGAAAGTGACAGGTGAAGCGATGACATTTGCCTGCCGGACAATCGCAAACGCCAGCCCAAACGACGAAGGTATTCTCTACCACGAGGGAGGCATTTTGACTTCCGAGCGAGTTCAGACGATGATCACCGCATTTTTACTGGAGCGAAATTTTTCCAACTCACAAGGCTCCATCGTAGCGACCGCTCCGCATGTTGCCGATTGCCACCATTCTGGGACAGGTCCGCTCAAAGCCGGGCTTCCGGTAGTTGTTGATATCTTCCCAATGGATCGAGCGACACGCTACCATGGAGATATGACCAGAGCCGTGGTCTGCGGTAAGCCCTCTGAAGAAGTGAAGAAAATGCACGCCGCCGTTTGCAATGCGAAGGTCGCTGGTTGCGCAGCTCTCAAAGCGGGCACCACTGGTGAGGCCGTTCACCGAGCGACGATTGCGGTGCTGGAGAAAGAAGGTTTTACCATTGTGCGTGGTGATATGCCAAACGATCCCGCAATTCCATCCATGCCACATGGCACCGGACACGGAATTGGTTTGGATGTTCATGAGCCGATTTTACTTGATTATGGCGGCGGCGAAATTTTCGCGAACGAAATTTTCACCGTCGAGCCCGGATTGTATTCCTCGGTCTTCGGGGGCATCCGCGTTGAGGATATGGTTCTCGTCACCGAAGCCGGCCACGAGGTTCTCTCGCCTGTGCAGGAAAGCCTCGATTGGAAGGATTAGTATCCATGTCGGTAGGCGGTGACAGCGCCATCAAAGTGATAGATCAAAAAAACGGCGTCCTCAGTGGCAACCTCGCTAAAGAGATCCATCATGAACTCTTCCTGACCGGGCCATGGGTACGCAAAGAAAAGATCCACGTCATCGGGATCGAGACCATCGTAGGTCGGGGTGGTATCAATCGGAACTCCACCGGAAGTGGTCGCTTGAGGAGGCAGCAGGTCTTTCCCACCTTGTCCTTGGCATTCCTCATAACCCTCGGGGAGGTAACTGGTGCAGAGAATTTCAACCGGAATACCGAGGTCTTGCGCGAGCTGGGTAGAGAGTTCTACAAGCCCTTCTTCAAGCTCGATCCCGTAAGCCTTAAATCCAATGAGTGAAGCCATACAGGTGGCGATGCCAAAGCCGGAGCCCCATTCGCAAAAAGTATTTCCTCGAAGGACGCCCGATTCATTGAGGGCTATAATTGCGCGATATACCTTTTCCGCTTCACTCGGGAGATAACGAGGGTAACGCCGACCAAGGCCCACTTCGAAAAAATGATCGAGACGTTGCTCGGCCTCGGCAAGCATCGTCGCGATCTCAGGAGAGACCTCGCCGGACTTGAGGGTGAGTGGAATTTCTTCGAGAGCCACCGAGGTTAACGAGTTGCCGAACGGTAAAGAAAGGGGCGGGATTGCACGATTTCGAGAATCAGTTCCTGAGCAAGATAACCCTCCTTTTCGGCCTTCTTTACGATCTCGGTGACAAAGGCTTCATCGTAATACTCTAGGCCACGTCCGGTTGAATAAGCGATGAGCTTACGGGTCATATTGCGAGCGAATTTTTCCTTTCCAGCCATCACGAGTTGCTTGAGTTCATAGGGAGAAGAAAAGGTAATCCCACCGTTAATTACCGCGCTAGAGTCGATGGGTTTTCCATTTGCGTCTTTTTCCCGCCAGCGACCAATGGCATCAAAATTTTCCAAACTCATTCCGAGAGGGTCGATACGGGCGTGGCAGCTCGCACATTTGGGGTTCTTCCGGTGAGCTTCCAACTGCTCACGGAAAGTCGCACCGCCGGCTTGGGTGTCATCGGCTGGGAGTTCTCCGGCATCAGGCGGCGGTGGAGGCGCAGGCGCACCGAGGATAGTATCTAAAATCCAGACTCCTCGTAGCACCGGACTGGTGCGCATCGGAAGTGAAGTCCCCGAAAGGACCGCTCCCATACCAAGAATGCCCCCTCGGTTTTTATCGTGGAGTTTGACTTTGCGCATCTCTTCTCCGACGATTTTTTCTTGAAGCCCGTAATGCTTTGCGAGTTGAGCATTAGCAAAGGTGTAATCGCTATCGATGAGATCAGTGATGGGGCGGTTCTCACGAATAAGGTGCGAGAAGAACTCGATCCCTTCAAAATACATTGCCTTGCGGAGGCTCTGATCGAAGGTGGGAAAGCGTTGCTCATCGGGCTCCACTTCATCGATCATTTTTTGGAAGCCGATCCACTGGCCTGCGAAATGCCGTGAGAGCGCAGTCGACTTCGGGCTTTGAATCATGCGAAGGGTTTGCGCTTTGAGAACTTCGGGCTTGCTGAGTTCTCCAGCGTCAGCGAGGCGGAAGAGCTCGCGGTCTGGCATGGAAGACCAGAGGAAGTAGGCGAGACGGGTCGCAATCTCGAAGTCATTGAGCTTCCACTCGTCTTTTCCTTTTTCATCGTGCTCCGCACGGAACAGGAAACGGGGATTAATAAGAAGCGCAGTGAGCGGCGCGCGCATCGAATCATCGAAACCGTACCCAGCTTGCTGACCTTTTTTAAAGGCCGCAATCAGAGGCATCATGTCTTGCTCGCTGACGCGACGGCGATAAGCGAGAGTCGCGTGATAGCCGAGAACCTTTCGTGCAACGGCTTCGGCTTGCTCGGGATTTTTGGGCGTGGCAAAAATGACTTTTCGCTTGAGGGCTTGGTTCTCATACACGGAATCCACGACGCGCTTCGCTGCCGAGAGATATTTCTCAAGTAACGAGGGAGATGAAAAGAGCGCATCGGCATTGTTATCAAATCCCTCGCCACCCGCACCATCAGCGGGGAAGCCACTGCTAGGATTAAAAGTGACGCCAAAGAGATCACGTACGGTGTAGCTGTATTCATTCCGATTCAAACGCCGGAGCGTAGTCCGCCCAGCGCGCTTGGGGATCTTGCCAGATTCGACTCGTTTCCGAACATCAGAGAGGGCTGCGACAAGCTTTTCCCGCTCGGCATCAGTAGGTTGTCCCGCTTCCTCCTCAGGAGGCATATCACGGTGGTGAACTTGATCAATAATGCTATCGAGCAAGCCGTAATATTTAAAGGCGTCGTCGAGAGTCTTAATCTCGTGAAGAGTAATATCGCCCTTTTGTTTGTCTTTACCATGGCAGGCGACGCAGTGCTTCTGGAGAAAGGCTGCGGCATCCTTCTTGAAATCCTGCGCGTAAGCGGAACTGGCCAATAAAGCCGTAGTGATGGCGCAAAGAAGGGACTTCATGAATTTTCCTACGAAGGTGTCGGAGAGAATCTTAAAGCTTTAAGAAGAGAGCACCATGAAAATACTCAATCGCCACAAACCCACCCTGAAGATCGCGCCTACGTCCTGAAATAAACTCGTTATTTTGAAGGTAGTATTTCATCATGGTCCGTTCCCTCACTCTGATTGTTGTCGCCTCGGCAGCGCTTGTTTCTTCCACGTTTGGCAAGCCCCCAAACGTCCTCATCATCTACGCCGATGATCTTGGTTACGGTGATCTTGGGTGCTACAATGAAGCTTCTAAAATCCCGACACCGCATCTGGATCAACTTGCAAGAGAGGGGATGAGATTTACCGATGGGCATTCGTCATCGGGCATCTGTACGCCATCACGGTATGCCCTATTGACAGGGCGACATCATTGGCGGGACTTCCACGGAATCGTAAACGCCTTTGGAAATTCATTTTTTAAACCAGAGCGATTGACACTTCCCGAGATGCTTCAGGAAACAGGCTATCACACCGCGGCCATCGGGAAGTGGCACCTTGGCTGGGATTGGGATGCTGTAAAAAATCCTGATGCCAAACCGCGCGTGATACAGAATGGCAGACGAAAGAAAAAGCAATTTGGACCAGAAGCGTTCGATTGGGATAAGCCGATTCCTAATGGTCCCTTGGCACACGGCTTTGACTATTACTTTGGCGATACCGTCATCAATTTCCCACCTTATTGCTGGATCGAAAATGACAAGGTAGTGACGCCACCGGATACGATCATGGACACTGCGAAATTTAAAAAGATCAAAGAAGGGAACTGGGAAATGCGCCCAGGGCCAATGATCACGGGCTGGGACCCTTACACCAATATTCCGGTGACCACTCAGAAGGCCGTGGACTACATCAAAGCTCAGGCTTCTGAAGAGAAGCCCTTTTTTCTCTACTTCGCCTTCCCCTCTCCGCATGCGCCGATCATTCCAAATGATGAGTTCGATGGAAAATCAGGAGCAGGACCTTACGGGGATTTTGTTTATGAAACTGACGATGCCGTAGGGCGGATTTTAAAAGCGCTTAAAGAGTCTGGTCAGGAAGAAGAAACGATTGTGATCTTCTCCGCGGACAACGGGCCGGAGCGTTACGCTTATGCGCGAGACGAAAAATTCGACCATTGGTCTGCGCATCCCTTTCGCGGCCTCAAGCGCGATATTTATGAAGGCGGGCATCATGTCCCATTCATCGTGAAGTTTCCGGGGGTGACACAGGCGGGGAGCGTTTGTGATGCCTTGGTATCGCAAGTGGACCTCATGGCAACGATTGCCGGGATCGTAGACTTTGAATTACCGAAAAAAAACGCTGCTGAAGATTCTTTCGACTTACGGCCTTTATTCAGAGGCAAGGATCAGGTCGTTCGGGCGCACCATGTTCACAATACCTACCCAGATGCCTACGCCTTCCGTGAAGGAGACTGGGTTCTGGTCACGGCGAAGACTGGTTATCATTCTGGAGGCGCTAAGGCTTGGGAGAAGAAACACGGCTACCCGCAGCCGGAGAGTCAAGCGGCCAAGCTTTTTAATCTCAAAGACGATCCCGGCCAGAAAAACGATCTTGCAACAGAGCACCCCGAAAAAGTGAAAGCTATGACCGCTCACTTAAAAAAAATTCGCGAGCAAGGATACTCGGCTCCGAGACTCGCAAAGTAGATTGCTCTTGTTCACATCGGATTCATGAGGATGGTCTTTCTACATGAAGCCTTACGTGAAGCTCGCGGAGTCAACAATGCCCGACGGAACGATTTATTCACTCCACGAGCATGATGAAAAAATCTACCTGAAGTATAATGGCTTCGAGCTGATGAGCACCTCGCTGACCTATTCCGAGCAAATGCTCGCCGATGTGGGCTGTGCGAGAATATTAAAAGAGCGCTCCGCTCACCCGAAGGTGCTGATTGGAGGCTTGGGCTTGGGCTTCACCTTGAAGCGGACTTTGGAATTGGTCGGAAGCCCCGCGTCGGTGGATGTCGCAGAGCTGATGCCGCCGCTGATCGAGTGGAATGAGAGCTATCTCGCGAAATATCATGGCGGTGTTTTGGATGATCCGCGCACCAACATCATTCAGGGTGATCTCTTCGATATTATTTCGAGTAAAAAACCCGGAACTTACGATACCTTGCTTTTAGACATCGATAACACGCCAGACGATCTCATCACGAAGGGAAATTCGCGTCTTTATACGCCCGCATTCTTACAGAAGCTGAAAAATGTCATCACCCCGAACGGAGCCGTCGCCTACTGGCTCTCCGAGCCTGCTCCAAAGTTTAAGAAGCTTTTAATCAAAGCGGGCTTCTTTGTAGATGAAATCCCCTCGAGACCTCACGAAAAATCCAAGCGTGACCGGCATTGTCTTTTGGTAGCGACACGCCGAAAGGGATGATGAAAAAACTCGGGAACCGCCCTATTTTTTCACGCCTCCCCTTCTCGCTTCAACCTGAGCAAGCTTGGCCTTCGCCATTTTAAGTTGTTCGGGAGAAAAGGATTCCACGAGCTCTCGCAAATCCCTGTCTACCAATGGATGCCCTTTTGCAGGCATTAAAACAACATAGGCACGAATTGGGTCCTTAGAAGTCCCCTTTCCTTCGCGAAAGAGACGAGCCAAACGCTGTCGCGCAACAGGGTTTCCTTGTTTTGCTGCCGCCGAAAAATAGCGCCCAGCTTTGTCATAGTCTTGGGGCAGGTGATTACCTTTCTCGTAATAGTCCCCGAGTTGGAATTGAGCTTCTCTGGATCCGTTGTTCGCTGCAGTCTTTAACCAGTCCACCCCTGCTTTTTGATCTTGCATGACCCCTTGTCCTTCGAAGTAACGCTGGGCGAGGGCTAATTGAGCACCAACGACACCGTTCGACGCTGCCTGACGGTAGAGGGCAGTTGCTCTGACTCTGTCAATCGACGTCCCAATCCCCAGATCATAACAACGAGCAAGCTCACCCTTGCCAACCCACATTCCCGCCTCGGCAGCTTTCTGATAATGGCTGAAGGCTTGTTGTGGATTTTTTCCCAATCCAAGATTTCCAGTTTCATAGCAATGGCCTAGTTTCAAGTTGGCCCTCGGCAGGCCAGCGGCACTTGCCTTCTGAATAAGTGCCAACGCTTTTTGCGGCTCTTCATCTTCGAAGAAGCTCGCCAGCTCGACTTGAGAAGTGAGATGGTCGCGATCCGCCGCTTGCTTAAAGAGCGTGCGCGCAGCCTCATTCGATTGAGCCACTCCCAGTCCAAGTCGATACAACATCGCAAGTGCAAATGTCGCATTATTGTCACCCTCTCCCGCCAATTTCCTGAACTGGATGACGGCATTGACATAATCTCCCTTCTCCGCAAGACGGAGGGACTGTTCAAAAGGAGTTTCCTCAACTGATACCTTGCCCTCATCAGCGCCCGAAAGATTCCCCCGATCCGCCTTTGAAAGACGCATCAGCTCTGCCCAGGCACTCTTTTGAGTGAGATGCAGAGCCGCCGTTGAAAAGCTAACGCCGCAAAAAAACATACAGGTGATGAGATATTTCATTCTAAAAGCTAATGGTGAGTCACTTACCAATGCGATGCCTCATCCTCAAAGAAGGTGACTTTTACTGAAAAAGCATTCTCGGATAACTGTCATACAAATAGAAAGCGTTATTGACAGGCAACGAAGTGTTTGTTTTTTCGTAACAACATTGTCCGAATCTCAGGGCGAAGTCTAGCTTAAACAAAACAAACAAAAGAATCATGGTTACGGAAATTAAATCCAAAATGACAGCCGCCAGCTTGGTCACTGTCTTTAGTTTAACCGCCAATGGCGACACATTTGACGGTGGCGGTGATGGCACCTCCTGGGAAGACCCACTCAACTGGGTTGGAGATGCTGTTCCTGCAAACAACGCTTCAAACATTATCATTCACACCAACCATGAAGTGGTCTTTGATGCTGGAACCTGGACATACCTCACGGAT
>JBDNAW010000095.1:0-6948 GCA_039768255.1 Akkermansiaceae bacterium | reverse complement strand
TTTGGCCTTGCGCAACTCACTACTGGGAAAAATGTCATCGGAATCATTGCCAAGGCCCGTGATCAGAATCGGAGACACCTTCTCTCAAGAGTTTTCCAAGATCCGCTTCACGATATGGACGTGAATCACTTCGCCAGCATCTATCCGAATCTTCTCGTCGATTTTTTCGGAGAAGAGTTTGCCAAGAAGATGAGTCACCTCATTGGTGAAAAGCGCGAGCTTGATCGTCCGCTTAAAGGCACTCGCTACATGAGTATTAGAGAGCGTCACGATCCTCCCGCTGCTCATATCCACCTTCGCGGAAGTGTCCATGCCCAAGGAGAGCCTGTCCCCATTGCCTTTCCCGCAGTCATGGGTGGCCAGAAGCCTGACTCTAGCGCGCCGCGTCGTCTCGCATACGCCAAATGGCTCACTTCAAAAGAAAATCCTCTCACCGCTCGCGTGATGGTAAACCGTCTTTGGCAAAACCTTTTTGGAAAAGGACTCGTCGAGAGTTCGAATGATTTTGGTGTTCTCGGCACGGGCGTCACGAATCAAAAACTCCTCGATTGGCTCGCCCTTGAATTCATGCGCTCAGATTGGGATATGAAACACATCATGAAATTAATGCTCACCAGTTCAACCTATCGCATGTCGAGCGAGCACCAAGAAGAAGCCTTCCGTCGCGATCCCACCAACTCTCTTCATTGGCAACGCGCCCCACGTCGTCTCACCGCTGAAGAAGTCTGGGACAGCTTCCTCATCATCGGAGATAAGCTTGAGCACAAAATAGGAGGCCCACCGGTTCGCCCCAAGATGCCCGATGCCGTTCTTGCTACCTCGTCGAGGCCGAATGCCGCTTGGCGGCCCACGCGCGGAAAAGCCGCTAACCGACGCGCAGTCTACATTCACGTCAAACGCTCCATTAAACTCCCGCTTCTGGCGGCCTTTGATTCCCCTGAGCGCGACATTTCCTGCCCGAGCCGCTACGCCACGACCGTCCCTACTCAAGCACTCACGATGCTCAACAGCGAGTTCATGAACGATCTTGCCGAAGAATTTTCCAAACGACTCTCAGGAGATGATTTAAAACCCCAACTCCAAGAAGCCTTCCGTATCGCCACCTGTCGCGCTCCATCAGAAGACGAAACAAAAGAGCTCCTCAAGCTCGCCGCTGATCTCCAAGCAAAGCATCAACTTTCCGAATCAGATCTTCGTCAACGCCTCTGTCTCCTCATTCTCAACCTCAACGAAACTCTTTACCTCGACTAGCCATGAACTTTTGCGGAAACACGAACAGACGTGAATTTCTCCAAACCGTAGGCGGAGGTTTTCCTGCGCTCGCGCTCAGTGGCCTCATGGCCAAAAGCGTTCAGGAAGGTCACTTCGCACCTAAGGCGAAAAGCGTGATCTTCCTCTTCATGTATGGCGGGCCATCGCACATCGATACCTTCGACTATAAGCCAACGATGTATGGCATGGATGGGAAAACAGTCGCGGTGAAAACCTTCGGGCGTGGAGGGAAGAAAGATGGTGGGCGTATCGTCGAGCCAAAGTGGAAGTTTAAACAATACGGCCAATCTGGGAAATGGGTTTCCTCCCTCTTTCCGAATGTCGCGGAGTGTGTCGATGACATCGCCTTCATTCATTCCATGAAAGCCGAATCACCCATTCATGGTTCCGCGATGCTCATGATGAATTCCGGTTCTCTCATCGCTGGAAAACCTTCACTCGGGAGCTGGGTGAATTACGGTCTCGGATCGGTAAACGAAAACCTTCCCGGCTACGTCGTGATGCTCGATAAAACTGGCGGCCCCATTTCCGGTGCTAAAAACTGGTCCGCGGGCTTCATGCCCGCGAATTATCAAGGCACCGTGTTTCGCTCGAAAGGCGATCCCATTCTCGACCTCAAAAATGCCCGCAAGATGCCTCGCGATGAGCAATATCGCCTCATCCAGTCTCTTAACGAACTCAACCAGCAGCATCGTGCCACACGTTATCACAACTCTGATCTCGCCGCGCGGATCGAAAGCTACGAACTCGCCTACAAGATGCAATCGACCGCGCCCGAAGCGATCGATCTAGCCAAAGAATCTGAAGAAACCAAAAACCTTTACGGCGTGAACGAGGATCGCACCCGCGAGTTCGGCACCAAGTGCCTTCTTGCTCGTCGACTCGCCGAGCGTGGTGTCCGTTTCATCCAACTCTACTCCGGTGGCTCGCATAATGATTACAACTGGGATGCTCACGGCGATCTTGAGCACAATCACAATCTCCACGCCGGAGCGACTGATAAACCCATCGCGGGACTTCTTAAAGACCTCAAACGTTCCGGGATGCTCGACGAAACCCTCGTCGTCTGGGGTGGCGAGTTTGGTCGCCAACCCACTGCTGAATATGCCAAAGGCACTGGTCGTGATCACAACTCTGCGGGCTTCACGATGTGGATGGCTGGAGGAGGCATTAAAGGCGGTATTAGCATTGGTCAAACCGACGAACTTGGATCCGCCGCAGTCGAAAGGCCTCTTGAAGTCAAAGAACTCCACGCCACCATCCTTCACCAGATGGGCCTCGAGCCAAACGAACTCACATACCACCACGCCGGTCTTGATGAGTCACTCGTTGGTGTCGAAGGCGCGGAACCAATCTGGGAAATTATTACTTAGTTGGGGCCAATTGGCTCGTAGTTGATGCTTGAGTGTGTCCGAAACCGGTGATTTTTTTGGCCCACGGTAAAAGGCTGCAGCTAAAGGTAAATCCCGCTTGCTGATTTTCACAGGCGGTGTTCACTGGTGACATGCCCGATTTTTCCTTTCAGTCGCTGACTCTTCGCCAAGAAATCGGGGCGAACTCATACGCGCTGAAGCTTGGAGATGAAACAGTGATTCTTGATGCTGGAATGCATCCGAAAGAGGAGGGGCCTGATGCCCTTCCTCGTTTTCAAAACCTCCCGTTTGATAGTGCAGACGCCATTGTGATTTCGCACTCACACCTCGATCATATTGGGACCCTTCCGCTCGCACAGCGCGATCAGCCTTCGGCTCCGGTTTATCTTACTCCTGCTTGCGCTGCTCTAGGTGAAGCTTTGCTGCATAACTCAGTTAATGTCATGTCGAGCCAGCGTACCGAACTGGGCCTCACCGACTACCCTCTTTTTCACCATCGTGAGATCGACTACCTTCGCGATAACTGGATGCACCGCGACTACGAGCGGACATTTCACCTTAACCCAGGCGCTGTGGATTCTGCCGAGATCACCTTTTATGATGCGGGCCACATCCTCGGCTCCGCAGGGGTTCTTTTCGAAAAAGAAGATCAGCGGATTTACTACACTGGTGATGTTCACTTCCACGGCCATTCTCTGATCAAAGGAGCGCGTTTCCCCGATCTCGAAGGAATCGACACCCTCATCATGGAGACCACCCGGGGTGCAGATGAGCGCCCGGGAGGAAATGTTCGCCCAAAAGAAGAGGCACGGCTCGCCGAGCATATTCGTCGAACCTTCGATGAAGGCGGTTCAGTTTTAATCCCCGTCTTTGCGATTGGGAAAACGCAGGAGGTTCTCCATATGCTTGATCAGTTTAAGAAGGACGGGCTCATTCCTGAGAAAACGCCAATCATCATCGGTGGCCTCAGCACTAAGATGACGATGCTTTACGATCAATTCGCGAGTACGACTCGCCGTAAACGTCCAGGGTTTCAAATCCTCAAGGACATGGAGGTCATCACCGGTAGTAAGAAGCGCTCACGTGAGCCGATCGCATACAAGCCGGGGGCTATTTATTGTCTCTCCAGCGGTATGATGAGCGAGAAGACGACCTCGAATGTTTTTGCGCGCACCTTTATTTCAAATCCTGCCAATACGCTTCTCTTCGTGGGCTATGCTGACCCGGAAACTCCAGCGGGGCGGATTAAACAAGCGACTACTGGTGATGTTATCCGTCTTGATGGAACTCACAAGGTGCAGCTGAATTGTGTCGTCGATGACTTCGATTTTTCTGGTCATGCACACCGTGATGAGCTTCTTGAATTCGCGATTAAAGTTGCACCGAAGAAACTCCTTCTCGTTCATGGTGATCCTCCAGCAGTGGCTTGGTTTCAGGAGCAACTTGCGGGTAAGCTGCCCAACACCGAGGTTATCGTCCCGATGCCGGGTAAAACGATCTCGCTTGCATGAAGGATGGGTTAATCAAGGGTGATGACGGCAAAATCCGCTGCTGGTGGCCGGAGCATCATGAAGATTACCTGAAGTATCACGATGAAGAATGGGGCCACGGGGTGACTGACGACTTCCTCCTTTTTGAGAAAATCTGCCTCGAAGGATTTCAAGCCGGCTTGAGTTGGCTCACGGTTTTAAGAAAGCGTGAGAACCTCCGCGCTGCCTTTGTTAAGTTTGATTTTAGAAAAGTGGCCCGCTTCAATGACGACGATGTTGAGAGGCTAGTTAATGACGCAGGGATTATTCGGCATCGAGGTAAAATTCTCGCGACCATCAATAATGCTCAACGAGCGATCGAGATGAAGAAAGAATTTGGTTTGCTGTGTTCTTACTTCGATCAATTTCGCCCAGCGAAGCGAGATCATGCGATGGATTTTGCCACTCTGGGGCAGATTGCTAAGACTGAAGAATCTACGATGCTGAGTAAAGACCTCAAGAAGCGTGGCTGGAGCTTTGTTGGACCCACTACCTGCTACGCTTTCATGCAAGCGATGGGCTTCGTGAATGATCACATCGAGGGCTGTTTCATGCGTGAGAAGCTTCCTCGGAGTTAATTGCCGCGGCCCTAAAACAGCAGATCTAAATCACCTCTACCTTGGAAGCAGGCTGCACGGTCGTTACATTAGTAAACCCATTTTCAAAAAGGCGAATGCCTGTGACCACTACGCCGGAGCGCGCAAGCCCTGCTGTCAGGGCTTGGAAAAGTCAGAAACCCTGCTTTCCTAAAACCTCATGAAAGGTGAAGTCTTCCTCAAAATCCGAGGCTTAAAAAAGAGCTTTGGGAGCCAGAAAGTGCTTAATGGAGTTGATCTTGATATTTATCGCGGAGAAACCTTGGTGCTTCTTGGCGGTTCGGGCGGGGGGAAGTCAGTCTTGATGAAGCATGCTATTGGGCTTCTTCAACCTGATGAGGGGAGTGTCATCTTCGAAGGGCAAGAGCTGGCAGGGCTTGACGAACGTGATCTTACTTTTGCGCGGCGACGGATGAGTATGATGTTCCAGAATGGCGCGCTCTTTGACTCGATGACAGTTGGCCAAAATATCGCCTTTCCACTCCGTGAAGCAGGAGTGAAGGATCAATCTGAAATTGAAGGTCGGGTGCGTGAGGCTTTGGAAATTGTGAAGCTTCCTGGCCAGCAGGATAAGATGCCTTCGGATCTTTCGGGAGGAATGAGGAAACGGGTCGCTCTCGCGAGGGCGGTGGTGGAGAAGCCATGTTGTGTGCTTTATGACGAACCGCATGCAGGGCTCGATCCCATAACGGCAGATTCAATCGATCACTTGATCAAGGAACTCGAGCAGGATCATGGCATTACAAACATCGTGGTAACTCATGAAATGCGTAGTGTGTTCCGGATCGCGACTCGCGTGGTCTTTATGAAAGAAGGCCAGATTTACTGGCATGGAACGGCAGAGGAGCTAAAGGAAGCAAAAGACCCACTCTTACGAAACTTCATTGAGGGACGTTCTGGGGAATGCTGGGATCGCTAGTCCCTTTTGATCAAATCTTTAAAAGACCCTTGGATCATAGAGGTGCCCTCGCTAGATTTTGCGTGATGAAGAGGGGAATTATTTTGGTCGGGCAGACGCCTCCTCCATTTCATGGGCAGGCGATCGCGATCCAAAATCAGCTTTCCTTCGATTACGCAGATTATCAATTTCACCACGTGCGAATGGCTTTTTCAGAGTCGAGCGCTGAGGTGGGTGGTTTTAGCTTAAAGAAGGTTTTTGAAGTCTTTCGGGTGATCGGGATGACCTTGAAGGAGCGGATGACCACCGGGGCGACGACACTTTATTATCATCCTGCAGGAGGAGACACGGTGCCAATCATTCGGGATTTTCTGATGCTCTTGGCGCTGCGTCCGTTTTTCAAGACTCTGATTTTTCACTATCATGCGGATGGGCTGACGGATCGTTATCGAGATTCGACATCGAAGATATTTCGTTGGTTATTTCGCCGAGCTTACTTTGGGGCGGATATCGGGATAAAGGTTTCGGCGGGCTCGAACATCGATCTCGATCTTCTTGAAACTCGCTATGGAACGGTGGTTCTTAATTCGGTGAATGCTCCGGATGAAGTGACAGAACCAATCCCCGAACGGACGGGGAATAAGATCATGTTTCTTGGAAGCGTGATCGAGACTAAGGGAGTGAAAGAACTCGTCGATGCATTGTCGGTAGTGGTGAAAAGTCATCCTGACACTGAAGTGCATATCGTGGGGGCTTATACGCCGGAATTCGGTGAAGAGCTGATGAATCACGCCGAGACACTTGGCGTGAAAGAGAATGTTTATCTACATGGACAACAGACGGGGGCGGATAAAGGACGCATCTTTGCTGAGTGTGATATCTTTTGCTTCCCGAGCTTTTATCCAAAAGAAACGTTCGGTCTTGTAGTGGCGGAAGCGATGAGTTTCGAACTTCCGGTGGTGGCGACTCGGTGGAAGGGGATTCCTGAAGTGACCGGCGAGGAAGGATGCGGCTTTCTCGTGGAAGTTCACGATACCGAAGAACTTGCAAAGAAGCTGAACACGCTTCTTGAGGATGCGAGCTTACGTGAGGAGTTTGGGAAAAATGGACGCGCGCGTTACGAGGAATTCTTCTCGCTCGCAAGTCTGCAGGAGCGTCTTGAGACCGAGCTTAGGAAAGGCCTCCGTCAGGCGAACTGAGCCTTTTGACTGACTCAGGCGAACTGAGCCTTTTGACTGACTCAGGCGAACTGAGCCTTTTGACTGACTCAGGCGAACTGA
>JBDNAW010000094.1:0-37039 GCA_039768255.1 Akkermansiaceae bacterium | reverse complement strand
CTTAAACATATTTAGATCTTCTTACTAAATCCCTAATTTTCATGATGGGAAGGTGATTTAGGTTTTTCGTATCAGCTCATTGAGGGGTGGAATTTACTGCAATCATCCTCTGATCTTTTTTTTGCAGGCACCTTTTTCTGGCTGCGGTTGGCATTGTCTTCCACGTCCTGCCGGCGTGCTGATGATGCTCAGGAGAGCTCTCTTTCAGGATTCGAATCCCCTAGGATGGGCTTCGATCTCGACGAATCCTTTGGCGAAGTCATAATCGCCTGTGATGCTTCGAGCTTTCATTTTTTCCATCTTTTGTTCTGCCCTCTCGGCGGGAACACTCACCTTGGAGATCGAGCACCGATCTGGAAAAGAGCGCTTACAGCTGAGCTCACTCCGCTACCAAAATGGTTCTGAAACGTTCTCTGTCTCGCGGCTCGCCTACCTTCTCAGCGAATTTGCGCTTCAGAAAGTAGATGGCTCATGGGTCACACTCGCAAATCAATTTGCTTACTTAGACGTGAGTAAGCATCGCACGTCGCTCACTCTCAAAGAGGTGCCACCAGGGAGCTATCAAGCGGTGCGCTATTCACTCGGCGTACCTAAAAAGGAAAACCACGCCGACCCCACCTCGCTCGTCGCAAAACACCCACTGAATCCAAACCTCAACCAGCTCCACTGGGACTGGACTGGCGGATATATTTTCCTCGCCCTCGAAGGCCGTTACCGGAAGGCCAATCAAGAGCTCAGCGGCTTCGTTTACCACCTCGCAAACGATCAAAACCTGAGCCGCACTTCCCTCCCCGCGCGCTTTACCATAAAGTCGCACACTGTGATCGGGCTCGTCTTTGATCTCGAGTCTCTGCTGACCCGCCCCCGTGCCATCTCCTTTCAAAAAGACGGCCACTCGACCCATTCTCACCCCGGCGATCCAATTGCCAGCGCCCTCGTCGCCAACCTTCAGAGCACCATTAGCCTCCGGGGTGTCTTCTATCCAGATGGGACGCCTACCACGGAACAAGTAAAACCCAAATATCTACCGAAGACCTTCACCCCCTTCCCTTTTAAAATGAGTAAACGTTTTCCTCGTCCTCATTTACCGATGGATAACCCTCTTCTGGCAGAACGAGTCGAGCTCGGGAAAAAACTCTTCTTCGATCCCATCCTTTCCGGAGATCGCAACGTCTCTTGCGCTTCCTGCCACCTCCCTGAGAAAGCATTCTCTGACCCTCGCGCCATTTCTCGTGGCGTTGCCGGTGCGAAGGGAAATCGAAACTCGATGCCGCTTTTTAATCTTGCTTGGAAATCGTCCTTCTTCTGGGATGGCCGTGCCGGCACCCTCCGCGAGCAAGTGCTTCTCCCCATCGAAGACCACCGTGAGATGGCTGCGGGGATGCCCGAAATCCTCACGCGATTGCAAAACTCAGAAAGCTACCGCCTCGCTTTTTCACGCGCATTTGCACCCGCCGCGATCACTGCTGAAAAACTCTCGCTCGCTCTCGAAAACTATCTCCTCACCCTCACCAGCTACGATTCGAAGTTCGACCGTGCGATGTCTGGCAAAGCCGCACTCACAGCTTCCGAAAAACGTGGGATGGAATTATTTTTCACGGAATATGAACCACGCAGTGGAAGAATGGGAGCCGACTGCTTTCACTGCCACGGCGGGGCGAACTTCTCAGATCACCAATTTCACAATAACGGGCTCAAACCTAGCCATGATCTCGGAAGAGCGGTCATCACAGGGAAACAATCTGACCGTCTCCTCTTTTCTACTCCGAGCTTACGAAATCTCACGCTGACCGCGCCATACATGCACGATGGTCGCTTCAAAACCCTTGCCGAAGTGATCGCTCATTACAATGGCCCCATGCATCGGAGCATCACACTCGATCCCAATCTTGCGAAACATCCCAAGACAGGGATTCAACTCAGCGTTGAAGACCAAAAAGCGCTTGTCGACTTCTTGAAATCCTTGAGCGAAATCGAGGGAAAGAATTAACCCCGCGTTCCGTCAGATCACGCGTTCCGTCTCCCCTTAATTTGGAGCCATCCAGCTCATTGCCGGAACATTCCTCAGAACGGCATAAACCAAAAGACTGATCAGGCAGAACCAGAGCCAGCCATCACGGTATCGCGGCCCTCGCAGCTCAGGATTTCGTTCCTTGAGAGCCATCCAAAAGAGCACTGGCAGCCCGATAAAAACGACACCGACAAACCAGGCATGCTGACGAATCGCCTCGCCCAGCTGAAAGTGAACTAAAGCTTCCGCTGAACGTGTCCCTCCACACCCCGGGCAATACAAGCCTGAGGCCCTAAAAAAGAGGCACTCGGGAAGTGCCCCTTTGAGAAAAGGAAGGATGAAGCGGAAGACCACAAGCCCCAGAAGAATCAGCGGAACCACCAAAGTAAATCGTGGCCAGCCTGTCTCCTCCCGTGCTGACATTACTCGGCAGGCTGTTCGTAAACCTCTGCCTCTTGTGCTCGCTCAGCTTCTTCCATCGCTTTTTGGAAATCGCCAGACGAGAGCGCGAAGCCAATGGCTGCGATGATAAAGATTTGAATAACAATCCCAATATATCCGCAAATGAGTCCTGCGATTGCCATTCCACGCCCACCTTGCGCAGGCTGCACATCAGGCCGAGTTCGCTTCAGGGCCATGTGTCCGCAGATCACTGCCGGAATTCCTAAGAGCGCATTGATATAACAAAAGATCAAGGAAAGGATACCACACACCAGACTCGCAATCGCTAGCCCACTCGTAGGCGGTGCGGCAGGCATTCCAGCAGGCGATACCGTTCCAGGATTCGTCTGAGGTGAGGCATACGGAGAAGAGGCTGTCCCTGGAGCAGGCGCTGCCGCAGCGCCATCAGAAAACTCAGCGAGTTCCGCAAACGGAAGCCATTTCTCCATCCCTTCTTTCCAAACAAGATCGGTCGCAGAGATTTCTCCCGTAGCGGCGCGCGCTTTAATCGTCGCCTCATCGACGGGGCCATACTGCTGCCCATCTTTTCCGTAATACCACTCACTCATCGTCCTAAATTTCTACATTCCCATGATTTGATATCCGCCATCCACGTAGATGACCTGACCCGTGATCGATGCGGACCCTTGGCTCGCGAGGAAAACACCAGTGGAACCAAGCTCTTCTGGCGTGCAAGAACGCCCAAGTGGCGCGTGCTCTTCGTAGTGTTTAATCATGGAACCAAATCCAGAAATACCACGAGCGGCAAGAGTCTGGACGGGGCCGGCACTGATACAGTTGACCCGAATATTTTTCTCACCAAGGTCTGCCGCGAGGTAGCGGGTCGACGCCTCAAGACTCGCCTTCGCAACGCCCATCACATTGTAGTGCGGCACCACTTTTTCCGCGCCATAGTAGCTCATTGCGACAATGCTTCCTCCTTCTGTCATAAAGGGAGCGGCACGTTGAGCGAGCGCAACTAAGGAGTAAGCTGAGATGTCATGCGCAATCGCATAAGCATCACGCGTGGTGCTTAAGAAATCACCTTCGAGTGCTTCTTTAGGAGCAAAGGCGACTGAATGAAGAACAAGATCGATCTTATCTGTGTGCTTTTTGACGTTCTCAAAAAAAGCATCGATCTCCTCATCACTTGTGACATCACAAGGGTAAAGCGGAACATCATCACCGAAAGTCTCGGCAAGCTGCTCGACGTTCCCTTTCAGGCGGTCGCCTTGGTAGTTAAAAATTAAGGTTGCTCCGGCTTCTGCCCAAGCTTGGGCAATCGCCCATGCAATGCTTCGCTTGTTAGCGACACCGAAAACGACTGCGGTCTTACCGCTTAATGGCTGATCACTCATCGGGGAGACTTTCCCCTAGCCGAGCTCCTTTGACAATGCGAAAGACTTTTAGCCGACCCACGCTTTTTCGATCAAACTCCTCAGCCGCACTGGATCAGTTGCAGAAGTCTTGGCGATAAAGCCCTTTGCATGAGCAAAATGGACATCGATTTCTTCTGCCACGCGCGTGTATTCGAGCCGCTTATCATCATTATAACGCGAAAGACCATACCCCGGCCCACGACGATCAGGATAAATCATCCCGACGCAGTCTTCCACAAATGGGTGATCCATTACGTATCGTCCCATCGCTGAAGAAGCTTCATCAATCTCCTGCACCCCGCGCGCTAAGAAGAGGACCTTTTTTCCACTCTTCAGCGTCCACCACTCGCTGTGTTTTTCAACAAGTCCCAAACGCTCCTTCATTGAAGTAAGGTAACGGTGAAGGTCTTCCCCCACCATTTTCATCACCTCCCAAATCGGCTCGCCAGGACGGTGCTCCGAGCCATTTGCAAAACGACGCAACAAGGTAATATCTACCGGAGAGTTGAGCTTCGCGAGTGTCTCGCGCTCCACCCCGAGCCATTTCCCCGTCTCAACGGGGCCTCGAGTGTCGAACCATTCAGCAACTTCCAACCAGTCACAAAATTTCTGTGCATCGTCATAAAGCTCATAATGCTTCAATACTAAGCTCAATGCACAAAGCGGTTCTGAATCACGGGGAAACTGATGATGATCAAAGTTCATCTTCGTGACATCCCACTCACCACCTACGTCGACGACGCACACTTCTGGAGAAGCCAAGTCATCTTCTGTCGGGTCACGACGGAAAAGAGGAACCGGATTTTTAGCCAATAAGAGGGCACAGGCCATGAAGTCATCTTTATGGGCTCCGCCCGGATGAGTCACAATTTCACGAATCATGCACCATAGCTAACCCAGTCTTGCACCAGTGACAACCCTCGACCAAATCACCATCTCTCGCCCCCCCAATAATCAAAGCCAGCACTGAAATAATCCGCACAAAAACAAAGTATTTCCTTAAATCCCCCTTCACAACGACTCACTGACCATTCACGATGCCCCCCAATGGCAGGGGAAAAAAAACTCACTCCGATGATGGCCCAATACTTGGGCATGCGGAAGTCTCTGCCTGAAGACATTCTCCTCCTCTATCGTCTAGGCGATTTCTATGAGATGTTTTTTGAGGATGCCAAAATTGCCGCAGCCATCCTCAACGTCGCCCTCACGAAGCGCAATGACATCCCGATGTGTGGTGTCCCCCACCACGCCGCACAAGGCTACATCGCGAAGCTTATTAAAGCGAATAAACGAGTCGCCATCGCGGAGCAAACTACCGAACCGCAACCTGGGAAAATCGTCGAGCGAGAAATCGCACAAATCATCTCCGCCGGCTCCATTGACGACCTCACCCTTCTCGATGATACGCGTAACAACTACCTCGCTGCGATCTTCGCCGGAGGGACTCCGAAAAAACCGCGCTTCGGGCTCGCGTGTGCTGATCACACTACTGGCGAGTTCACGGTCGCAGAGTTTTCCAATCAACAACAACTCGAGGACGAACTCACCCGTCTTTCCCCTTCTGAACTTCTCATCTCAGAAGATCACACCAAAGAATTTGGCGATCTGCGAAACGCCCTTTCTTACGAGAGCTACGCCTTTATTCAGGAGCAAGCACTCCACACCTTGAAAGATCATTTCAACGTTCAATCACTCGATGGCTTTGGCTGTGCAGACATGCCCAGTGCCCTCGCCGCGGCTGGTGGCGTGCTCCACTATCTGACCTTCCAGCTCCGGAGAAATTGTGACCACCTCCGCACCATCTTAGTGCGTGACACTGCCGATCACGTCTTGATCGACACCGCCTCGCAGATGAATCTCGACCTTGTCGAATCTCGCTCCGGTAAACAACACACCCTCCTTGGAGTGCTCGATCGCACCTCCACTCCGATGGGCGCGCGAAAGCTTCGTGATTGGATCCTCCATCCGGTGCGCGATTTAAAAGCTCTCACCGCTCGCCTCGATCTCGTCGATTCCCTCCTCGCCGAGCCTTACCTCCTCACTAAGATTCGCGATTCCCTCAAAAACATCCGCGATATCGAGCGCACTACGGGCCGCCTCTCGCAAGGTTCCGGAAATGCCCGTGATCTTAAGTCACTCCAGACCTCGCTTAGTCACGTCCCACATCTCAAGGCAGATCTCTCCGCCCTGCCGGAAGCTTCAAACCTCCATGCCCAGCTTCTCTCTTCGATTCAAGAATTTCCCGAGTTGGTTACGCTGATCGAGTCAGCCCTCGTCGATGAACCACCCGCTCAGCTCAAGGATGGCGGCATCATTCGCGATGGTCACAGCAATGCGCTCGACGAACTCCGCTCAGCTTCTACCGAGGGAAAACACTGGATCGCCGAACTCCAAAAAACCGAGCGCGAACGCTCCGGGATCGATACCCTAAAGATCAAGTTCAACAACGTCTTCGGCTACTTCATCGAGATCACCAAAGCGAAAGCCGATCAAGCTCCCAACGACTATCAACGGAAGCAAACGATGGCCAATGCCGAGCGCTTTATCACCCCCGAGCTCAAAGAGGTGGAAGGCAAAGTGCTGGGTGCCGATGATCGCGCCAAAGCACTCGAATACGACGAATTCATCAAGCTCCGCGCGGAAGTCGCTCACCACGTCGCCGCCCTTCAATCGACAGCCGACGCGCTTGCCACACTCGATGTCCTCATCAGCTTTGCCGAGACCGCTCAGCTTCACCAGCACACGCGCCCCGTGCTTGATGAGTCCCGACAGCTCCAGATCGTCAACGGACGACACCCCGTCTTGGAACAAACTCTCATCGATGAAAAATTTGTGCCGAACGACACCCTCATCGATCCCGAAGAATCACGCCTCCAGATTCTCACTGGCCCAAACATGGCTGGAAAGTCGACCTACATCCGCCAGATCGCCCTCATCACTCTAATGGCACAGATTGGCTCTTACGTTCCGGCGGAGCACGCCCATATTGGCCTCACTGATCGCATCTTCTGCCGCGTCGGTGCCTCCGATGATCTCGCCAAAGGTCAATCCACCTTCATGGTCGAGATGAACGAGACCTCGCTCATCGTGAACAACGCCAGCGAAAAATCGCTCGTGATCCTCGATGAGATTGGCCGTGGCACTGCGACCTTTGATGGTCTCTCGATCGCTTGGTCGGTCGCTGAGCATCTTCATGATGAAGTGAAATGCCGCACCCTTTTCGCAACGCACTATCATGAACTCTGTGCCCTCTCCGATGCCAAGGAATCGGTCGCGAATTTTAACGTCGCAGTGCGTGAGTGGAACGATGACATCATTTTCCTTCGCAAGATTCTCCCCGGTCAAGCCGACAAGAGTTACGGAATCCAAGTCGCTCGATTAGCTGGCTTACCCAAGCCCATCATTGACCGCGCAAAGGAAATCCTGAGTCACCTCGAGATGACGTCCTCCAAGCCCACCGAGGAGCAGCCAAAGTCCCCCAAGGCCAAAAAAGCGCTCCCCGAAGCTGACTCCCCGCAGATGGATCTGTTCTAAAAGGTCATGGATGACCGCGCTTACTCCGCCATCAGCTCCTTCCGGAACCCTTCGAGCGCAACTTTACGTTCATCGCTCACTTGAGGGTATTCGAGATCGAGTTTATTCATCTCATCAAGGACGATCTGGGCCACCATGAGGCGCATATTCATCTTATCATCAGCTGGAATGACATACCACGGAGTCGTTTCCGTAGCAGTGGCATTCACGGTGTCTTGATAGGCTTCCATGTAGTCATCCCAGTAAGCACGCTCGGCGACATCACCTTCGTTGAATTTCCAGTTCTTTTCTTCGCGATCAATACGATCGACAAATCGTCTGCGTTGTTCGTCCTTACTCACATTGAGGAAAAACTTAAGCACGCGGGTGCCATTCCGGGCAAGATGTCCCTCGTGCTCACGAATCGATTCATACCGTCCTTCCCAGAGAGCCTTGGAATCCTCGGTGAGCTCTTCAGGAACCCGTTGATACTTCGTTACAATTTCAGGGTGCACTTGGCAGATCAAAACCTCCTCATAGTATGAACGATTAAACACCGTCATGTGTCCTCGCCGTGGGAGGTCCTTGCAGGTGCGCCAGAGAAAATCATGATCAAGCTCTTCATCACTCGGCTTTTTATAGGAGTGAACTGAAACGCCATGGGGATCAACCCCCGAGACCACACGGCGAATGGTGCCATCTTTTCCAGCGGCATCCATCGCCTGAAAGAGCAGGAGCATCGAATAGCGATCATGCGCAAACATCACCTGCTGCCGGATATCAATCTGCTTGGTGAGCGCTCTAAGCTGCTGTTTGTAGTCAGCTTTATCCTTGTAGATAGGATCAATGTGAGTGGTAAACTTCTTGAGCTTGAAGTGCTGCGTACCATCGACCCGAAATTCCTCGTAAACTTCTTTCTGAGCCATGAGCCAACGTAACAAGAGCTTCTCGGGACCGGAATCAATTCTTTACACAAAAATTGAACTCGAAAAACGGTGATCTTGGAATGCGACTTTGACATCGTTTTTTCTCTCTGACAGCCTTCGCTATGCTCGACACGCACCATCATCTTTGGAACTACTCGAAGGAAGAATACGGGTGGATTCCCGAAGGGTCACCCATTGAAAAGACCTTCCTTTTACCAGAGCTTAAAGCGGCCACAAGCGAGGCGGGTGTCACGGGAACGATCGCGGTGCAAGCCCGTCAAATCACGAAAGAATCTGATGATCTTTTAGCAATCGCCGATGCTGATGAACTGATCCGCGGAGTTGTTGGTTGGGTCCCACTTATTCATGAAAACGTTGCCGCTGATCTTGAGCGTCTCGCCCCGCAAGCCAAGTTCTCAGGCGTGCGTCACGTTCTACAAGACGAGCCAGATGATTACTTCACTCGCGATGACTTCCACCGCGGACTCTCTCTTCTTCCGAGACTAGAATTACGCTACGACCTCCTTCTTTTTCAACGGCAACTCAATGCTGGCATTGCCCTTGTTGACCGTCAGCCAGAGCTGGGGATCATCGTGGATCATATTGCTAAGCCCGAAGCCAAGAATGGTCAGATTGAAGCTGATTGGCGCAGCGGCATGAAGGAGCTCGCGATGCGTGACAACGTGATCGGGGTGAAATTTTCCGGCCTTGTCACCGAGTTCAACCAAGATTCCGTGATTGATCCCTCGACGATCGCAAACTACTTTGAAGAAACACTCGAAATTTTTGGTCCTGAACGCGTGATGTTTGGCACCGACTGGCCAGTGTGCTTATTACGTATCGATTCCTACAAAACCTGGGCCGACACGGTGCGAGACCTCGTTTCCCCTCTTTCCAGCGATGAAAGAGAGCAAATCCTGCAAACCAACGGAGAACGTGCCTATCAACTAGGCTAAACCCTCTCACAGAACCTTCATTGAACGATCAACGTGAAACAATTTTCACTCTCCGGAGCTTTTTCATTGCTAGATGGGTCGAAAATTTCGATTTGTTACTAAATCGTTACCTAAAACTTCTTCACCTTACTTTCAATTGAGCCTCAACCGGACAGAATACAAATACCTCATCACGCTCGATGACCGCGATCAATTCGAGAGCGATCTCGATGATCGTCTTGTCGTGGATAGCCTAGCGTCTGCAGACGGATGCTACCCGATCATTTCTGAGTATTTTGAAACTCCCGATCGTCAATGCTATTGGGAAAAACAGCGGAGACTCAACAGCCGACGCAAAATTCGCGTCCGCATCTACGGAACCGAAGGCGGTAAAATACCACCGACCGGATTCATCGAGATCAAGCACAAGCACTTTGGCCTTGGAGCAAAGCGCCGCCTTTTCCTTCCCGTTGAAGAAGCCATCGAGTTTGCCAAGGGGAACTACGAGCCACTTCGTAACACTGATCGTGATTGGTCTCGCTCACAGCGGATGATCATCGCCGAGCTCTTCGATCTCATTGAACGTCGGAAATTTGAGCCCGCGATTCAGCTTCGTTATGATCGCAAGGCCCTCATGACTCCAGACGGTCAGCTGCGTATCACCTTCGATACTGGGCTTCGCTGCCGCACAAACCTTCTCGATCTGCAGCCCGATGATCAGCGCTTTGAAAACTACATTATTCCTCCTGAAAAATCGATTCTCGAGGTGAAGTCGATCGGCCCAGTTCCCTTCTGGTTCCGCGAATATGCCTCTGAGATTAAACTCGTCCGGCGTAGCTTTAGTAAATTCTGCACCGCCATGGAGCAAATCGATCCGGTCCTCCTGTCCCAGATCAACCGAGAAAACGTCGCTTAACACTCAAGCGTCAAAAAATTTCATTCACACCACACACCTAAACACCTAACATCCCCATCCACACACAATGGATTTCTCTTTTTTAGCCACCCTTCCTGACTTTTTAAATTTCGCCACAGTTCCAGGTGAAAAAGCTGCTCCACCCGAATGGTATGAAGTCATAGGAGCAATGTGCTTTAGTTTCGTGCTGCAGCTCCTAATCGGAACTCTTTACAAAAACACTTACAAGGGAACCCGCTACTCTCAGGACTATGTTCATACCCTGATCATCATTGGGACCGTCACCACCATTCTTATTATGGTCGTCAATGGGAATGGCGCCGTCGCCTTCGGCATGTTTGCCGCTTTCTCAATGATCCGCTTCCGCCGGAATCTCGGACAGTCACGAGACTTGGCTTTTGTCTTTTTTGCCATGGCAACCGGAATGGGAGTTGGAGCCCGCGCTTATCCTCTTGTTCTTGTCACGACGGTCATCGTCTCACTTGCGATCTACCTTATCTCTAAAAAGGATTCCTTTGCTCCAAACCGTGCTTCTCACCAGCTCCGGATTCGCGTGAATAACGACGTCGATTTCTCCATTGCCTTTAAGGACATCTTCAAGAAATACACCGACGCCATCGAAATGATCAGCGTCGAGTCGGTGCAAGCCGGCATGATGAGCGAGCTCCGCTACGGGCTCGTGCTTAAGGACGATGTCAAAGTCTCCGACTTCATGGAAGAAGTGCAGATCGCCTGTGGCAACAATCGCGCAATGCTCACCACCACCCAGCGCGAACTCGACTTCTAAGTCGCTTCTCGTTCTTTCAATTTCCAAAAAGCCGTCCTGGAAACAGTGCGGTTTTTTTAATTCCATCTTTTCTTGTTCAGAGAGAGACACCGGACAACCGGGAGATTTAGCATCTTCTCCTCTCATCCTTCTTGGTCTTCACCATTGCGGCTAGCGTTACACCACCCCCCCCGAAACTTCCTCTAGGACGTCTTCTTTGGAATAGCAGTGGTTTTATCAGCTTCCTGAAGTCGCGTGGCTCGCTCAATCTCAGCGTTCATCGCCGGTTTGGGTTCGAGTTTAACATTCGAGTCTTCTCCCCAAAAAACCTTACCGAGGTAAGTGAAACCGCACCTGTTCCGATTCCAGCGGCTTAAAAAAATGATTCATCATCTCTCTCAGCTCGTAAGGTTTCTTCACTCAAGAAACTCATGTTACTCACATCTTGTTCACAGGTAGTGACAAGAACTCCTTTAAGAAACTCGATGGGTAGTTCTTGAAACCTGAGCTCGTGTGGAGAAACTCCGCGCATGTGGAAGGGCCGATTCTCTCAAGCAACTGCTGACCTCGTTCAAAAATACGGCGAGTCTATTTCTTACGACTGGCGTTTATACCCGCACGATATTGCGGGATCGATCGCGCACGCGCGTGCGCAGGTCACTGCTGGATTACTCACGGATGATGAATTCTCTCAAATCGAATCTGGCCTCCGTGAGATTGAACAAGAAATCTCGGCAGGCGAATTCGAGTTCTCGATCGAACTCGAAGATATTCACATGAATATCGAATCCGCCCTCACCAAGAGGATCGGAGCTGCCGGTGGTAAACTCCACACCGCACGGTCTCGGAATGACCAAGTAGCAACCGATACTCGCCTCTACTGCCGGACCGCGATTGATCAACTTCTTGAATTGATGAGTGGCTTACAAGATTCTCTTTTGAATCGGGCAGAGGCTTATGCCGATACGTTAATCCCTGGCTACACTCACCTTCAGCGAGGCCAACCCGTAACCGTCGGACATCACCTTCTAGCGTATGTTGAAATGCTGGCTCGAGATAAAGAGCGGCTTTCAGACGCTCGTAAACGGGTGAATGTCTCCCCTCTCGGATCCGGCGCACTTGCGGGGTCGACCATTAATTTAGACCGCGATCAGATCGCCAAGGAACTCGACTTTGACTCCGTCACCACGAACTCGATGGATGCCATTTCTGATCGTGATTACATCGCGGAACTCCTCTTCACCTTCGCGCTTTGTGGAGCCCACCTTTCTCGGCTCTCGGAAGACTTGATCCTCTGGTGCTCTAGCGAGTTTGGCTTTGCGACCTTATCTGATGCACACACCACAGGATCATCACTCATGCCTCAGAAGAAGAACCCTGATGTTTGTGAAATCACTCGCGGCAAGTCTGGGCGCCTCTATGGGAATCTCGTTGCCATCTTAACCGCGATCAAGGGACTCCCCCTGACTTACAATCGTGATCTCCAAGAGGATAAAGAACCTCTCTTTGATTCTATCGACACTCTCACTCTCGCTCTTGAGGTGAATTCCGAAATGATCGCCGCGATGGAAATCAATGTGGAAACCTGTGAAGCCGCAGCGAGCGACCCGCTCCTGCTTGCGACTGATCTCGCCGATTGGCTCGTCAAAGAAGGCATCCCCTTCCGCTCGGCACACGAGCTCGTCGGGAAAGCCGTCGCTGCTTCAGTCACTTCAGGCACTCCTCTTGATGAACTTGACCTCACCGAGGTTGATTCCGCATTCACCTCAGATGCCTCCAGTGTATTCTCACTCAAGAAGGCCCTCGCCGCGCGCACAAACCCCGGCGCACCTTCAATCGAGAACGTCCGCGCTCAAATTGCACGTTGGAAAAGTGAGTGAATCACCTCGCCGCTGAGAGACATTGATTTGCTATCAGCTACCGAAAGTGCTTTTCTTTAAGGGTGAACACAGCGTCAGCCCCTGCTCCTGTAGCCCCTAAATCTGGACTCGCCATCACAAGCCTCGTTTGTGGTATTCTCAGTATTCTTGGTTTAAGCTGTCTTGCAGGCTTGCCCGCAGTGATTACTGGACACATCGCGATGTCCGGAATTAAAAAATCCAATGGCACTATAAGCGGTCATGGAATGGCCCTCGCTGGGACTATCCTAGGTTATGTTTCTTTCATTCTTATTCCTATTCTAGCAGGACTTGCCACCCCTGTGATTCTCAAAGCTAAAAAGAGCGCAGATTACGCAACGATGGTCACCGACATCAAAATGGTTGGCCTTGAACTCGACGAATTCGCTGCGTCCGATGCCCGCTACCCAACAATCCTGGAATTCACTGATGTCACCGAGCTTCCTGAAGTCCCTTCTCACATGGAAGGAAGCTGGATTTACTTTCCAACAGCTAATCCTGAAGAAAACGCTCCCCTTCTCATCAGCCCGTCCTCGCTTGGGAAACACGCCGTGCTCTACACAGACATCAGCATCCACCGCAAAACTGAAGACGAGGTGATCCAAATCCTTCAAACAGCAACCGCTGAACCGGTGGAGTTCGAAGCCACGATTAAGTCTAAGCGCTAGAACACCTTTTCAGACCCCTTGGGGTTCTGAAACTCCAAGAGATCATCTCTGATTTCTCGCTCGCTCCTTTGTTTGAAGGTCCTATTCTGTAACGGACCTTGTATGAACCCCTACCTGAGAACCTCCGAGAAAGTCCTATCTCCTCCCACGACTCCTAAAGGGATTATTCGTCGGCTTGGACCAGGGTTCATCCTTTCCGCTTCCATCGTCGGCTCCGGAGAGCTGATTGCCACCACCATCTTTGGAGCCAAAGTCGGCTTTCTCTGCCTCTGGGTTATTCTCTTTTCCTGTCTCGTGAAGGTCGCAGTTCAGTTGGAATTTGGCCGCTACACGATCGCCTCAGGAAAGACCTCGATGCAAATTCTCGATGATCTTCCAGGGCCGAAATTTGGAAAAGCAGGCTGGGCGGTATGGAGCTGGTTCATCATCCAAATGCTTAAAACGCTCCAAGTGGGAGGAGTTATCGGCGGAGTCGCACTCGCGCTCAATGCACTCTATCCCTTGGCGCCAATTTACTGGGCGGTGATCGCGGCCATTGCTGCCATGGCGATCATTTTCCGCGGCATCTACGCCCCCATCGAAAAGTGGTCTATCATCATGATCGCACTTTTCACCATTTTCACTGTGGCTTCACTGATCGCGGTTCAGTGGACCCCGTTCGCGATTGACCTTCCTCAAGTCATTTCAGGCTTCAGCCTCACCATCCCAGAAGGCGCACTCCTTCTTGCCATCGGAGCCTTTGCGATCACTGGAGTGGGAGGTGATGAAATCCTTGCCTACAACTACTGGCTCATTGAAAAAGGTTATGCTGGCTTCACTGGCCCAGAGCCTACGGACAAAGAAGACGATCGTGAAGCCTGGCTCGCTCGCGCTCGTGGCTGGATCAAAGTGATGCAGATCGATGCCCTCCTCTCGATGGCATGCTACACCTTGATGACGGCCCTTTTTTACCTTCTCGGAGCCGCCATTCTCCATGGCCAGAGCCTCATTCCTGAAGGGAATCAGCTTATCGAAACGCTTGGGCGCATGTATACTGACACTCTTGGCCCATGGGCTCGCACCGCCTTCCTCTTGGGGGCTTTTGTCGTTCTCTTCTCGACCCTTCTGGCTTCTCTCGCAGCGTGGAGCCGCTTGTTCTCAGATGCCTTTGGGCGTTTTGGTTGGATCGATTTTGAAAATGAAAGAGATCGTAAAAAATCCATCGCCTTCCTCAGCGTAGCGTTCCCAATCATCTGGACGCTTCTCTACTTCTGGATCGAAAAGCCCGGCTTCATGGTCATCATCGGAGGCTCACTGACGACGCTCATTCTTCTGCTCGTCGTCTTCGCCACCTTCATGATGCGCTACCACTGGCTCACACGAGAACTTCGCCCAGGTTTAGGCTTCGATCTCATTCTCTGGCTTAGCTCCTTGAGTATCATCGGAGCTGGAGTTTTTGTGGGGATTAAATTCGCACTCTAAGATCACTCTGCATTACTTTCCCAGACCTGCTTCACGATTACCTTTTTCAAAGCCAACGGCTCGACCTCTCCAGAGTGACGGAAGAGAATCTTCCCCTCTGGCCCGACCAAAAAGGTGTAAGGCATCCCCCCATCCCATTCAGGATCGAGAGCTTTCGCGAGGTCTTCCGTGTCACCATCAAAGATCAGGTTATTCGTGGTCCGGCCTTCTTCATCCAGAAAAGGCTTAGTCCGCGACGAAAGACCACACTGCTGACGCTTGAGAAACCGAGTCACCTTTTGCGCATCATTGGGGTGATCAAGGCTGATGGGAATGAACTCAAATTCCTGCCAAGAATACTGACGATAAATGGCGGCGAGATCGGGAAACTCATTCACACAAGGACCACAGCTCGTGGACCAGATATTGAAGAGCCGCATTCCTTGACGGCCTTTATTCTTAACCAACTTTGCAATCGCATCAGCTTTAGCCACTTCAACCGTGACTGGCTGAGCCTTCCACTTGGCATCCTCCTGGGCGACCTTTTCGGCCTTCTCTTTCCACTTCATCGAGCAGCCCACCGGACGGGTCTTTTTCACTTCGACTTCTTTCCCTGCTAAAATGGCCGCAATGGCATCATGCGCTTCATTCTTCTCAACCGGCCCCACGCGACGACGCCCGTTATCCATCCGTCCATCGTAGCGGAGCTTGAGATCAGCATCGAAAACAAAGACATGTGGAGTCGCCACGGCACCATACGCCTTTGCCACCTCCTGCGTATCGCCATCGAAGAGATACGGGAGGTTGAATTTCTGATCTGAAGCGATGAGTTTCATATCCTCAAAGCCATCATCATAAACGGTCCAGCCGAGCTCTGGTGGATGAAGACCAGCTGGCGAATTGCTATTAATCGCGACGAACTTCACCCCCTTGTCTTTAAACTGATCAACTAGAGTGATCATTCGGTCATGGGAGGTGATCGCATCTGGGCAATGATTTGTCGTAAAGATCACTGCCAAAGCCTTTCCTCCGGAGAAGTCTTTGAGCGAATAGCTTTTATCATCAACACCTTTCAAGGTGAAATCCGGAGCTTTCGTTCCAGCAGTGATGGTCGTCGGTTTATATGCCGAGGCAAGGATGGTCGAAGTCGCCAAAAGTGCGGTGAAAATTTTCATGATAAAGGACTACGTTCCCTGTTCTTCTGAGCGTTCATCAAATGGGTTAGAAAAGAGTGCAAATCTCCTCAATTTTGGGGTTGCCACCAGCGGAGATCGCTCCTAGCTTTCGCCACCTTCAAGATGAAGCCGCTCGGCTAGCTCAGGGGTAGAGCACCACATTGACATTGTGGGGGTCGCTGGTTCAAATCCAGCGTCGAGCACCATTTTCCAGAGAGGCCGTAAGTTCAGCTTACGGCCTTTCTTTTTGGTGATGTTTTGAGTGATGTCTCCGTTGCCTTCCGGCCATTCACGATTAAAATCTTGCTGTGCCAGCTACCATCACCTCACTCCTCGCTCTTCTCGATGATGAGAATGATCAGGTGCGTGCTGGTGTTGAAAATGCCTTGATGGAATACGAGGGCGATGCCGCAGATGAACTCGCGGCAGCTGGACTACGATTAAAAGAGAAACAAGCCCGACTCCTTTCCGAGAGTCTCCATCCCGGTCGGCGGGAAACGCTCCGGCGTGAATGGGCTGTTCCAAAAGCGCGTCTCAACGCGGTCGATGGTGATTGGGACTCGCTCGAAGATATCCTGAGGCTCATCTCAGATTTTCTGCACGATGGGATCACGATGCGTCAGTCGCTTTCCGACGAGCTCGATCAGCTCGCAGAGCAGGCGGATCAGTTCGCTGATACCCCCATGACGCTGGCCCACTATCTCTTTGCCACGCAGAAACTCTCCGGAAACCGGCTCACCCCTTTTAACATCCTCAACTCCGATCTTGCTTGGTGCATTCAAGAAGGAGAAAGCAATCCGTTGGGACTCTCTCTCATTTACATGCTCGTCGGCCACCGCCTTCAGCTTCCCGTCTTCGGTTGTAACTATCCTGGGCATTTCCTCGCCCTAATTGATCACGAGAATGAAGCGACCTTGATCGACCCCTTCCACAATGGAAGACCGACACCAGTCAGGAAGCTCCTCAAAGACCATCCCGAAATCTCGACGGTGGCTAAAGAAACACTCAGGCAGCCCTGCACCTTACGCGAGATGCTGTGTCGCTTACTCGCGAACCTCCACTTCGCTTTCGCAAAGGCGAAACGCAATGAAGATGCCAACCTCATTCAAGAACTCATGAACACACTAGGTTCATGAAGATCGAAGAAATCACGCTGACCCTCGAAGGATACCAGCTGCATCGGCTCATCCTCACTCCCGAGGATACGATGAAAGGGACGCTCATCTTTTTTCACGGTCAGGGTGATTTCATCGACCGCTACCCCCCCTTACTGAGACTCTTTGTGAAGCGCGGTTGGGAATGCATCCTCACCGATCTCCCCGGCCATGGCCGCTCTGCGGGGAAACGAGGACATGTTCCCAGTCTTCAATTTATCGATCGGATCATCGACGATCTCCCTGTCACCGAAAAAATGGCAGTTTGCGGACACTCCATGGGCGGGATGCTAGCGCTGCGTGAGCTGATGCGTCGGCCGGAACGGTATTCCATGGGCTGGTTCAGCTCCCCCCTGCTGGCCCCGGCTCATCAAGCTTCGCCATTGATGAAGGTGACTCTCCCAATCATCGCAGGTCTCTTCCCTTGGCTCACCCGCAGCACCGGTGTCCGAGCTGAGGACTGCACGCCTGAGGATCGCAAGGAGCATCCTGAAATCAAATCTCTCTATCATGGGAAAATTTCTCTCGGATGGGCGCGCGAGCTTTTTCAAACTGGTAAAAATTTAGATGCTCAATGGCTCAATCTCCCCAAGAAAACCCCACTCCTTTTTACCCAAGGTAAAGCCGACCGCATCTGCCCTGCCAGCATCTTACGAGAGAGGCTCGGAAAGCTCGACGATTCGCAGATTGAATATCGTGAAATCCCCAACGCCCTGCACGAACCCTTCACCGGAGAAACCGCCAAAGAATTCTATCGAGTGCTTGATCAGGCTTTAACCAAATTGGCTTAACCTGTTTCGCGGAGTCCGGAAGAGATCGCGTTGATGGTGAGTTGAAGAGCCAAGAAGTCGCGATGGAATTTCCCCTCTTCCTTTTCGAGCGGGCTTCCGGCTTCACGCCAACCTTTGAGAAGTTCAATTTGCTGTTGGTGCAAGGCATGAAGAGGGACATCACGCAGCGCGAGAGTCTTCATCATGCGTGGGCGACGATCTTCAAAGCTGAGGCCGAAGAGTTCATGAATGAATGCCCGGGTCTTTTCATACTCACCGAGAATCTGATCGAGGAGGCACTGGGCCAATTCTTGATCAGGACAAAGGGCCGCGTATTGCTTCATCATCTCAGGATCCGCTGAGGCGAGCGAGGACTCGATGTTCGTGAAGACGTATTGCAGGAAGTCAAAGTCTGGGAGGCTCTCTTTGATCTGCGCGAAGTTCTCTTCACCGATCGCCTCCAAGCCCGAACCCACGCCATACCAACCGGGAAGGTAGAAGCGCGCTTGCGTCCAAGAGAAGACCCACGGGATGGCGCGGAGGTCTTTGAGCGAAGCCTTTTTACCAGTGCGGCGGGAAGGGCGTGATCCAAAGACTCCTGTTTCGAGCGCATCAATCGGAGTGGCAGTGCGGTAGAACTCCATGAAACGATCAGCATCAAGGAGCCCTCGGTAAGCCTTATCAGATTCGAACGAAAGAGCATCAAGCGCTTCACGGCAGGAATCGACGGGCGAGTTCTTCTGCGTACCGAGACCCACTGAACGAGTCACCCCGGCAACCAGAAGCTCGAGATGAAAATGAGCGTTCCCTTCGTGGCCGTATTTCCGAGGGAGAACTTCGCCCTGCTCGGTAATCCGGACTGGCCCACCAAGCGAGCCTTCAGGAAGGGCTCGGAGGAACCAACGAGTTGGGCCAGCTCCACGTCCAATGGTGCCACCACGCCCGTGGAAGAATTGCGGGACGACTCCCGCTGCCTTACAGGACGCAGTCATTGTTTCTTGCCCTTTGAAAATCCCCCACTGAGAGGCGAAGACGCCGGCATCTTTATTCGAGTCCGAATAGCCCACCATTGCAGGCTGGCGACCGGATGAATGTGGCCCCATGATCGCGAGGTATTCCGCAAGAATTCCCGAAGCGGCGGCGAGGTCATCACCAGTTTCAAAAAGCGGGCTCACTGGGAGACGCGAACGCCAAAGGCCATTGCTGTGCATCTTAGCAAGCCCTGCCTCACGAGACAGAAGCTGCATGAGGAGAAGATCCGAGACAGAACGGGTCATCGAAATGATGAGCTGCCCAAGACCATCCGATCCTTTCTTTCGCAGATGAGTCGCGAGAAGACGAAGGTAAGCAAGAATACCATCGGCCTGTTCACCAGCTTCTTCATAACGAGTGAGAAATGGGCGTGGATTTTTAAGCTCTTGGACCAGTAAAGCTCGACGTTTTTCTTCAGGCCAATTTGCGAAATTTTCACCATCTTCAATTCCGATACTTTGGAAAAGTTGTGCTGCTGCTTGATCGTGCGATTCCGAATTATTTCGGATATCAAGTGAAGCGAGGTGCAGGCCGAAGATTTCACCACGACGAATGAGCGGAAAGATCCACTCGTGCGCGGTTTTCTTCGCGCCGACTTCACAGAGCGTCTCGTGTGCGAAGGTGAGTTCATCGAGGTATTCCTGCTTGGTGGTGTATTTTCCCTGCTCGAATTTATCGCGGAGCAAATGGAGGTAAGCACGCCAAGGCTCGAGCTGATAGCGCGCTTGAGTGGCTTCACCTTGCTTACCAAGGAGCGTGACCAATTCGGCATTCGCTTCAAGGAGCCTTGAAGGAACTTTCGTAAACGGCGGCGCGAGGGTGAGCTTATCCGCGGAACGCTTCAATGAGCGCCGCTGAAGAGCCGTGGCATGACGCTGAAGTGATGCCAAGGTGTTCTGCGTCACTTCAGGAGTGACAAACGGGTGGCCATCGCGATCACCACCGATCCACGTCGCAAACTTCAGCGTGGGATATGCGTTTTCCTCACGAAGACGATCAATATCCCAACCCGCATCTTCCCAAGCGAGTTCGAGCGAACGGTCGAGACGGTTCACCACTTCTGGAAAAATCTCACTGAGGTAAGGAAGCGCATTACGAAGTTCCTCTTCAATCTGAGGCCGCTTGACGAAAATTTCCCCGGTGTGCCAAAGCGTTTCAAGTTCCGCCCCGAGGGTATCGGAAATACGACGACCGTAGTGCGGATCACGGCGAGCATTTTCAAAGGTGCGGAGCTCTTCGTAAATCGCCTTGTGGCGTTGACGGACCGACGGGCGCTTGGCCTCGGTCGGGTGCGCAGTGAGGACGGGCTCGACTTGCACTTTTTTGAGCGCAGCGATGGCATCATCTTGTGTCAGGCCTTCTTTTTTAAAGGTCTCGATGACGGAAGGCCAAAGCCCTTTAATCGCGGCGGCTCCGTACTGAGCTCGACGATAACTGCGAAACTGCCAAGCGACTCGTTCTTCCACGATGTTGAGAAGCTCGAAACAGATCGAAAGAAGCTGCGCTCCTTCGCGTTCATGACCATCGGGAATAGCACCAGGGAACGTATCTTCCGATTTCCACGGAACGAGCGAACGGAGGCTCGCATCAAGCGGCAGGGCCTCGGCAAGCATCTCAGTGGTCTCTGCGAGGGTCTCATCGAGTTCGCGGAAGCCTTGGGCAAAGTAGTCGGCGTTCTTAATCGTGTCGGACATTCGCGGTCAGCATGTGCAGGAATCGGGCCAGTGGCAAGAATCGCTGGATTTTTGAATTCCGCTTTTTACAAGAAGCTTTAATGTCAGCGAATGCGCGCCCTTTTCGCCTCATTACTGACGTTTTCACTTCTTTCTGCTGAATCGATCCCAGTCCTCATTGGGTCAGGTTCCGATGGCATCTTCCGATCTGAGCTCGATCTCGAAACAGGGACGATGAGCGAGGCCCGTTTAGTCGGGAAAGGCGGGTCTGGCTGGCTGAAGCTTCGCTCTGATAAAAAAGTCGTCGTTTCCACCGCACACACTGATGGAAAAGGTGGTGTCGCTTCTTGGAAAGTAACCGCCGATGGGGTGGAGCCGATCAATCGTGCGACTTACGATGGCAAAGGGCTTTGCCAAGCCACCTTCGACCATACTAACCAAATGGTAATCGGTGCTGATTACGGTGGTGGAAAACTCGCCGCTTGGACCATTGATCAAGATGGGAAGCTCGGAGAAAACTCCGCTCTTTTTAAGCATGAAGTCATCGATAAACGCGAGCGTCCACAAGACCAGTCACGCGTTCACGCGGCATGGGCGGGCCCGGAGAATAAATTCGTTTATGTGCCCGACCTCGGCATCGACCGCGTGAAGATTTACGCGATGTCTCCTCAGGATGGAAAGCTCACCCTTGCTGGCGAAGGTGTTTGCCCTCCGGGGTCAGGACCTCGTCACATGAAATTCTCAAAGGACGGCAAGTTCGCTTATGTTCTCAATGAACTCACCATCTCAGTCACGACTTTTAAACGGAATCCCGATGGCAGCCTGACTGAAGTGCAGACCACGAGCACCCTCCCCACCGAGATGAACAAGAAAAAGGACAAGATGAGCTGCTCGGAGATTCTAGTCTCAAAGGATGGAAAGTTCGTTTACACCGGAAACCGTGACCTCAACGGGAAAGAGCGGGATTCGGTTTCTGTGCTCGCCGTTCAAGAAGACGGGACCCTCAAGCACCTCCAGACCGTTCCTTCTGGTGTGTGGATTGTGCGGAACATCGCGCTCAGCCCAAATGGCGATTACCTCCTCTGCTCCGGCCAACGCTCGCATGAAGTGACCACGATCAAGGTGGATACCAAGACGGGGAAAATGACTCCGACTGGGAATTCAATTCCAGTGAAGTCCGCGATGTGCGTGGTATTCCCTTAGTTCCAAGGTTTTCGCTGAGCTTGTATTCTCAATCGGGCAGTCATCACGATGGCGGTGTTCCACGGAAGAGTGGTGACCAAGATCCTGTGACCTCGTTCTATCGCAACCTCATCCTTCATCAGCTCTCTGAGCGAACCGCAACCAAATCAAAAAGGCAGGGTGTTTCGACCCTGCCTTAAAATGTTTTTTGGAACGTTGAGAGCTAGTTTTTGGCGACTGCCTTTTCCTTCTCTTTCGCTTCTTGGTATTTCTTGAGGAGCTTGTCGCAAGAGGATTTGGTTTTGACGACCTGACCGTCAACTACCACTTCAGCAACACACCCGATGAGTCCGTCGATGCGGCGACCGCCGCGATCTACTGGGCCACCGCCTCATCCACCACCGGATTTGGAACGACGATATTTTTCGAGGTTAATCTCATCCGTTCTGGTCGTGTCCTCGTATTTTGAAAAGAGCGTGTCGATCTCAAAGCTGGACTCCAGAGTCAGTTCACTGGCTTTTCCACTTTCGGAATCCTTGCTGTAATAAATGGTGTAGCGGACCTCGATATCCTTCAGCTCCTCACTTGAGCGGTTTGCGACGGTAATTTCGTAAGCTACCGGAGTGGTGGTGGTCTTCACGGTCTCACCGCGCTGAGTAACAGCCTCGCCCTTCCAAGCTTCCATATCAATGGCGACTGATGCCGCCACCTTGAGAAGTTCCTCCTGGGCTTTGACATACTCTTGATCCTCTACAGAGAGCATCTCGAGTTTAAATTGAGAGGTATTGCGAGCGCCCTTACGACGAACTTGAACCGTGTCAGTCTTCGAGCTGTATCCGACGAGGACACCTTCAAAGGTTTTCGACTTGTCTGCACTAGAGAAGGTCCGCATCTCCGTTCCGGAGGCTGACATCACCAGAAGACACGACGCACATAGTGTGAGGAGTGATTTCATTTGTATGAGATATATTTTAGGAACCAGAATTATGCAATCCCTAAATTAAAAAGGGTGAACAGTTAAGATTTCGTCTTTCCGCGAAGCATCGCTTCAATAAAGCCATCAATATCCCCGTCCATCACCGAGCTGATATTGCCAGTCTCATGGCCGGTGCGGAGGTCTTTCACCATCTGGTATGGCTGGAAAACGTAGGAACGAATTTGGCTCCCCCACCCGATTTCGCCTTTTTCCGAATACTCGCGATCAGCCTCGGCCTTCTGTTTATCTTCCTCGATTTGGTAAAGCTTGGCCCGAAGGGTCTCCCAAGCGAGTTCACGATTCCGGAGCTGCGAACGCTCTTGAGTGGAACGAATGACTATACCGGTCGGGAGATGCTTCATGATTACCGCTGTTTCCACTTTGTTGACATTCTGACCGCCTTTGCCTCCAGAACGAGCTGTGCTGATCTCGACTTCCGAGTCGGGAATCTCGATCTGAATGGTGTCATCAATCTCCGGAGTGACGTCGAAGGAGGCAAATGACGTGTGCCGTTTCCCCGCGCTATCAAAAGGAGAAATGCGCACCAGACGGTGAACTCCACGTTCAGCCTTGAGATAACCGTAGGCAAATTCGCCTTCAATTTTGAGCGAAGCAGAAGAAATCCCGGCACCATCACCCTCTTGGTAATCAGTGGTGGT
Organism: Akkermansiaceae bacterium; assembly: GCA_039768255.1. GTDB lineage: Bacteria > Verrucomicrobiota > Verrucomicrobiia > Verrucomicrobiales > Akkermansiaceae > SW10. The sequence goes on along the minus strand of JBDNAW010000094.1, from coordinate 13,525 downwards.
GACCTTAAACCCGCGTCCCTCAGCCCAGCGCTGATACATCCGCAAAAGCATACCTGCCCAATCGCATGCCTCAGTCCCACCCGCGCCAGCCTGAATTGTGACGTAGGCATTACTGGTATCGGCTTTCCCATCGAGGAGAACAAGAACCTCAAAGCGATCGATCTCTTTCGTCAAAGCCTGATATCCCGCGTTCGCTTCCTTCGCTGAATCGAGATCATCAAACTCACGTGCGAGCTCGATATTGGCAGCGATGTTTTCCAAGTCCTTCTCAATGGCGAGAAAAGGAACCAATCGGCCTTTTTGTAAATTCGTCTCCGCGAGAATAACTCTCGCCTTTTCCTGATCATTCCAAAAATCAGGATCGGCTGCTTGCGCCTCTAGATGATCAACCTTCTCTTGAAGGACGGGAACGTCAAAGATACCTCCTGAGTTCCGAGACCCGCTCTTCGAGAGTTCGGGTATCGACCGCCAGGAGGTCAGCGATGGTTTCATTAGCCATGTAGGGGAGTGAGTAGGGAGAGGCCTCCTCCCGGTCAATTGAATATTGAATCCCACGCTCTTCCAGCTGACTCTCTTCCCAGACATGGAGCGTTCGCGAGGCACCATCATCCGCTTGACTAAGCTCACTGAGAGCTCGCTCATCGTGCACTGGCTCACCGAGGACACTGGCTTATTAAAAACAGTCGCGAAGGGAGCGCGCCGTGCCAAAAGCTCATTCGCTGGTCGACTCGACCTTTTCCTCGAGGCGGAATTCGAATGGTCACGCAACCAGAAATCCGAGCTTCATGCGCTCCGTGAAGTTAATGTTTTGGATTTCCGCCTCTCTCTTCGTCAAAATTACCGCGATTCTGTCATCGCTGCCTACTTCGGCCAGCTTCTCGAGCTCGTGCTGGAGCCAGACCATCCCGTTCCAGAAATGAGTGACCTCTTAAATCGTGGGCTATCCTACCTCATTAAAAACGGCGCCGACCGGCGGGCCTTTCTCCATTTTGAGAACGAAGTGAGCCGCCTTTTAGGATTTGGCAAAGCATCCCAAAGCACCCTTGCAGAAACTTATGGTCGCTTGCCCAATTCTCGTGATCACTGCCTTGATCTCTTGTCAAAAAAATGATGACGTAGCGAGAGACATAGCCGCTAAATTAATGTCCACTTTGATTATGGAATCCGAAACTCCTGACCTCTTTCAAAACCTCGACAATCAACTCAGAGGCTTCATCGATGACGGGAAAATCAAAGAGACCCAAAACACAGCCAATAGTCCTACCGAAGAGGAGCTGACTGTTGCCGACGAAAACGCAAACAAGGGCCCTGAACTCGCGCGCGCGCTAGAAGTGAAAGCCGATCTCAACCGCCAACTCGAGGAATATGACGAGGCCATCTCCCACTATGAAGAAGCGCTCAGCCTTCTTGGGACGGATTCTGAAGATGCCGAATCACTTGGCCGTATATGCGCGAGCTTAGCGGTGATCCATGACATTCAAGGAAACACCATGGGAGCCAAGTCCCACTACGAGCGAGCCATCGCCTGCTTCGAGCGACTCACCCCTCCCGCTCTCCTGGACGTTGCTGATCTTAGTAACAACCTCGCCTTCATTTACGAAGCTGAAGATAATTTCGACAAAGCCGAAACCCTCCTCCTCAAAGCGCTCAAAATTACGCACGAGACCCTTGGCGAAAAACACGAACAAACTGCTGCTCTTTATAACAATGTCGGCAGCCTTTACTTTAAGGCAGAATACGATGAGCAAGCCCGCAAGATGCACATGATGGCCCTTGATGCCCGCTTAGAAATCTTCGGTGACCATCATTTAGAAACAGCCCAATCCCACGGCAATCTCGCACTCGTCTTCGTAAAAAGCAACGACCTCGATGCCGCAAAACGCCACTTTGATCGAGCCCTTGATACCTACGAGGGAAACCTTGCCGAAGGCCGTGATGATTATGAAATTGTGGCTGCAAACTACCGCGACGTCCTCGCCTCCATCGGCGATGACAAAGCCGTCGCCGCTCTCGAGGAAAGAACGAAAGCCAAGCTTTCCTAATTCAAAACCTCTCTGGTAGAGAGATCAAAAAACGAGTCACAAAAGCTCCCTCAATTGAGCCCTTTAAGACTGTGCCTCATTGTATTTTGACCTCCGCTCTCTAAGGAACAGTCACCACAAAGCGAACAAAGCGTGCTCCAAGCGAGCCCGCCGGAAGTTCGGCAATGATGCTTTGGGTCTCACTGTCTTCCCCAACGAGCGTCTCAACAACGCCGACCTTGCTCCAAGAACCCGGAAGCAAGGTATCACTCCATTCTAATTCGAATACGATCCCATCCTCAATTACCGATTTGCTTCGGGTGAATCCAACTTCGAGAGTATTGCTCTCAAGTGAGATCACCGGAGTATAAACCGTTCCCGTAAGAGGGTTCTGGTTAGTAACAAATTCAATGAGATTAATCTCCCCATCGCCATCCGCATCAAAAGTATTCGCCGCAACTCCTGCATCATCAGCGACCCCAAAGTGCTCCATCCGCCATTGCTGAAATTCAGTCATAGGAGCGGTCGTTCCCGAGACCGCGATATTGTCCACGAAAAGATGATGCCCGCCACCAGACCCCGTTCCACTCGAAAAGGAAAGTTGCAGAACAACCGTCCCTCCGGGCTCCAAAATAGAATCGGCAAGGATCGAAAGATCGAGATCAACTTCATCATGATCATCGTGAGACCCAGATAGGGTTCCGCTCAGTTGATTGATCTCGTCATCAGCTGAAGTGAATACGATTCCATGACTGACATCTCCACTCAGCACCTCCAACTGATAGGCGCGGGGTGCATTGGGGCGAAAGGCGATCACGTCCATGTGAAATCCCTCAAGTTCCCAATCCGCCGCACTGTTGTTCGTAATCGTAAAAGTCATCTCGGCATCGGGCACTCCATTGAACGCCGTCATATTCGAACCAGCACCCGCACTCACCGCACTTGCAGGAAAACCACCCCCATCAAACGATCCCCACGTCCCATCGCCACTCGAACCACGACCACTACTGTTGTCGTCCGTCGTATTCCAATTCCCAGTGGCCGCAGAAGCCGTCGCCGTCGCAACAATCCCCGCCCCTGTCACGCTGGCAGCCGGGGCTGTATTACTTCCCCAGTGATCCCAGCCCGCCACAATTTGAGGCAGCCCTCCCCCAGCGGTGTAGCTTATGCGGGGCCGCGTGGTAACCACACTGCCTTCCGACATCGTCAGAGTCGCACGATTGATTCCAGTCTTAGCCTCGGCGGTATTCAGACGCAGGAAAACATACTCACCAATCCCAGCCCCGGAATCATATTGCTCATTAAGATAATTCAGAAGTTCGGCACTTCCACTCAAAGAGGTGTTCACCAATCCCAATGGAGTGACCGAAGTAAGAATACCACTTTGCAGGCGGACCGCATCACTCGGATCAGCCATCCCCGTCTGCCCATAGTAATCTGTGCCAAGCACCTCAGGAGAACTCCGTCTTCCTAATCCATAGAGATCGTTATCCTTCAAACTCCCCTGCGTTGCCGAGGTATGAAAGCGAAAGTTCGCACTTCGAAACGGCGCCGCTAACGCCCCCAAATCTGGAAGTTGAAACACATAGATCGTGCAGCGATCCACCCAAGGACTCGCGCCACCCGCACCCAACAGCGTTGTCTCACTCGACTGATCCACGGGAAGCAAATTCTCTTTCACCGAGGCATCCGTATCCTCGCTTAGGATAAAATCAGATGCGGTCGTAAAACTCCAAATTAGCCCTTTGTTCACCACTCCTCCGGGCTCCACTTCATCGATACGCCAATAGTAGACCTTCCCTTTTTCCAGCGGTGACGCTGGAGAAAGCCCAACCGCAGCTTGCGTTCCCTGATACTCGACAGAACTCGTCTTCGCATTCGCAACCGAAGTCTCATTGGTCCCCAAATAGACCTGATGCGTCACCGCCCCGAGTCCAGCAGTCCAACTCAACGACGATGCCGAATCGACCTCCATTTCCCCATCCGCAGGAACCGGTAGAATTGCCTTCGCCGAAACCTGATAATCAAAAACTCCCAACGCCGTCGCGGCTCCGTTACTCGCGGCCGACTCTTGACCGTAAACCGAAAGCACCCGCTCGGATTCCCAGCGACTCGTATCAATGTGACCCTCTCCACCTTCGCTTCTCCCACTTTGAGAATGAATCGTCGCCCAACTCCACGCCGTTTGAGAAGAATTGGGAGTGCCCTTGGCAATTCTTAAGAGGTTCCCTGATTCATAAGCGAGAAAGAGCTCCCCGTGATCATCACCCACCAATTTCGGACGTGATCCGGAAAACGAAAGCACCTCGCTCGACCAACTCCCCCCAGCACTTCTCCAGTAGTGATGGTAACGAACCGTTGAACTCCCGCTCTGTTGGTGAGTGAGGATCACATGGCATCGACCATCCGGATAGGCATAGTGCGTATACTGGTTTGAGAGCCTGCTATTCTCAGGAATCGGAGCAACTACAATCCGGTTGGAGTTGATCGAAATCGCAGACCCATTGGTCGTCCCAATTTGGCTCCCTCCCGAATTTCTCCAGGTGCGGCCGTCATCGTCGCTGTAGGCATAATTGAGATCATGATTGAACTGCGTCCCCCCGCTATTTTCCCGCCACCCCCATGAGACATGAAGCCGATCTCCTCCATAGGAAATCCCGTTAAGGTAGGGATTCCGTCTCGTGCTATTGCTCGAGACCACTCCGCTATAACTTCCCGATTGCGAAATGAACCTCCCCATTCCAGAAGTCCACTGACCAGTGTCTCCCCTGTATTCATGAATCATCCCATCTCCGGAACCCGAACCTCCTTTGCGATAGTAAAACATCAGGTCCCCATCGGGCGCGGAGAAGAAGGAGGGATAGGTCACATCCGTTAAGGTCCCAAGCGCTCCCAACTCATCGGTGATTGAGCTAAAAAGCGAAGTCGACCAGTTCACGGAGTCTGGATTCGTCGCCACACCCGGTGAGGACACCCGATAATTGAGCGGGTCTTTGTGATGATCAAAGGCCACATGGATCGTCCCATCTCCTTCGCAAATCCCAAGCGCCACCACATTATGCGAGTCATGATTGGTAATCACATAATCGGTAAAACGCAGCACTTCCCAAGCTCCGGCTGGAAGCTTTCGTCGGGCCACACAGACATTCCGATTCCCATCGTAGTAGGTCGCATACTGATATCCCCGAAATGAGGTCAACGGCGACCGTTGATAGGACCGCCCGTTCACGTTTTGGTTAAAACTCGCGGCCGTGGCCGAGAAGTTCAACGCACTCGAATCGATCTCAGAAGTCGACAGCACATTGAGGTCCATCGCCTTCAGTGACCCAAGCGCAGAAATAAGGAAGATCGCCTGCTGAAAGCAGCGCGAAACTCCTTTGGGATCGTTCAATCGCACCCTCATCATGCTCATTTCGAAAGATAAATTCTCATCAACGCGCGACCGCCCAAATCAATCGGCTGCGCTCCTCTGATCGTCAGCGTTTCAATCTGCGTTCCTAAGTTCACACTGCCACGCACCCAAATCAAGGGACGACTCTCCCAGCTCACCAAATCAGAAGACGTCTGTAACGCATAGCTCAACTCCGACCCCAGCGGACGATCAAAAGTCAGCGTCACATAACGCCCCGTCACTCCGCCCACCTCAATCTCCTCCTCCGCAATTTCCATCGCAGGCTGGGACGCACCTAACATCGGTAAACTCGACAAACCATACTCCAATAAATTCGAAAACCCATCCCCATCCGGATCAGCATAAAGCCCACTCACCTCCGGCTGACCCATCTCCACAACCGTAAAATGCTCCCCCTGCCAGTCTTCAAAAGTCACTTCAACCGGAAGCGTCAAATCCCCGGGATTCCCATCTTCTTGCGCACTCAAGCGCCAACTCCCCGCCAACGAAGGATCAGAATTCAAGTCCCTCAACTGAAGCGAAAACCCATCGCCATCTGCCCCCGACGGCCACTCGCCATCCTGCCCGTAAGCCACCCGGTGTAACACCCCTCCCGCGGCATCAAGTAGATCAATCGTCTCCCCGCCATTGCTCAGCCTCCCCGTCCACTGTCCGGCCACCGCCATCCCAAACTCCTCCGCAAAAGCCACCTCATCCTCCACCACAAGCAGCACCCCATCCGGCTCCAGCGCCATCGCGCCAAACTCAAAGTCAACCGCGCTCGCCAGCTTCACTCCCGTCAAATCCACCGCTACACTTCCGCGATTCACGATCTCAATAAACTCCAGATCATCACTCCCTCTCGGATTGTAGTGAATCTCCGAGATCACCAAGTTCGCACTCGAAGCCGGCTCGGTTCCCACCACAAAAGTGGCATCCCGCAGCGCCCCCCAACTTCCGTTGACCGGACTCATCGTCCGCGCCCTCACCCGCACCCCGTCATTCAAGACAATCGGCCCCGTGTATTGAATCGCACTCCCACCCGGTTCCGCCGGATCACTACCATCCGTGGTGTAGAAAAGATCACCCGAAAACGCCCCGAACGAAGTCCCCTCGCTCATCACCAGCGAATATCCCTGCGGCACCGCTCCTCCGTTTTGGGAAAAGTCGGGCGGCGAGGGCACCTGCGAATCAATCCAGGCCACGCGATCCTCTACCCAGTCACGCAGAAAGGTCACTTCCTTCTCATAAGTGTCACGACCCAAGTCACCCGGATCAGCCCGCGTCCGACCATTCACGACGTAAACCGCCACGCCCAAAATGTCCCACTTCGCAAAGTTCCGCATCTGCGCTTCATCCAAAAGCGCCGCATCTCCATCAATCTTCCCAAGCAGCGCATCCGTTGTCAGCGTGCTCTCCCGCAACTCCACCCAACGATCATTCCACGCCTGCTGATAAACCGGATCATCATCGAGCTCATTCCACCATGCCAACCAATGCCCTGCCCGCATGTAGTAGCCATTCCACCCGTCGGTTTCATAGCCATAACCTAAAGACGACGTCCCCAGCGAGCTCAGCCCCAGCGCCTGATTGTAGTCCCAAAGCGGGCCCATCTTCAGCTTCTCCCCGCGATCAATCGAAAAGAAAGTGCTCGCTCCATCCGTGTTCCGACTCAACTCGCGCATGATGTCGTAGTCCACCTGCGATGGCACATCGAGATACTTCGCGTAGCCCTCCTCCGGGTCCGCAAAGTTCGCTGCGTAAACCGAGTCCTCCGCCGCATCGATAAAATCCTGCAGCCACGCCCGCTGCACCGGAAGCAACTCATCCTCCGCCGGATCGACATACTTGTAACGCGTCCCTTCTCCACCCACCCAGTCTTCGTTCAAATTCGTCGCCTGCACCATGTAGCCACCCGTGATCTCCGGCTCCGCCACGTCCCCCGCATCCAGCCCTGCCAACTGCATCCGCTCGGCCGACCGCTTGATCTTCTCCGTCAGCAAATACACCCCCTGATAGTGATCCATGCTAAACGGCTCACTCGGATCAGGATTCAAAAACACCTCTACATAACGCGTCCGCGGCGAGTAGTAACCCATCTCCCGCCACCAGTGAAAAACGAACTCGTTTCGCATCAGCGTCTTGTCAAAATACGGAGCCTGCAGCAGCCAATCCGACTCCGCCGGCATCCCGAGCAAGGAAACATCACGATCGTTATCCTCCTCATCCCAGGTCTCGAACTTAAACTGCTTCTTCGGCCACGTCTTGCTGCTCGCCCCTCGCACATTCAGCCCCGCCCGACCCGCAAACTGTGGCGCAGCTGTCACCGACGTCCGACCCGCCTCGTTTTCAAAAACACCCGCGCAAACCGACTGGGACGGATAGTCCGTCCGCGGATCATCGTCATCGGAAAAATCATAACCCTGACTATCGAGCAAGATGATCGGCAGGTCCGAATCAAATCCCGCCATCCCCGCATCCACCTCCAGATACACCCGAATCTCCACCGGACTAATCTGACTCGCCCCTAAAAACAACGCCGCCCGCACACAGGAAGTCGACTCCACCATTACCGGACTTCCGTAAACCGCCCCGTTCGAATTCGATGGCCGCGTCCCATCCACTGTGTAGCGAATCGACGCCCCCTCCGATGACGTCGCCAACACCAAATCAAACCCCGTTTCAAAAGTCCCCTGCTCCCGCGAAAAAGTCACCCCTTCCAAAACCGCCACCCCCGTCGGGTCATTCATCAAACCCGGAGTCGGATTGATCAAATAACGAAACTCCCCCGCCTCATCCCGACCATAAGAAATATCCGGATGCTGCCCCGGAAGCACCACCTGCTCCACCACCGTCACCCCATCCGGCGCCGTCAAAATCAGCACATCCCCCTCCGCTGCCAGCCGAACGCCCACATGATCAGCCCCATCCTCCACATCATCATCCAACCACAAAGTCGCATATCCCCCCGCCGGCACCACCATCCCCGAACCCAGCGGAACCTGCCACTTCGTCACCTCCTCCGGATCATCACTGAAGTAGTAACCACTCAAATCCAGCTCACTCGCACCCGGATTAAAAACCTCCACCCAATCATCAAACTCCCCCTGCGCATCAGCCACCGTCGACCGATTGTTCGCCATGATCTCATTGATCACCGGCATCGCCATTCCAAGACCTGCCGACATCGAAACTATCAACGAGACCAGGAATGATTGCCCTTTAAACATGCCTAAACCTTAAGATCTGAACCCCACCTGTGTCGATGGCCTCTCGTGTCCCATATTTACGGGACATTTTCGTTTTCCAACCGCAACTAATCCTTCTTGAGAAGAAGCCTCCTCATCTCAGCAGGAGTCGCCTTGGTATTTCCCCCATTGGTCGCCCCCGAGAGCCACCAATAAACCATCCCGGCATCGGAGCAATCGAACTTGTTCGTCTGAAACCGCACGACGCCATCCTGCTCGGCATATTTCAGCTGCTTCCATATCCAAGCGATCTCTGGCTTCTGATGATTCTGTGCCCAGTCCCACGCTCCGCTTTTGATCTTCACTTGGAGTCCGACGTTCTGGTCACCAATTTGATGTTCGGTGACGCCGAAGTCTAAAATCTGCTGCCAGGTGAAAAAGTCCCCGCTGTTGTCGTTCGCCGGGTGATGGGAAATGACGTACACGAACTTGCGCTTCGATGCCGTCGCTGCCTGCAGCGCATAGCCAATGACATCCGGCTCTCCGCCTTCCACGATCCACAGAGGATCACTCTTCGAAGACGCATTGATGGCATCCCGCAGATCATCCACCGCCGCCTGCTTTTGAGTGCGACAATTGAAGTAATTCTTCAGCTTTGGAAATGGCCCAAAGTGCTGAATGCCTTCCTCTGTGAGTTGATGCAGCTTCTTCTGACGTCGAAGCTCATTGGCAGCATCGATCTTCTGCTTCCCCGGGTTTTTAAAAGGATCGAGATCGCACGAATGCGAGACATGCACCAAACGATTTTGAAGCCCCGCCCCACTTAAAATGCCAAACATCACCGCCTTCGCCCCGATATCATCCGGGTCCGGCGAGTTCCCATCAGAAACAATCGCGAGCCTTCCCGCCGGTGGATTCACTTGAGCAAAAACCCCAAAAATCATCACCGCCCAGAGACAAAAGATACGCATCATCACAGATCAACTACATGAAACCAGAGGCATGCCTTTCGACATGCCTCCGGAACTCACGAACAAACAAACAAACAAAAACTGTTCGTGAGAGTTTTGAAACTCTCTCTATGATGTCTCCAAAGCGTTAAATGTCATGTCCCAGAAATAAGTGACAGCGGGTTCTCTAGTTTTCGATCACTCGAATTCGATAGAAGCGCTTTTCTACTTGAACGCGTGAATCGCCGACTCGGATTCGACCATTTCCAATGGTATTTAGCGTTGTATCAACAGCTGAGTTGAAGAGAATCGCTGCTTCAGACCAGTCACCGAGCGCATCACTCGATTCAACAATGACCGTGATATCATCTCTCCTCAGATCAAAAGGAAATTCCATCCCGACACCTGAAGCATTGGAGACAATCCGCGGCTGATAGCCGAGAGCGCTCTCTCCATCAGGAACACCTAAAGCATAACGAAGCAGATTGTTGAGACCATCACCAAACGGGCTCGCCAAGCTTCCTGAAATCGCCGGATCAACAAGTTCCGCTGCGCTAAAGGTCGCCATTTGCCAGGCGGCAAAGGAACCCAGAGTGTCTGACTCGTTAGTCAGCTCAAGAATCCGAACCTGTGAAAATGGGGCTGGTTGCCCGAGCGACGCCTCTGCAACCTTCAAGCTAAACCCTTGAATCGGACGCCAGATTTGGCCCTCAAATTCATGACCACCCGAGAGGTCTGCAGAGAACACCCGAATCTGTGCCGTCGCTATCGCACTCTCCAGATTAACGGAAGATGGCACGATTAATCCTCCCTGTGAGACCGCGCCAAAATTTTGCGCAGTTCCCGTGAGATAAAAATCCAAACCAAGAATTCCAGTCGGCGCATTTTCAAGAACCGCAGTTCCATTCAAGCTCGCCGAAGGAGAAGTGAGATTCGGCGCACTGTTCGAACTAAAGACGAAGGAATAACGAGACGCATTCGATGCCGGAGCTTCCAAGAGCGCTTGATGCAAAATCACCGAACCCTCGCCCGTAATGGCCGCCGTACTTCCAAAGCCTTTCAGCGTTGCCGTTGGAGAAAGATCAATTGCTGACCCAAGCGCGCCGTGGATTTCTAAGGCCCCCGCATTCACCGCGATCGGGAAAGACTGCCCACTTTGATCACCGCTCAAGAAAAGCGTTCCCCCACCCGATTTCGTGAGCGGATGCACTCCGGCCAGCGGAGTCGAAATTTCGAGAATATTAGAGGACCCTTCCACATGAATAGAAGCTGCGGCTGCGAGCGAAACCGGAGATGAAATAATGGCCTGATCGTCCGTTGAGCCAGGATCGTATCGAAGCGCTCCCAGTTTCCCGTTTCCATTTCCATCCGCAATTTCGCTCCCTCGGCCCGTCCCATTCAGACTCAACGTTCCTCCAAACGAATAATCGCGAGCAGGATCTCCAGAACCCGTTCCCGAGGTCAAACGAAGCTGCCCGCCCGAAAGAACCGCAAGAGAACTCGTCGCTAAAGGAGCCGCAGGTTCTGTCACTTGCAGCACTCCCTGTTCGATCACGGTAGCACCGCTATAATTTTTCCCGACTCCAGTTAAGGTCGCAATGCCCGCCCCAGTTTTCGTCAGCCCTCCGGAACCAGTGATCAAACTCCGAAGTCGGAGAGCACCATAATCAGAATCTCCCCCTTCATGCTGGATATCGAGCTTCAAATCACTCGTCAGAATCGTTCCTGCATCAACTTCCAGCTCTGCAAAGCCGTCCTGATCACCCGTGACCAAAATTTCAGCGGGGTTTCCTCCGTTTGAAAAGGTGAGCGTATTTCCAGTATTGCGATCACGAACTCGATTGCGCTCGGTCGTGCTTCCAAGTTCAAATTCCAAACGCCCAACCGTTACCGGCGCTCTCAAGTTCACATCTCGCTCAGCACCGTCGGCTCCGGGAATGTCGGCGATTACTCCCGCCCCATTCGGATATGCTCCGGGCGAGGTCGACCAGTTGACATTCTCAGTCCAATCCGCACTCGCTAGCGGCATGAAGGTGGGATTCGCAAATGGCAGCGTAAACTCAACATCGATTTCCGGGCTCCAAGTTCCTGAATCCAAGATGCGAGCACGCACTTGAGTATCGTCACTCAGCGAAATCGATCCCGTGTAAGCACTCCCAACGATCGCTCCTCCGAGTGAGCGCGGATCAGTCCCATCAGTGGTGTAATAAATCGTTCCCCCGCCATTCGGGTTATTGATACCTAACTGAAATCCTGCCGAAATTTCACCGCCATGTTGGCTCAAGGTCGGAGCATCGGTCGCAGGCCAGGCGCCAAGACCGTTCAACTGACTCGTCAAAGCATTGAAACGAGTACCATTGGCAATCCAGCCAGTGTAAAAATTCGTCCGAAATGACTGCCCGGTCGTTGCCTGCATAATCGGCGTAATCTCGGTCCGCAGCTCGTTATAAATCGAAGCAATCTCAGAGGTCACCAGCGCCCCTCCATTGTAGAGATGTTTCTGAGCCCGGTCAGCCATTCGTAAGCGGAACTCGGGCGACTCCTTCAGCAGCGTAAAGATCGCCTGAATATATTGGTTCGTGGTGGTGTAAGCATTCCCAGTTGGGAAGCGATCATTTGGCAGCGTGAGATGTTCCGTGAAGCTATTGGTCGAAGTGCTCCGTCCCGCAAAACCGAACGAACCTTCGGCATCCCACACGTAGAAGCGCCAGCGGCCCAGTGAAGTTCGCTCGCGAGCCGCGATCCAATTATTGTGAGGCCAGTCGCCCATCGCCGCGTAGGCATTGACCAAGATGTAGTCGATGTAATTGTCCACATCGAGGTAGTCATGCACCCCGGCGAAACCAGCGGTTGTGGTAAGATCAGTTGTCCTCAGATAAGAAATCATCTTATTCCAATTCGTCGGGTCACCACTCGAAAATGAGTTCACCTGCTGCACGTCCCACGCTTCCTTGCTGTTGTAGTGGGTCTGCATGAATCCTTCACGAACTCGTTCCGCTAGGTTGTAAAATCCTTTATAAACGCCGTTAATCCAGAGTGTATTGAGGGAGCCATAACTCCCCACATTTCCAGTTTTAATGTAGATGCGCCGCATCATCTCATCGCGGATAAAAGGGTTGACCCAGTCGTTTTTCCCGGCGCGAATGCGCATGTTTTCGAATTCGGACACCGACTCCCCACCGAAGAAAGGATACTCCAGTGGGCGATCGCCAAACTCAGGACGAAAGAAGATATTAAAGGAAGGTTTTTGAAATTTATCCGTCGGAGTAAATCTTTCATCCATTGGATCAGTGATCTTGAGTCGTGCTCGAGTATGCGCACTTCCTGCCGCCCGAATCCCGAGCTCAGTTCGTAGAGGCTCGCCTGACTGGGGAAGATACTCCAGAGCCGCAGGACGCTCGGAGGGCCGACCACTACTCCTCGGAATGTTGAAAGCGGTAGGATCACTTCCGGCACTCCACTGCGAATTTGTGTAAGAACCACCATTAATCGCAAAAACCCCTTCCCCGTTCGCTGGGCCACCTTCGGTGTTCGGACCGTAAAAAGTTTTCTCAGGATCACCCGTGAGAACGATCGCTCCTAGCCCCTGAAACGCTGAAGACTGATTAATGAGATAAGTATGAGTGACAATGCGAGATGGGACCGAATCCGTCAGAAAAGAACGCGCCCGAATCGCGGTGTTTGTCGAAATTTGGATCGGGCTCGAATACTGAATTCCTCCATGCAAGGGATCACTCCCATCGGTTGTGAAATGAATCGTCGCCCCTGGTGTGCTTGAGCTCAGCACCACAGTCTGACTCGAAGAATGGAATCCTCCCTGAACACTAAACTCAGGAACTGCGGGAGCTTCCCCCATTGCATCTCCAACGTTATCTGCCCCCGGCGTTCCGAGAGAGAGATATCCAAAAGCTCCATCAGCTTGCCGACCATAAGTGTATCGCCAACTTTGGATCGGGTAATCTGTCACCAACTGAT
>JBDNAW010000093.1:0-34520 GCA_039768255.1 Akkermansiaceae bacterium | reverse complement strand
CCTCTCCCGATCGGGTCTGGCCTGGCCCCGGCTACTGGGGAAATCGCCTTCAAGATTGGGAGGTGAAAAACAACCGCATCAACTGCACCCTCGTTGTAAAACCCCGCCGCACGCTCCACCGCGTTGGCACCTCCATCCGAGGAAATGGCGGAGACTTCACCTTCACCGTAAACAGCGGAATCGATGCCGGGTCGGCGAGCTTCAATGCCCGCTCAGGTTTCCTCATTGGAGCTGGCCCTAGTCTCGACTGGCGCGCGTCACTCCTCGTTCATGATGGTCTCGGTCGTGACTTCGGCACCTTCCTCGGCCTCAATCAAAATGGCACCGCAGTCATCGAGGACCTCTCACAGGGGAGCATTATCCCGCTTGCCACCGGAGTAAACCCCGGAGCATTCCCCACCACGGGGCGACTCAGACTCACGGGAATTTATAACGATACCACCGGAGAATACGCGCTCACTATTCAATCGATAGGAGCCTCTGGAAATCTCATTTCACAAGCAGCGGTCAACGTCCCATCAGATCGCGTCCTTGGCTCCTTCGGTCTTCTTTCCAATCGTGGCACTAGTGGAACTGCCTTTTGGTTTGATGATTTCACTGGCACAGGCACAGCACTCAACCCCGAGCCGGATCGCTCCCTCGCCATCATCGGATCTCTTTACAGTCTCAACTGGGGTGAACTCAAATTGACAGCGCACCTCCCGCCCGTTGATCTCGCGACTACTCCGCCGGTGAGCTTTGAAATTCAGCAACAAGGCACTTGGACTCAAATCGCCAATGCGCCCATCGATAACACTGATAACGTCTCCTCCTACACCGCAACCTTCACCGTTCCGAATTGGGATGACACCCGCGATCACCCCTACCGAGTCGGCGTGCAAGTCGACGGAAAAACTTACTACTGGCACGGTACGATTCGAAAGGACCCCGTCGATGAAAACGAAATCGTCATCGTAAACACCTCCTGCCAACGCATCGCCGATATCAGCATCGAGTCAGATACCATGGACTGGAGTCCTGTCATGATGTGGCACCCACATCTTCAGTCATATCACCATATCAACAAGCACGCCCCCCATGTTCTTCTCGCGCTTGGTGATCAAATCTACGAAGGGCAGCCCACCCAAAAAGACTCAAACTCCGGCCCCTTTAATCTCCACCACGACTATCTCTACAAATGGTATATGTGGGTCCTGCAGGCACGTGATCTCGCCAAAGATATCCCCACTATTTCCATCCCAGATGACCACGATATTTATCAAGGCAACCTCTGGGGAGAAGGTGGTATTGCTACCGCTGACCAGCGCACGGGCGGCTACGAACAACCGGCTTCGTGGGTCCGCCTCGTAGAACGCACGCACTCCAGCCACCTTCCCAAGCCTGATCCCTACAACCCCGTTCAACCGGCCCCCACGGTTGGGCAAGAGATCAATGTCTATTTCACTGGTATGAACTATGGTGAAGTGGGCTTCGCCGTGCTCGAAGACCGTAAATTTAAAACCGGCACCCTCAACGCACCCGAAGACCCCAACGAACAGATCCTCCTCGGCTCACGCCAAAAAGATTTCCTCCGCGCTTGGGCCACCGATTGGAAAGGGCAATGCGTCAAATGCGCCGTCTCCCAATCCCCCTTCGGGATGCTTCACACCCACGCTTCTGCTGGGTATGGTTTCGGCCTGAATGATCGCGATTCGAACGGCTGGCCTGCTCAAAGACGGGAAGAAGCTTGGGAGCTCCTCCGCCTCTCTCGTAGCTTCCAACTTGCTGGAGACCAACACCTCTCAACCCTTGTTCACCATGGTATCGATGGACCCGCCGATGCGGGCTATTCCTTCGCTTCTCCGGCCATGTCGAACTTCTTCCCACGCGTCTGGGATCCCGTCCACAACACCGGCGGACGCACGACCACCGTCAGCCCTTACACGGGCGATTTCTACCTCGATGGAAATGGCACATTGCCCAGTGGTCAGCCCAACCTTACCTCCGCACTCCCCGGCCATATTCGTGTGGTTGCCGCAGCGAACCCGCTCGAATACTATGATCAAACACGTGGCATCAATCCTGAGAATCTCCACGATCGCGGGGCAGGCTACGGAATTATCCGCGTGCATAAAACCACTCGTCAAATCACCTTTGAATCTTGGCCGATACACGCCGATCCCGAGCATCCTTCCACTGGTGGCCAATTCCCCGGCTGGCCCGTCATCATTAACCAGGCGGATAACGATGGTCGTGAGCCCACCGGCTTTCTCCCACTCATCGATACCCTTTCGGAGAAAACTCCCGTCGTCTCTGTTTACGATGAAGCCTCTGGCGAGCTCGTTTACTCCATGCGCTTCCCGGGGAGCCTCGTTCGCCCGCCGGTTTACGATAATTCTCGTACTTATCGAGTGGACATTTCTTACGGGGACGATCCTGTCTCAGAAACTCGTACTCATCAGACTGCGGTCATCCCCGGCCCTACTGAAATCCTCTCCTTCTCCTCCCTGCATCCTTCCATCATTTCAGGAGATTCCACTACTTTGCAATGGAACACCCAAGGCGCGGCGACCCTGACCATCGATAATGGCCTCGGCGATGTCACAAGCCACACCATCAATGGCGTTGGCCACCTCAACGTCTCTCCCCTCGAGGACACCACTTACAAGCTCACCATGAATGGAACGGAGACCTCAGTTACCACCGTTTCCGTCTTCCCCACGCAAGCGGCTTGGCGACAACAAGTCTTTACCAATGCTGAACTCGCCGATCCCACCATCTCCGGAGAGGCCGCTGATCCTGATAGCGATGGCATTTCAAACGAAGAGGAATACCGCTTCCAAACCAACCCCCTCGATCCGGACTCTCGTCCGCAATTCACGACCGAGTTCGAAAGTGAAGGCGGCTTCCTTAAGCTTGAGTTTAACTCCCCTTTCCCCCTGCAGTCCGAGCATTGCACCCTCCGCGTCCAAACCTCCACCGACTTCCAAACTTGGACCACCTTGGGATCCAACACCTACCGTGAAATCGAACGCACCAACCCCGGCACCAGTACCACCCAAATCACGATCCGCCTCATCGAAGACCCCACCGGCACCGAGAAGAAATTCTACCGTGCTACTTGGGCTTCTGCTCAATAAAATATAGGCTCGAATGTAAGCATCTCCATTATCAGGACAGTTACCTGAACTAAAATAACAATGAAGTAATCCTGATTGAGCGAGGCTTTAGCCGAAATTTGAAGCACTTCCTAAGCTAATTATCGCGCTCTCGTCAGAGGCAGATCAACGTCTCACCTGCTATCTGAGTTTTATAGAATATGGACTAAATCGTTTGTGAGATCTTTACTCACAAAAAAGCGCCCGGCCTTTTCAGGGCGGACGCTTTGTAAGTCTATGAGTCAAATGGCTTAGCCAAAGGTGACGACTTCTTCCTCACTAGGAGGGGTGTCATCTCCGTCGTTGTCGTTGCCCTTTGGGGCATCGTTTCCGCCGCCGGTTTCACGGAGGTGAGCGCGGACGGACATTTTAACGCGACCTTTCTCGTCAACGCCGATGCACTTTGCGGTGATGGTTTCACCCTTTTTGACGACGTCTTCCACTTGGTTGACGCGGCCCTCAGCAAGCTCGGAAATGTGGATGAGGCCGTCCTTACCTGGAAGCACTTCCATGAAGGCCCCGAAGGTGGTGCAGTTCATCACTTTACCGGTGTAAGTCTTACCGACTTCAACTTCCGCGAACATCATTTCGATCATGTTCTTGGCAGCGTTGAGGCCTTCCATCTTCGCAGCGTAGATGTGGACGGTTCCATCGTCATCGATGTTCACGTCAGCACCAGACTCAGCCTGAATGGCTTTGATGTTCTTACCGCCAGGACCAATAAGCTCGCCGATGCGATCAGGATCGATCTTAACGGTCTCAATGCGGGGAGCGTGTTCGGAGAGTTCGCCCGGGCCGGTGATCGACTCGGCCATCTTATTGAGAACATCTCCACGGCCTTGGATCGCGAGGTCGATACCTTCTTCAAGGATGGAGAGAGGGATACCGGGAAGCTTGAGGTCAAGCTGATAACCAGTAACACCTTCGCTAGTTCCACAGAGTTTGAAGTCCATGTCACCGTAGAAGTCCTCAGATCCGATGATGTCGAGAATGACAACGTGTTTGGTCATGTTTCCATCAGCATCTTGCTCAGTGACAAGGCCGGTAGAGATACCCGCAACAGGGCGGATCATGGGGACACCGGCGTCAAGAAGAGCCATGGTGCCTGCACAAACAGTCGCCATCGAGGTGGAACCATTGGACTCCATGACCTCGGAAGAGATGCGCATGGAGTATGGGAAGTCCTCGGTGGAAGGAAGCATTGGAGCGATGGAACGCTCAGCCAGTGCTCCGTGACCAATTTCACGACGATTCATGCCGCCGAAGCGACCGGTCTCACCCACAGAGAATGGGGGGAAGTTGTAGTGAAGGAAGAAGTTTTTGGAATCTTCACCGCCTGCGTAGTTATCGACGTAGAGTTTTTCGTCGGCTGGTGCGAGGGTGCAAATTCCGAGGGCCTGAGTCTCACCACGGGAGAAGATAGCGGAGCCGTGCACACGTGGCAGGGTGCCAACTTCTCCGTAGAGAGTGCGGAGGTCGCGAAGGCCACGGCCGTCTGCACGGACGCCTTTTTCCATGATGGAAACACGGAAGGCTTTCTTCTGAATGTATTCGAAGACCTGCTCGATTTCGAACTCAGTAGTCTCAGGGAATTTTTCCTTAATGGCAGCTTCCACTTCGTCGCGCAGGGCCCCCACTTTTTTACCACGCTCGACTTTAGAAGCAGCGTAGATGGCGTCCTCAATACGATCACCGGCAACGGCGTATCCGATTTCAAGGAGGTCTTCCTTAGCCACAGTGACGGTGTAGTCACGCTTGGGCTTACCGGCGAGCTTCACGAGCTCTTCCTGAGCTTCGACGATCTGCGCAACGGCCGCTTGGGCGAAGTGGAGGGACTTTTTGAACTCAGCGTCAGGAATCTCGTCGGCAGCGCCTTCGATCATGATGACGTCGGTCTTGTTGCCCACGTAGATGAGGTCGAGGTCAGAGTCTTCACGCTGCTCGAAAGTTGGGTTGATGACGAATTCTCCGTCGATCCGGCCTACGCGCACAGCACCGATAGGTCCAGCGAAAGGAATGTCGGAGATGGCGAGAGCGGCAGACGCTCCGTTCATGGAGAGAATATCAGCATCGTTGACCTGATCAGCACTGAGAAGGAGTGCGATGATCTGGGTGTCGTAGAGGTAACCCTTCGGGAAGAGCGGACGCAGTGGGCGGTCCGTCATACGACAGGTAAGAATCTCTTTTTCAGTAGGGCGGCCTTCACGCTTGAAGTAACCACCGGGGAAGGTGCCAGCGGCAGATGCGCGCTCCTTGTATTCCACCGAGAGGGGGAACCAGGTTTGACCTTCACGGATTTTGGTTTGTGAAACAGCACTGACCATTACGATGGTTTCACCCATCTGGACGGTGACTGCTCCGTCGGCCAATTTGGCCAATTTACCGGTCTCGATGACCATTGGTGCCGGCCCAACATTGGCCGTTACGTTTTGTATACTCATTGTCTTGTATTTGTGGATCGCTCGGGACCCTCCCGAGTGATTTTTTGTGAAATGATAAACAGTCCCGTTCTTAAATTTGGGTGGGTCTGATTACCGAAAAAGCCATCCAGTATGGATGACCTTTAAAGTAAAAGGGCCACCGTGAAGATCACCGTGGCCTTTTTACAAAATTGGTTAGCGACGCAAGTCGAGTGCTTTGAGCACTTTCTGGTAGCGCTCTTCTGATTGACTCTTGAGGTAATCAAGAAGCTTGCGACGACGTGCGACGAGGCGAAGAAGTCCGCGGCGTGAGGAGAAGTCCTTTTTATGATCACCCATGTGATCAGTGAGGTGCTTGATGCGCCGGGTCATGAGCGCAATTTGGAAGTCTGCACTCCCAGTGTCTTTTTCGTTCTGCTTAAAGTCAGCAAGGTTAATTCCGTAGTCGTTCATTTTGGATATTAATCGGGATAGACTCAGCCCTTCATGAGCCAAGCCGTCCTTCGACGCGCGCGTATTATTCTGAAAATGCGAATAACTCAACCTTTTTCGAGACTATTTATGGATGAGACTTCCCAGCGATTGTCACAGAAATGCCGTTGCTCTTCGGGTTTCTAGGGTCGATACCTTTTCTAGCCCATGAAAGATACATTCATTAATCGAGAGCTCTCATGGCTCGAGTTCAATCAACGTGTTCTCAATGAGGCGTTGCGGGAGGAATTACCGATTCTGGAACGGGTAAAATTCCTCGCGATCTCGGATTCAAACTTGGATGAATTTTTCCAAGTTCGGCTCGGTGGGCTCTATGCCATTCACCAAAATGCACCGGGCTTTGCTGATCGGCATGGAAACCGAGTGGGAGATCAGGTGACGCAGATCGAGATGCGCGCGCGTCGCATGATGAAGGATCAGACGCGACTGATGAAAAAAACGCTCCTTCCGCTGCTTAAAGTGGAACACCTCGGGATCCGAAAAGTAACGCATCTGAGCGAGGTCGAGACTGCTGAGGCGCGAGACTATTACACAGGATCAATCTCGGCACTTCTCACCCCAATCGTATTGGATGAAGAGCATGCGTTGGAATTTGTGCCATCAATGAGCGTGTGTGTCGGGCTTCATCTCACCGCCGAGGGGAAAACATCACCACGCGTGGTGATCATCCCGTTACCACCAAAGATTTCGCGCTTTTACCGCCCGTCCGAGGGCGGGTTTGTTTTACTTGAGGAAATGATCGCGTTCTTTTGTGGCACGCTCTTTCCTGATGAAGAAATCTCAGGGACGACCATCTTTCGTCTCACACGGAATACCGACATCCCGGCGAACGAGGACAGCATCGAGGACTTTGCGAAGGAGATTCGGCAAGTGGTCGATGACCGCCTGCAGTCCTTTCCGGCGCGCCTCCAGATCAATCGTGATAATGCCCTCACCCAAGACCTCGTCCGCCTACTCTCTGTGCCAGTCGCCCGTGTCTATCTCACCAAAGCACCGCTTGCGCTGAAGGATTTCTTCGATCTCGCACTCGCACCTGAATTTGCAGAACTGCGCCTTCCTGCTGCAGGTGCAGTTCATATCCCAGAAGTGGAAGACCGCCCGATCATCGAGACGATGCGGGAGCGGGACCTTCTTCTCGTCCATCCGTATCAGCACTATCGTCCCGTGTTGCGCTTCATCCAAGAAGCCTCGGCTGACCCACACGTCCTCGCGATCAAGCAGGTGCTCTATCGTACCGCGAAGGATTCAAAAATCGTCGATGCCCTTATCCGTGCAGCCAAATCCGGGAAGCAAGTCACCGTTCTGGTCGAACTCAAGGCACGCTTCGATGAGGCTCATAATCTTGAGCGCGCTGAGGAGCTTCGCCGTGCAGGTGCGCAGGTTCTTTATGGAGTGAAGGGCTTAAAAACACATGCTAAAATTGCGCTTGTGATTCGCCAAGAAGGCGATGCCCTCAGAAACTACGTCCACCTCAGTTCCGGCAATTACAATGAAGTAACTGCGAAACTTTACACTGATATTTCCTACCTCACCTGCCGTCCTGATATCGGCCGTGACGCCGCACTTTTCTTCAATGCCGTCACCGGGCAGACCCGCTTCACGGGATTTCAAACACTGATCCCAGCCCCCACTCAGATCAAAAAAACAATCATCGCGTTGATCGAATTCGAGACCGCAAACGCCGCCGTCGGCAAGCCTGCTTGGATTCGTGCGAAAATGAATTCGCTTGAAGATCGTGAGGTCATCACCGCGCTCTACCGTGCTGCCGAAGCAGGCGTAAAAATCGTGCTCAACATCCGCGGCATCTGCTGCTTGAAGGTTCAGGAAAACATCAAAGTTATCTCCATCATCGATCAATACCTTGAGCACATGCGCATCTTCTCTTTCTGCCATGGCGGTGATGAACGCTTCTTTATCTCATCTGCCGATTGGATGACGCGTAACCTCTGTAAGCGCGTCGAGCTCATGGTGCCCATCGTCGGCGAACAGATAAAAGTGGTTCTCAAAACTATCCTCGATGCCTGCTTCCAAGACAATCAAAACGCTTCTCGCATTCTCCCCGATGGCACCTCGGAAAAAATCATCCCTGAAGAGAACGAGCAGCCTTTCCGAATGCAAGCGGCCTTGACCAAGTATTTTTCTGAACTGAGTGATCACACCCAGCAAGAAGGAGACCTACACTTGGAGCCTTACTTTCCAAAAGGAAATTGAACAATTGACCTTTTGCCCACCGAGGCAATGGCGGAAACACTCTTCTTCGTGAGCTGGAAAGCAGAGTCATCGAGCCTCACGTTTTTACCCTTCCCCTATTACGGATGATCTGCTATAAACTACTAATATGATAAAAACAATTTACTCCTTACTCGCTACTTTAGTATTTGTATCTTGCTCGCCGACGCTCAGCCCTTCTCAGAAAAGCCAGATTCAATCTGTTAAAATCGCCACTCCTCAAATTAAAGAAAAAGCCTATCAGGAGCCTCAAGGTGGAAGCGACACGGCTAGGTCTGCCGCTGCTGCGACAGGAGTAGCCGGGGGAGCCATTGGCGGACTCGTTGGAGGTCTCATTGGTGAAGGGATTTACGCAACTCAGCATAACAGTTTTAAGAACGAACACGGAAAGTCCTTCTCCTCCATCCAATCGAAGGTTCCCGAAAAATTACAGCTCGCTCTGCAAAAAGAGATCACGACTCAGGTGAAGGCGAATTCTTTCTTCGCAGGAAAAGTAAAATCTAGTGCTCCATACCAAATCACCTCAGAAATTTTTTCGCATGGCTTACGCCGGGTTGGAAAAGATTCAAATGGTCAGCTTCTTTTGACTCCTGTGATTCGAGCTCAAATCTTTCTCATCTCACCTGACGGGGAAAAGTGGCTGCGTTCTGGTCATTTGGTCGGAGTCGGGACTCAAAAAGCAGCTCTGCAAACTTACCTGAAAAATCCAGCTCTCATTCGCCAAGGCTATCGTGAAGCAATCAGCAGCCTCGGAGTAGCCGTTGCTAAAGATTTAAAAAGAGGGACCAAGACGAAATAAACCTGGCAGCTATGAGACTCATTAATCCCACCGAGTCACTTTCAACCAATCCCTTGGATAACTAGCCCAGTATCCCCCTTCTTCTCTCCTACATAAGGTGAGAACTTGATTTCGGCGCTCTGTTAGAAACCTCATGAAAAAATTGGCACGCTGATTGCTCAGACATTATTGTCTGTAATAACGTAGCGTTACATCAGTCATTTCATAGAGATTGCCAGTGAGCCTAAGGAACTCATTGCCGTGTGTGTTAGAACCCCATGCCAAGCGTGGGGTTCTTTCTTTTTTACCAATCTTCTGATTGCTCGAAGTCCTCACGATTGAGACTCCAGATATTAAACTCAATCCGAGAGAAGGCGCGTAGATCGAACTCCGCCTCACCAAAGACTTGGGAGTAACCCCGAAGCTGATCAGGAGAAATCGAGTCTAGACGTAAAGTCACAGAACCACCTTCAGTGAACCATGCCCGGACATCTCTCCCATACATTCGCGGCTTATCTTCCTTTGAATCGAGGCCGAACTGACGGAGATGAGAAACAGAAACTGGAAACTCACCGAGGTCCGTTTTTAGCAGCGCCTTCCCATCTTCAACTTTCAAGACCTCTCCGACGATAGCATCGCCATTCGCAAGGTTAATCCGCTGCCCACTCAGCCCCTTGAACGTGTCTTCCGTTTTTTCCTCCTCGTCTTCTGCCTCATCGTAGGGGAGCTGGCCGCTCCATTGTGAGACTGTGATCTGGGAAATCTTAATGTTTCCCCTACTCCGATTCAGAGAAAACAAAAGCCACTCACCAAGCCCGTCGAGATCATTCGTAGCCTCCCAACTTGCCACTTTTTTACCATCGATAAACATCGCATTTTTTCCTTCTAAGGTGCGATCGAGATAAAATTCAAAGGTCGCATTTTCCTGTTCACGAATCACCCGAAAGTCTTCACTGAAAAGATCTGAACGTTCGTGATTTTTCCCCGTGCGGTTCAGCATCACATAAGAATTCTGGAGCTGGAGACTGTAGCCGCGATTCTGGTAACTATCCCGATATCCACTCGAGAGAAATCCGACCTTGAAATAAGGACTCCCCTTCCAAGCAACATTAAAACTGAGTTTGAACTTTTCAGGCATTTCGATCTTACGCGCGATCGACCCGTTTCCTTTTGAAATCAAAGCACGCTGAGAATAACGCCAATTTTCTACAACGTCATCGCTTCCACTTCTCCAACCTTCAAGGCTGGATGGGCCATTGAAAAGGCGCGGGCTGCTTTCAAAAATACTTAATTCTTGAACCATGGTGCGCTTCAATTTGAGCTGCCCAGCATACCAAGTGTCGAGAGTGATGTGGTCATCATCAATCCCAACAAAAGTTCCTCGGATGGTATCCTGCGGAGGTTCCTCATTGTAGCGAGGCTTCACCATAGCAAGAGCGTAATGGCCGGCTTCGGGAGCTTCGTGATCAAAGTCGAGTTTCAGATCAAGGAGCTTCGCACTCTTCAGCGTATTCTTTCCCTGCAGGGATGGAGAGGTGAATTCGAGTGTTCTCTTTTCTCCGTCAATCGAGTGAATCGTTCCGGAAATGGTCGTCTCATCCATGAAGACGATCTTGGTCATATTCTCGGCCGGTTTTTTATCTGCTGAGCTTTTGAGATCGGGATTCTCCGAAGTCTCAACGGGCTCTTCAACTGCTTCCACAGCAACTTCCACGGCAGCTTCAAGGTCAGGGTCTTGAGCAAAAACCGGCAGGGTGAAACTTACGAAAACCAGACCGCGGAGAAGGTGGGATATGAAGATCATTTTCTCAATTTCTTCTTCAAGGGTTTAGCAGGGGTCTTCATGTCACGAAGAACCCTCCGATCGAGAATCAATTCACCAAGCCAAGGATGCTTTGCGCTCATCGATTTGTCTCCCAAGGAAATTTCTGAGAGGCTGAGCGTGCCGCCCGTGATCAGGGAGAGCTGATAGGGACTTTGCTGCGGATCCGTGGGCTCCCCTTTCGTAAAATAGAGCACGGAACAACGATCTTCAGGAATTAAAAAAGGCCTCTCCGAAAGAGAGATTTTCATCTGATAAAAAGGGCGGCCATCTTTCACCTGACGGCTGTGAATCACTCCTGTGAAGAGATCACCTTCATCGGTCGCCAGAGTATCGGCCTCATCTTCCACTTGCTTCTCACGATTCAAGCGACGGGTCACAGAGTCCCATTCACGAATTTCAATCGCATCGATAGTGTATTGCCGACTTGTGCTACTCCTACTGTTAAAAATAATATTTGTTCCCCGAGGCGCCGTTGGGTTGGGATCAGAATATTGCCCCGCATAATCGCCATTTAAGTAGAAGTAGATTGTTTTCTGAGAGCGGCTCACCCGAATCTCTACTCGCACCTTGTTCATCTTAAATTCATTGGCACGAGTGATCGGTCCACCGAGCCTCTGCGTCGCAGCTTTTCCATTCCCTCCATCTGGAATCACTCGATTAAGAGCAAACCCTTGGCTCGTAAGCTCTAGGTAATAGCCATCGCTATTATCATCTCCAGTCTGGGCATCAGTGCAGAAATGAAAGCGGAATGACGGGGTGTTTCTCCAAGAAAGATCGAAGCTCACGATGAAGTCTTCTGATAATTGAAGGTCGCGACTTAAGTTCCCACTGCCACTTGCACGATAAGTATGATCATCCCAGCTCCAACCACTATCTTGTTGCCATTCGGTGATTTCATCTGGCCCCTTGTATACGAGACGCTGCGGAGCCGCTTCAAAAAAAACGGACTCGATCAAAGCTCGTTGAATAACGAGATCACCTGCGAACCAAGTATGCAGAGTCACCGCCTTACCATCGAGTGCAGTGACATCTCCCGGAATGGAGTCGCCGTTTCTCAAATTCACAAGATGACGGTGTTTCGGAGTGTCACTTGCTAGAACTGGAGCAAAAGTCAGCTCTTTGAGTTCATCACTCACGATCTGAAGTGGGGTCTCACTATGTGGACTGACAAGTTGAATCAAACCGTCCGAAAGGCCTGAAATTTTTCCCGTGAAATAATCACCATTTTTCAACGCGACAATGTCCCCAGCAAAAGCCGGAAGACTGAAAAGAGAGGTGAGCAGTGTGAAACGTATCATTTAAAAATCGGTAATCCAATCACTCAAGCCATCTGGCCCATCAGCGAAGTTTAAAAGAACAGCAGAGGAAAGATCGACGGTAATGTCACCCAGAATCGCTGAGTGGCCTTTGAGCTGAGTGGCCGTAGAACTTTTAGGGGTGAGCGTGATTCGCCCCACAGGATTAAAAAGAAGCACCCCCAATTGATCACTCCATTTAATCTCGTCTGGCTTAAGCTGCGCATTCGCTTTGAAATGAATTTCGGAAAGTTGCGCGAGCGGAATCTTCATCTCGGAAAATTCTCCTTTGAAAGCAGCCTCACCATTGGTGATCGCAGTCGTGTCACCAGAGAAGCGGTCTGTTCCGTTCGTCAAAAGAGCGATGTCACGCTCATCATGCTTCATGCTGTTGGCGCTATCCGCAGTGCCGCTCCATGAAGTGACAAAGATGTCTGAAATTTTCACCTGTGAATTGCTATTTGTGGCCGCGAAGGCAATTGCTCCACCCTTCCCAGCATAACCATCGAGATCATTCCATTGGCAGGCATACTGACCATTCACATAGAGATAAATCAGGCTTTTTTCACGATCAAAACGAAGATCAAACTCGGCACTCGCCCCCGAGGAAAGATTAACATTAATCCGACTCCCACGAAGAGAGACAAACTTAGGCGTCCCGTCCTTTTCAAAGGTGTGTCTCATCAATGTGGGGTAATTATTACTCACCGTTAAAAGATAAGATGAACCATAAACCATCGGGCCACTATTCCCTCCAGACTCCGGAAGCCATTCCTGCGACTGAAAAGCCTTTCCCTCGACTTGATCGAAGAGACTTTCGTATTCCAAAGGAGGCAGTTCTTCTTCCGCTTCTTCCTTTTTTCCATCTTCACCTTCCGGAGCATCTACTACTGGCTGAGGTTCCTTCTTGATAACCTCCCGAGGAATGGGGCGTGTGAAATCGGCATGAAAAGCCACTGATAAGTAGAGGCGATTCTTCCACGCAGCTTTGAAACGTAACCGACCCACATCAGGAAGTTGCGCATCATAAACGATCGGTGCAAAATTCGATGAATAAAGAGAAGCGCCGGCATAGACCCAAGAAGGCTGGGGCTCTTTCTTTTCCTCCTCGTCTTCCACCTTCTCACCGGCTTCCTCTGCTTCGCGCTTACGCACCTCTTTAGAAATCTTACGGTCCAGCATCACCCAACCATCACTGGTAAATGGTCCAGCATACTTCAGCTGCCCATCAAAAGGATTCGGAGTAAGTGTTTTAATATGATTCCGAGAAATCTTCAGCTCACCTGCGATCGGGCTTTTCAAAAGTAAATATTCCGCATCAAGCGAAACGATTTCTCCTGGAATTTCATCTCCATTCACGAGAGATACATGCGCTTTGAGAAGCTCTGGATTCCCTTGGCGTCCGCCATCGAAGACGACTTGGGTGAGATTCTTCAACTTAATATTCAGAGCTCGGTCAATATCGGGGCGAGACCATTTCACCCCACCTTCAAGTCCTTCGAATTTTCCATGAATGATATCCCCATTATTAAAGCGGACGATATCCGTTCCGCTCGGGTCAGACTCAGGAAGAACCAAATCCTCCTCGGGATTCGCTTGGCCTCCGCCATTCAAAAAAGCACCTCGCTCTAACTGAAATGGCTTTGCTAAGAGATGGCTCAAGACGAGAGCAGATAATAAAAATACGGGCTTCATTTTTCGTAGATGGGAAGGAAACGATAATTAAGCGCAAGGGAAAGAAGAGCTCCGGAAGTTGAGAAAGCAGCTCCGTTATTTCCGGGAAACACTCCGTTGGCTCCTTGAATGGTTGAGAGGTAACGGATGTTTTTAGTATTCCATTCGTCCCACAATTTCTCATCAGCATGGAAGAGGGCCTGAGACATGTAATATTCGAAGTAGTAGGCGTAGTGACGATCTCGATAATTCAGCTTCTTAGCGAGATACTTGGTGCTCGCTTTAAACGAGCGAGAGTCGTGCTGCTTCGCGAGAGCCTGAGTGAGGAGTCCGATTGCCGTAAGCGTCGGGCGTCCACCCCCACCAGCGGAAGTATAGCCATATCCCCCCGAGCCACCCCGACATGTCGCCATATACTTCATTCCTTTCTCTAAGGCATCATCTGGCACTGGGATGCCAGCATTTCGTGCCGCATAGAGCGCCACGATTTGGCAGCCAGCAACGGTCGAATCCGCATCGGTGCTCTCAGGGCGGTAGCGCCATGCTCCTTTGCCGTTTCTTTTCTGAGCAGAAAGAATGAGATCAACGGCTTTTTTTAACGCGGGTGCGATCCGCTGATCGCGATACATCCCATAGGACTCTGCAAGTGCGAGGGTGGCAAAGCCATGCGTGTACATACTGTCACCAATGTAGCCGTTATCGTCCTTCTGCTGCTTTAAAATGTAGGTGATCCCACGCTGAATATGATCGGCGTAGGGTCCATGATTCGGATCTTCTCCATGAGCAAGAAAGGCCATAATACAGAGGCCTACTACTCCGGGCTCACTCCCCCGATTATCATCCCAAAAGCCTTCGCTATTCTGTGATTGCGCAAGCGCACGAAGCCCACGCGTGTAGACATTCTCAACGGCAGCCGGAATCGGATCTTCCTGACGACGCGGAATATTTTGCCCCCCGCTCGGAAGAATAGAAGCAAGACCAAGAATGGTCGGAAGGATGAATCTGATCATGGGAATATTAAGAGACAACTGTGGCTTGCTGAGCGACTCTCGCAAGAAGCATTGTGCAAGAGATGAATCCTCCGATGGTGAGGGTCGAGGTGATGGCTGGAAAAACATTCGCTGCCTGATCCCATTTCACTCCGATCAAACTCAAAAAGAGGAGTCCTAAAAAGACAGGGAATGCTACCAGAAAGACAAAATTCGAGCCAAACGAGGAACTGATCAAATCAGGTAGGCCTAAACCACCCATGTCCAATACGATCGTACGAAATTGCCCAAGGGCGCTGTCAAAGCCATACGCAATCATAAAGCTCAGCATCGCCACAAAAATCGGGGAAAATCGCATCGTTCAGTCTTTCAGCAGCTAGATCACTTCTTGACCTTCTCGCGCTTGTTATATGCATCGAGAATTTTCTGGAATTCGGAAGGAAGAGCGGTTCCGGATTGGCCTGCAGCTTTTGGGACGCGGCGTTCGCCGGTCTTGCCTTTGGCTGCTCCGTTACTAGCAGTATTGGCAGAGTCACCTCCACCTTTTTGGCCCCCTTGACCAGGCTGATCCCCTTCTTTTCCGGGTTTCTCACCGGGCTTTTCGCCCTGACCCATCATTTGCTGCATCATTTCGAGCATGGCACCCATGCTCTGTTGGCTGGACTCTCAAGTCCCGCCACTCTGTCATTGGCTTTTTTCTTTAGCCGCTTCGTAGATTTTTTCGATGATCTCGGTCTGAATCGCAATCGTTCCTCCTCCGGTATTTTGATCATCGAGTTCATCGATGGTCTCAGCCATGAGGGTTTCAACTTTTGCAAGAAGCGCGATGACTTTAGGGTTCGTCTGCTCATCGATGAGCTCCTGAACGTCCGCAGAGAGATTATCCTGATCCAGAGAGAGCTTAGCAGTGCCCTCTTGGTGCTTTGCCATCGCCTTAGCCTTCTCGGCCTGGGTGGGCTTTTTCTCCTCGGCTGCCAGTGGGGCGATTAAGCCCATCACAAGGAGCGAGGTGAGGATGGTGTATTTCATAATTTTAAGTTTCTAGGTTTGAAAGTTGTTACTTGGCCTCTGGAAGTTCGATTGGAGTCGCTTTGCGAAGCTCAACCGAGCGCATGAGCTGCTCGAGTGAACGAGTACGGGCGCGGATGTCTTGCTCTTTTTGAACCATACGCATGACTTTGAGCATGAATTCGAAATCTTTTTCAGCAGGGCTTCCACCACCACCGCCTCCTCCGCCGCCGCCTCCTCCTCCGGATTTGTCGCCTTCAAGTTTTTTGGCCCATTTGGAGAGCTGCTCGCTCCATTTTTTTGCCTCGATGGCGCTGAGGAATGCTTGATTGGCTTCAAGGCGTCGTTGAAGGGCTTCAAGCTCAAGGTCGATTTGAGACTCTTTCATGGCGTCGAAGAGCTCCTGATGAATTTCTTTCTGCGTGCGGGTGTAGAACCGCCCGAGATCTTCTTGAATCCAGCGGATGTCACTCGTGGTGCTTTTTTGCTGTGCTCCAAGATCTTTAATGAGCCGTTCGTGAGCGGGGTCGATCTGATCACTTGAGGGAATGGAGCCGAGCAAGGGAGTAACCGCTTTCTGATTCTGAGGGCCTCGGCCTTGCATTGCATCAATCAAGCTTGAAGAAATCCCTCCTTCATCAGATGCAGCACGCTTGAGACGGTTGACGAAGGTAGAGGCCTCGAAGTTATCATTGGCATCGTTCGCCTTCTCGATCGTCTCTTGCATTTTCTTAAGCGCTTCTTTCTGCTTCTCAATCGCTTGTTGCAGGTCTTTTTTAGACTTCTCTGCAGTGGACTTCTCATTCTGGGACTCTTGCAGTTTTCGCTCAACTTCTGGGAGGTCTTGCTCACCAAGCTCTTTGAGATTTTGCATCGTCTCGGAGAGCTTCTTCATGGTGTCCTTATCGATAGACTCATTGCGCGCAGCATCCTTGAATAGCTCTTCCATTTTCTTGGCGAGTTCTTTGAGCTTTTCCGCATTTTGATCTTCAGCGGCTTCTTGCTGGGCGAGTTCTTTACGAGCATCCTCCTTTTGGAGTTCTTCAGGATTATTCTGCTGATCGAGACGACGGTTGGCGTCGAGGTTATTCTGCTCGCGGCGCGCGGCATCTTCGAGCTCGCTGATGAGACGATCGAATCTCTTTTTCAACATCTGCGCATGCTCATCTGGAGTGAGAATATAGATAACGATGGGCTCAGAAATGACACGGTCACGACCAGGAAGGTAATCCATGGTGTAAGCTGCTAGGGCGAGACGCTGAGGCTTAATTTCATGAGTCTGTGGAGAGAAGAGTGCCACTTCATTCAGGCGAGTTATCTCTGGAGAACCGGTTTTGAGGACGAGGCTTCCTTTTGCTGGTTCTTCAGCGGAGGGCTTTGTGAATTCGCCCTGCCAAATGAGGCCAAGTTCCTTGAGACCGAAATCATCTTCACCAACGACTTCAAACTCGATGGTCTCGCCCGCCAAAATGGCGATCTGACGCTCAACGCCTTGAAGGTAGGAAAGTGGAGCTTGGTCTTTAGCGCTCCGAATTGTCAGCTGAAAGGTTGCCGGGCCATCAAGGCCTTTGACGTCTTTCCAAGTAAGAGGAATCTCTAAATGATGATCACCGAGATCGATGACACTCGATTGAAGACGATCGTCACTGATATTCAAGGTGAGAGGGTATGGCTCCGGAAGCTTTGACGCAGGTGGCGCGGCTTGCTCTTCCCTGAAATCTGAGGACGGCATATCAAACACCTCCTCCTCCATAGGAAGTGTGGTGACCGTTGCGGAAGATTCCGCCAGAGCGCGCGAAAATGATCCAGTTAAGGTGACTTTACTTCCAGCAAGAGCCGTCAATGAGCCTGAGCGGATATCATACAGACGTGGCTCAAGCTGCAGGTAATTTGGAAGCTCTACACTGGCCTCAAAAGTGGTGAGGTCAGGACGGATTTCGGGCTCGATCCGAATTCGATGGATGGCATCGCCAGCACGAAGGGTGAGCGTATCGGCAGCTTGTTGACCCGTGAACTCAAAACGATAGGTGCCGTTTTCAGCAAGGTCTGAGACGAGCCAATCCTGTAGACCGTATCGTGCACGCGCGACCTCTGGGCGTTCGTCGCTTTCCTCATTTAGCGGAATCTCTAAAACGAAGGGCTCATCGTAAGGAACAACGTAGGGAGATTTGAGATTCGCGAGATTAAGCTGCGTAAAGGTGTAACGCTCCGTATCAGAAAGCGGAAGAATCCAGCGCTTCAGGGCGTTTGTGCCAGCCTTTGGAGCCAAGGAAAATCCTGCGATCACGGAGACGACGGCGAGTCCCACCCCGATGGCGAGCTTCTTAAAATGTGAAGCCGGCAGGGCTTCGGTCATGTCTTGCTTTCCAGCCTGACGTGCAACATATGCCATCGCAGCTTCCCGGAGTTCCGGTGAAAGAGATTTCTGTGATTCATCCTGATTCTGAAGCTCGACAACGCCGAGAAGGCGATCACCAAGTTTGGGATACTTTTTAGAGATGAGTCTAGCGAGCTGGCCTTCACGGCGGTGGTTATAAACCCAGCGGCGAATCATGAGTGGCGCAAAGACGGCAAAGAGCGAAGTGCCACTGAGCAAAATGAGCAAACGCACTAAGGGGGGGGTGGCCACAAAGCGGTCAGTCAAAAAAACCAGAAGGAAGGATACAAGAAGCCCGAAAAAACCGGCCAAAACAGCCTCGATGATTTTTACCCGCCAGAGCTGCCCTTGGAATGCGGCAAGCTGGTTTCTCAATCCCTCCGGAATGGGAGCGAGTTGGTCGGATGGATCAGGGTCAGGCATGATTGGGGTATGGCGATATTTTTTGACGCTTCAACCTAAGAGTAGTCTCTCAGCTGAAGCGCTCACGTGCCAGCGGGAATTTCAGAATTGAGCCTTTGTTAACTAACGTCACTCGAGGGGCGATTTGCTGTTTTTTAGAATATTTTAGACCTCCCTCTAGATAATGAAGCCGGTTGGTATTCCAACACGATCTCAGCTCGATGAATTCAGAACTCCCTTTTTTGAACTGAAGAATTATATCTATAGATTTTAGAGCTCCGATTAGTTCGCTTTTTCGCTCGCTTGGCCTCTACTCAATTGATAAAGATAAATTAGATTTCAACTTGTCATGATCAACTTTGACCGCAATCGCCAGCAAACCATTCCTGAAAGCTCGGTAAAAATCATCGGGCTCGGTGGGGCTGGGGCCAATATGCTCGATCGTATCGCGCTAGATGGGATCGAAGGTGCTGAGCTTCTTGCAATGAATACTGATGTTCGCACCCTCGCAAGCTCAGTCGCAGGAGAAAAAATCCAGCTCGGGCGAAATCTCACCAAAGGGCTCGGCACCGGTGGCGATCCCGAACTTGGCGAGAACTCCATCATGGAAGCGGAACAGGAAGTGCGCGATGCACTCAAGGGGCGTCAGATTGTTTTCATTTGCGTCGGACTCGGGGGAGGAACGGGCTCTGGAGCGGCTCCCATCGTGACTCGCCTTGCGCGTGAATCCGGTGCGTTTGTGGTGGTCTTTGCGACTATGCCTTTCGGGTTTGAGGGCCAACGCCGCCGCACCCAAGCGGAAGAAGCACTCAATCAACTCGCCGTTTTGACCAATGCGTTGGTGACATTTGATAATGGTCGAATGGGAGAGCTGGTCTTACCAAAGCAGGGTGTGCATGAAGCATTCTCAGCAGCGGATCGGATGATTTCTGATTCCATCACGGCAGTTTCACGCCTCGTGCTCCGCCCTGGATTGATCAACGTCGGTCTTGATGAACTCATGACCGCGCTTAAGACGACGCGCTCACGTTGTCTCTTCGGCTCCGGCCTTGCTCGTGGGGAAAGCCGCGCCACTGGAGCACTCAAGGCTGCTCTCGCCAGTCCCCTACTCGACCGCGGCTCTCTTTTAAAAGACGCCACCACCGTGCTCGTTCATATTTGTGGAGGTGAAGATATGACCCTCTTTGAGATCGACCTCCTCATGGAAGGCCTCATGAAGCACGTCCCCGCCGAAGCCCACGTGCTCTTCGGAGCCGCTACTGATGTTGCGATGAAGGATGCCATGAGCGTCACGATCATTAGCGCCCTACCCGAAGATCGTCTTCAAATGTCTCCCATCGAGACCACGGCCGCAGCGATCGCAGCCCCAGAGCCGGAAGCCTTAAATGATGAGGCTGAGGAGATCGAAGAAGTGATCGAAGACGAGCAAGAACCTCTCTCCGAAATTGAGATCGAAGAAGTTGATGAAATCGAAGCAACCAACGCCATGGAGCACTCGATGGAACTCCAAGAGAATGAAACCGCACTTGAAATCATTTCTGATGATGCCCTTGAAGTCGACACAGGGCTAGAAGGTGATCTGGAAGACCTCGAAGACCTCGAAGACCTTCCCGAAAGAAGCTCAGTGGCCCCAGCTTTACGCGTAATTGAAAACGATGAAGCTGAAGTTGAGGAGGAAGAGGTTTTTGAAGCTACGGAAGAGATCCTAAAAACTCCTAAACCTCCTGAAGACGAGCCCTTCCGCGATCTTCCAAGCTCCACCGGACAAGGAGAGCTTGAACTCGAGGGAGGCCCCAAAGGACGCTTCGATGGTGAGACCCCAAACATTGAAAATGGTGAGGATCTCGACATCCCACCTTACCTTCGGAAAAAGCGTCGTCGTTAGGCGATAGATTCCCTTGCCTTGCCTCGCCTCGCGCCTTACCTCATCGGTATGGAACGTCCCGATGGCCGCGCAATTTCTGCCCTCCGCCCGATCTCATTCACCCCGAACGTCGCCCCACATGCGGACGGCTCGGTCCTCGTCTCTTTTGGAAATACCAAAGTAATCTGTGCTGCCACCATCGAGGATAAAATTCCCGGCTGGATGAAATATCAAGGAGTCGAGGGGGGATGGCTCACTGCGGAGTATTCCATGCTCCCCTACTCCACCCTCGACCGTAAATCGCGTGACATCTCGCGCGGCAAGCTCGATGGCCGTTCTTCAGAAATCCAACGCCTCATCGGCCGTTCCCTTCGCGCTGTTGTCGATCTCAAGAAACTCGGCAAGCGCACCGTTTGGGTGGATTGCGACGTTCTGCAAGCCGATGGCGGCACCCGCACCGCCTCCATCACCGGCGGCATGGTCGCGGTAGCGATTGCCATCAACAAACTGATGTCAGAGGGAAAACTCAATGACTTCCCTGTCACCCAACTCATCGCCGCCGTCAGCGCCGGCATCTATCGAGGAGAAGCCGTCCTCGATTTGAATTACCCTGAAGACCGCGATGCCGCCGTTGATTTCAACGTCGTCATGACCGAGAAAGGCCAATTTGTCGAAGTCCAAGGTAGCGGTGAAGAATCCGTCTTCTCTTCTGAAGAAATGACCGCGATGCTCGATCTTTCCAAAGCCGGTATCGCTGAACTCGTTACCCTGCAGAAAGAAGCAATTTTAGCGGCAGACCAGGCCGGACCCGCTGATTTAGAGGGATTACGGCAAGCTTTTTCATCGTAATTTACATAAAACGCTCTCTCCGTGACGCTCATTTGATTGGAGAGATTCGTTTTCCACTTCTAAGAAGAGCTTTTACCTTGCAGTGATTTTTCTGCAGCTTAAATTTCTTCTGTGGTCGGTGTTAGAGCTAACCTCCCAAGCATAAAAAAATCGGCACTTTTTTCAGACTAGTTCTGAAGAATGCGCCAAATCATAACAGAAATATGAAACTGAAAAATACATTACGCAGAGGTTTCACCTTGGTGGAACTTCTGGTGGTGATCGCAATTATCGCTGTCCTTGCTGGACTCGCGACTCCTGCGATCCTCAAAGCGAAGAAAAACGCAGATAAGGCGAAGACGATCAGTAATGCCAAGCAAATTGGTATCGCACTGGGCGAATTTGATAACAACTTCGACAGCTACCCTTCCGAGGAGACTCGCGAGGCTCTTGAAGACCTTGGTGCTGAAGTTCCCGATGGCGATACCGCTAACGACTACTTCGCCCAGCTCATTATTGGTGATGCCACCGATAGTGAGAAGATCTTCTACGCTAAAGGAGTTCGTGGCGTGAAAGAGGGTGACGATATCATCAACTCTCGTGATGATGTTCTCAAAGCGGGCGAGTGTGGCTTCGGCTACGTGATGCTTGCAGGGAACGAAGCACTTTCCGCTTCCTATACTCGTAGCGCCACTCCACTCGCAGTTGCTCCTCTCAAGGAGGGCGGCACTGATCCAGTCTTCGATGACAAAGCCTACAATGGTGAGTATGTTTACCTCCGTGGTGACAACTCTGTCGGAACCGGACTCCTCGACAAGCGTGGTGAAGGTAAAGCGACCATCAAAGGTGGTAAGACCCTCTTCACCGTTGGTGATGACACCATCTGGGAAGAAGACCAGCCAGACGTCAAGATGCCTAAAACGCGTCGTGACTAAGAGCTTCTTAGCTTAATTTTAAAAGGCGGGCCTTCTCAAAGGTCCGCCTTTTTTGTTTCCTCTCACACGAAATGAATGACCCGCTTTGGAAACGCCTTCGTGATCTTGACTGGAAGGCGACTGGCATCTCTGACAAGGACGCCCGTAATGTTCAAAAGCTCTTACAAGACCTCTCCTCGCATAAAGAGGCCCGCGCGATGAAAGCGAGTCAGAAACTCTGGACTCTTCTCAAGCCACCCACGAAATACGGCCCCTTGATCGAACCCTTCCTCCAAGAAATACACCGCATCTCTCCTTCCGCCGTAAAGAGGGAAATCAACGACCTTCTAGGCCGAATTCAGCCCTAATCCCACTGAGAAAAACTCTGCGGATCAGCTCCGTATTTAATCGTCATCGTATTTGCCGTGAGTGAACTTCTCGGCTGAGCTGCCTTTATAAAGCTTCCCTTTGAAAACCATGCTGAACTTGCCACCTGTATTCTCCGCAATCTCCATCAACTGACCTGCGGGAGACCCGGGAAGCTCTAGAGCGATGGTGTGAATCGGAACACGGTTTGGATTGATCTCTTTCAATTCATCTAAAACAAGATCCGCATCACGCGGAGCGCCATCGGAAAGAAGAAAAACTCCTTGAGGAGGCGGGCTCATATTGAGAGCCATCTTCAGTGGTGGATACCACATCGTTCCTCCGCCAACAGGCATGCTTTGAAGTTTGGAAAGAAGATCTTGCTTCACCGTTGGGCTGGCCGGATACCATGGCACGGGCGGCATTTTCCCAACCCCACTCCACCCCATGTCGTGGGGATTTGGGCCTTGGATATCAAAAGTCCACGCTGTGCTTGAGAAAAAGACGAGCGAAACCTCGATGTTTCCGGTGAGTTCTTTAATCGATCTCGAAAGTTCTTTTTTCAAAGCCGCAATTCGGCTCCCGCCCCCGGACGACCCATTCATAGATCCAGAAAAATCAACGATGTAGACAATTCGCTTTCCTCGGATTTTTCCGCCAAAAAATGTCGCACCTCCCCCACCACTTCCATCACCTTCATCGGACCCAAAACCAGCTCCAAAATCATCTTCCATCCCAATCATCGCATCAGGCACCGTGATCTCAGGTAGAGGAATGCTCACATCCGACGGCACCGAAGAAGCAATGACTCGCGCCATTGATGAACTCGCGCCCGGAGGACGAGGCTGCACATTATTACTCAGCTCTTTTTTTTCGAGCTTAGGTTCCTCCTCCTCCAGAGGGGTATTGTAAGTAACTAAAATGGGAATCTCTTTGTTCGTGGGGATCAACGCGATGAGGGCAAGGATTGCCACCACAAAGACGATTCCTAGTAGCGCGGTGATGACCGATTGCACCGTCTCTTTTTTACGCTGTTCCCCAACAATACGCGCAACCGCTTGAGCCGTCGCTTGCAAGCGGGCTTCATCGGTCTCGGTGACAACCAACTCCTTCATGACAGAGCCTAAACTAGGGAGCGTAAAACACACTGACCAGCAGTTTTCCTCAGCCACCTCAATGATCGAAAAAAAAGCCTCGCGGCAGAGCACCAACGAGGCTTTGAAAATATTCAGTAGTGGATCTACTTCATTTTAAAGTGATGACTGGAGCGCACCTTCCCACGCAACTTACGTGTATGGAGAGTGTAGCTATCCAGCTCTTTCATCGACTCAAGGCTCTTTTTAAGCATCGGAAGGTTTTCAATAAAATCTTCCTTCTGATGATCTTCCTCCATAAAGGCATCTTGGTTTTCTTCCACAAGATTCAACCAAGCTTCCGCAAACTCATGAAGCTCCGTGAAGTTCACCTTCAAGTAAGCCCCGTTTCGAATAACTTTTTGTGGCTTCTTCAAACTTGAAACAATCTCGCCATTCAGCAGTTGTGAAGAGGAAGCGATCAAGAACTGATCATTGATGCCGATGGTTGGAAGCGCATCCTGAGTGGTGTAGGGAATCTGGAAATTGTAGGTATCTAACCCAGCTTGTTGGCTCTTAAAGACATCCTGCATCACAATCTCTTCCGGAAGCATTCCCACCTCATGACCGTTCTTAATGATATTGGTGACGGCCGTGTTGATGCGTTTCCAAGAATTCTGAACTTTAGCACGATCGTCGACAGGAAGGATCACTGCCATGCGGGGAGCAATTCCTTTCTCGAGCGCAACCTCCGGCACATCCGGAATTTTAGGCAAGGTGCCTTTGAGATCGATGATTACGGCAGATTCTTTTCCAGTTCCCACTGAAAAGTCACCAGTAAAAGCAGACCAGATTTCTGAAAGGTCTTGGGAAGCAAGTTGATCGAAGAGATCGAAGCCCTGTTTGAATTCCTGATAATCAGGGTCATCGAGGTCCAGCTCATTGAACTTCTTCGAAGCAAGGTAAGCAGTCTCAGTGATTGTGCTGAGATACTCGTTCACTTTGGCAGAATACTCTGGGCTCACCACCGTGTTTGCATAGAGTAAGATATCTTCCTGATCGGCGAGAGAAGTGAAGGTGTGTGGCTGGTCGAAATCCAAGGATGGAGTGCTGGAGCCACCATGGACTTCCACTTTGAATCCTTCTTCGGCAAATCCGATAATTCCCTGCGAAGTGTAACTCGGCATCCCTAAGAGTTCTCTCTCAACCTTCGCCGCTTTGGCTAAGAGGGCCTGAACGTCGCGGGTATCACCAAAGGCTTCAGATTCCTCAAGAGCCTCCTTCGCACCAGTTGCCATGGAGGCGAGGCCTTCCGTGGCGGCAGAAATGGACTCATAGGCCCCTCCATCCATGAAGCTTAAAACACGGACGTCTTTTTTCGCATAAAGCTTCAGGAACTCGTTATCTTTGTGGCTCAAGAGGGAATCATTGACGCCTTTCGAGAGCTTAAATCCTTCAAGGTCACCGCCGACATATATTATCACATACTCTCCGAGCTCACCGACAGCAGCGTGGAGGTTTTTGGCAGCCACAGCTTTGACCAGCTTATCGAAGACTTCTTCTCCGCCTAAAAATTCTACAGCTCCTTGACCCTCAGCTTCCATGAGTTCCGCAAGCGGTGCACCTGCAAGAGTCACCCCAGTGAGCTGAACACCATCCTTCTCAAAGATGAGTTCTTTAAAGCCTGGAAAATCATCAAACTCCAGCGCACTCGCTAGCTGACCGGAAACCATTCCGTAAATCTGCTCACGCATATCTGGATCACTGACTTTCATCCCGATGGTTACCGGAGGAAGCTTCATCGCCTCAAATTGCGCGATAACGTCCTTTGGCTCTCCGAGCATACCGAGAGGGCTCATCATCATACCCATCATCGCATCTTGATCACCCGTGACTTCAGACTCGATCGCCTTAATCATCATCGCTCCATACATGCGGTAGACACCTTTGTAGAGCTCTTGAACTTTCGCACCCTGAGCGCCAGCAGGCTTTCCAAAGGCAATGAAGAATTCTTCACCCAGAACAGAACGAGCCATTTCCATTTCTGGTGTCTTGTCGAGCTCATCAAGGTCGTCACCTTGTGCAGCAGAAATTTCTTCAATAAATTTACCAATCTCAGTTTCGCGAAGCCCATCATAAGACTGAGCTCCTTTTAAAATTGCGAGGTATCCCTCGATGTCTGATGGAAGGTTCTGGGCGAAGCCTGTGACCAGTGCGACTTCCTCAAGAGGAACATTCGGAATTTCTTCATTCTCCTCAGCGGGAGCAGGAGTCGCAAGATCAGCGGCTTTTTCCGCTGCCGTCTCCGCGGCTTCTTCAGTCGCCTCGATTGCCGTTTCAACCGTTTCTTTGTCCTTATCGTGATTCTTTTCTCCGCAGGAGAGCAGGAAAAGAGAGCCGCCGAGAAGGAGTGGCGTGGTGAGATATTTTATTTTCATAGTAGGGGTAGAGTATGCAGAGCGACTTGAATGCCGCGATTACAATCCGAAGCATGAGTTCGAATCACTTCGCAGTCTCGTCGTAGTCGCCGACCTCACGAACCCAGATGTTTCGATATTGAATTGGATCATTATGGTCCTGAAGCGTGATTGGGCCGCGCTCAGGGTGCTTGGCTGGGTAGCTTGCAAGCTGTTTATGCCGGGTCGGGCCATCGTATTCCTTCGCATTGTGAAGAAGGACTCCGTTATGGAAAAGAGTGAGCTTTGCGGGTTCAACGACCTTTTCTCCTTCGTAGCGTGGAGCTTTGAAGACGATATCGTAGCTGTTCCACTCCCCTTTCGGTGAGGAAGCATTCACAAGCGGGGGAAATTGGCCATACATTCCGCCTGCCTGTCCATCGGGATAAGTCTTGTTCTCATAGCAAGCAAGAACCTGAACTTCGTAGCGGCCCATCATGAAAATTCCGCTATTTCCACCCTTCTGTCCATCAACCACACGATCGGCTGGAATACGCCATTCGACATGCAGCTGAAAATCACGATAAGTTCCCTTAGATACATTGGACTTTTTACCAACCGTCATAACACCATCGACGATCTCCCAAGTGTCATTCTTCCACTCACTCGTGCCATCCGCCCCGAGAAGAATCTGAGCATCGGCAGGAGCTGAAACAATAACAGCACCTTGAGTGGCTACCTTTCGAGGCTGAGGGCGAGTGCCATCATGCACCGTCCACTCAACTCCCGGAAGCTGAGGGGTGTTCGGCTTTTCGCCAAATTTCACGGCAAAGGCGAGGCCACCAGCGCCCAAAATGAGCCCGCCAATGATCAAATTATTCTTTATCATGTGGGTCCACCAAAGCTGAAAGGCCTCCTAATCGCAATAAAATCCATACAAAAACCTCGAAAAATCAATAATTCCCCTTCATTCCGATTGCGGAAAGCCAGACTTTGTGAAAGTTATCACAAGTTCTTCCTTATTCATGAAAACAGAAACCGTTAATCCGGAACGCTTCCCTTTCGATATTGTCCGCCCGCACTTGGACAAGGTCGAGTCCCGGATCCGCGAGCAGGTGCGTGACTTCGATCCCGGAGTCGAGCCATATATGGCATATATATGTGAGACCAGCGGTAAGCGTATCCGTCCTGCTCTCGCCATCCTCACTGGCGGCGCCACTGGTGAGCTCTCTGATAACCACCTGAATCTCGGGGTTATCCTAGAACTCATTCATATGGCCACGCTCGTGCACGATGACATCATCGATGGTGCTGACACCCGCCGGAAGGTCCCCACTGCGAATGCGAAGTGGGGAAATGGCATGGCTGTTCTTCTGGGTGACGCTCTTTTCTCGCACGCGCTCAAGCTCTCGACAGACTTCAATGATCTATCGCTCAGCCGCGCCATCAGCCGCGCCTCGCGCGAAGTCTGCCAAGGTGAAATTCTTCAAACACAACGCCGCTTCGATCTCACTGTCACAAAGAAGGACTACTTTAAAATGATCGAGATGAAGACCGGTGCCCTCTTCGCTGCTGCAAGTGGGCTTTCGGCTCAGATTTCTGGCCGGGACGAATCTCTCTGTCAGGCGATGTATGACTACGGAATGAAGCTCGGCACCGCATATCAAATCTACGACGACATCGTGGACATGATTGGTAAAGAAGAGATCACTGGTAAGACTCTCGGCACTGATCTTGAAAAAGGGAAACTCACCCTCCCAATCCTCAACCTTCTGGAGCGCGCTAATCCCTCGCAGCGGGACCAGTTGACCAAGCGTATCATTGAGCAAGAACCGCTCGACTTCGCCGTTCTCGTCGGAATCGCGGAATACGAGGGTGCTGTCGATGACGCACTCAAGACCGCAAAGCAACTCATCCAAGAAGCACGCGAGACCCTCGCTCTCCTTGATGGCTCAGAATCACGCACTGCCCTTGAGGACATCACCCACTTTGTGGATGAGCTTCTCCAGAGCTGCCGCTAATTTTATACAAACCCATGGACGACATCAAAATCACTATCCACACCAGTAAAGGCGACATCAACCTCACCCTCTTTCCCGATGACGCGCCCGTCACCGTGGCCTCCTTCCTGCACCTCGCTTCGAGCGACTTCTACGATGGCCTTAAGTTTCATCGCGTCATCCCAAACTTCATGATCCAAGGCGGTTGCCCTCTGGGCACTGGCACCGGAAATCCTGGTTACAAGTTCGAGTGCGAGTGCAAGCCAAACCGTCGACACGACAAAGCAGGCATCCTCTCCATGGCGAACGCCGGCCCAAATACCAACGGCTCACAGTTCTTCATCACCCACGGACCAACTCCACACCTCGATGGCAAGCACACCGTTTTCGGTGAAACGACCGAAGGTCAGGACATCATCGACTCCATTCAGGGAGGGGATACCATCAAGTCCGTCATAATCCACGGATCCACTGACGATCTCTTTGCCGCGCACCAGTCTCGTATTGATGACTGGAAGAAAGCCTAAGTGGCTTCGATCTCAAATTTTCAAAAAGCCATCGTGGGAACACGGTGGCTTTTTTTCTTCGTATATGCAGACAAAAAAGCCACCGAACACATAGTCCGGTGGCTTTCAAGATGTTAAAAAATGCAGAACTCTAGCGTTTGCGACGTAGTCCAAGAAGACCCATACCTAAGAGCGAAGCAAGGCCCGTCGATGGCTCAGGGACTCCTGACGTCGTTACGGAGAAACTCCAGTCATCAATAAAAGCTGCAGTACCTGCTCCAGCTTCAGTATTGGTCACATCAGTTCGATCATAGAAGCTGAGAATAGGAGTCAGACCAGTGACTTCCGTAATTCCATCGGTCTCAAATTCAGGAATTGTTTGTGACATACTAATGGTGTGCCAAGTGTCGGCAGCCAAACTGTCCCAATTATTATTCACCGCCCAAGCATTTCCGTTCCCGTTTGTGTTGTTACGGCGGACAATCAAGTTTACTCGGTCTGTGCCGGTAAAAGTCGTCGTTGAGGGAATGTAGAGGCGGAAGGTCGCAGTAAAGGTATCGGTCCCAGGAAGAACACCAGCTGGTAGATCGATCGTGTTCCCAGGAGGGTTCACTGCACCCCAGACATTTGCCCCGCTCAGGTCAATCGCCGCTACCGTTCCATTAGAGCCAGCAGGAGCACCAGCTCCGCTAACCTCAGCGACTGCTGCGCCATTGTTTCCGTCGTTCAATTCGTCAATTCCATCCCAGTTAGCTTGGCTGAGAATGGTAACGCCATATGAGGAGATTGTGGCCAAGAGGCTCACAACTAGCAATTTTTTAATCATAGCCTTTAACAAAAAACATTTTGGGGTCCTCTAGTCAAAGGAGAATGTCAATATAATCATGTAGACATCCTTATATTTCAGTATTTTTAATCATTGGAACTCCTCCATCCTTTTTCTTCTCTAAACCGCCTTCCTCCCCTATCCCTCGCGCGTGCTTGCCGTTAAAAACCTCCGTGTCGAATTTGGCCCTCGTGTCATTTTCAAGGATCTCACTTTTTCCGTTGGAGAAAAAGAGCGCATCGCCTTCGCAGGGCACAATGGCGCAGGCAAGTCGACCCTCATGAAATGCATCGGTGGAGCACTCCAGCCAAACGGGGGAGAAATCACTAAGCCGAAGCACCACCGCATCGGCTACCTTCCTCAGGAAGGAATCCACATTAAGGGCATCTCACTCTACGATGAAGCTGAATCAGCCTTCGCTGAAACAAAGGCCATCCAAGACGAGGTGACTCGCCTCGAAAAAGACCTCCCTAATCTCGATCCCCGCTCCGCACCTTACTCAGAGCTCCTCAATAAAATCGGCGAGCTTGAGCTTCAACTCGATGGCCATGATCCCGCGCGTATGAAGCCGCGCATTCAGGCCATCCTCAAGGGCCTCGGCTTTAAAGAGAGCGATCTCAGTAGAGATTGCGGCGAGTTCTCCGGTGGCTGGCAAATGCGCATCGCAATGGCCAAGCTCTTTCTTGCCGAGCCCGAAGTCCTTCTTCTCGACGAGCCCACCAACCACCTCGACATCAACGCCCAACGCTTCATGGAGTCCTACCTCCACAGCTACAAAGGAGCGATCATCCTGATCTCACACGATCGCTCAATGATGGATGGTCTCACCACCCGCACGATCGCCTTCCACCACGGCCGTGCCGAGGAATTCACGGGGAACTACAGCTCTTACGAGACACAACTCAAGGATCGCCAAGACAACCTTCGGAAACAAAAGGTCAACCAAGACCGCGAGATCGCCAAGACCGAGCAATTCATCAACCGCTTCCGCGCTCAAGCGAACAAAGCCTCCCAAGTTCAATCACGTATCAAGGCGCTGGCAAAAATCGAGCGTATTGAAATCGATGCTGAAGAAGCCGAGGTCTCTTTTCGGTTCCCCGATCCCCCCACCTCGACCCACCTTGTCGCGAAGCTCGAAAAAGCCGCCCAAATTTACCCTCTTAAAAATGGCGCAGACCTTACCGTCTTTCGTGATCTCGACTTCGAAGTCACCCGCGGTGAAAAAGTCGCAATCGTCGGACCAAACGGGGCTGGTAAATCCACGTTCTGCCGGATGATCACCGGCGAAGAAGCCCCAGTCTCTGGAGTTCAAGAACTCGGCCCTAAGACCCTCCCCTCATTCTTCAACCAGAACCACGCCGACGAGCTCGACCCAACGCTCACCGTTCTTGAAACAGTTGAGCAAATTCAAACTCGCGGCTCTAAGATGTCGGCCCGTGACGTCCTCGGTTGTTTCCTTTTCAAAGGCGATGATGTCTTTAAGAAAATCGGTGTTCTCTCCGGTGGTGAGCGATCCCGTGTTGCCCTCGTTCGTATGCTCGTTCGCCCTGCGAACTTCCTCATTCTCGATGAGCCGACGAACCACCTCGACATGAAATCGCAGGACATCC
Organism: Akkermansiaceae bacterium; assembly: GCA_039768255.1. GTDB lineage: Bacteria > Verrucomicrobiota > Verrucomicrobiia > Verrucomicrobiales > Akkermansiaceae > SW10. The sequence goes on along the minus strand of JBDNAW010000093.1, from coordinate 3,511 downwards.
TACAAAAGGCCCTCATCGACTATCCAGGCACTCTTCTCATTGTCTCGCACAACCGCAACTTCCTCGATCCCATCGTCCAAAAGACCATGGAATTTCGTCCCGGGGAAGACCCGCGTCTCTTCGCCGGAAACCTTACCTACTACCTCAACAAGGTTGAAGATGACGAAAGCCGTGAAGGCCACACAGGCACCCCGTCTGTCTCCCCCTCGGCCACACCATCTCAAGCCCCTGCACAAAAATCCCTAGGCGCACAGCTTTCGTCCAAAGAACGTCGTAAGCTCGAAGCCGCCAAACGAGAGAAGCGCAATAAAGTGCTCACCCCGCTTCAATCAGAGTTTGAAAAAACCGAGTCCTCCATCGCAGAGCTCGAAGCCGCACAGTCCACTCTGACCACTCATCTCGAATCTCCCGAAGTCTCCTCCGACCCCGAGAAACTCCGCGAGACCACCAACGCCTACGAGGCGATCTCCAAAAAATTAGAAACCGCCTACTCAAAATGGGAAGACCTCAGCGATCAAATCGAGAAACTAGAAGCCGAACTATCTTAAACACGGCGCTCTAACATCGAGCGGCCCTCCGCTTCTTTCCGACTCGATCCATCTTTTCAATCTTCTCGATATAGGCCAGGGCATCGGGTGTTTTACAGCCCGTCGCGCCATGATCGACAGTGACTTTGCCAATCTTTTTGGCCGATATTTTGGCCTTCTGAGTGAGCGCCGGAAGATAGCTTCCTACGGCAATGAGATAACCATTCATTGCTGCCTTCACTTCATTTCGCTCGTCGTGGATTTCTTGGACGACTCGACGCAGAAATGCTTCGTGAGCTTTCGTATCAATCTCCTCATTAGGAGCGATTGAAATATAATGTGTTAAAGTGCACCAACCTCCGGAGGCGATCAGCTCGTTCTTCGACGCGATCCAATTCTCCGCGAGCGAAAAGGCATGTTTCGATTCTGCCGCTAGCGCGGCCACGGTAAAACCGGAAATCATTCTCCAAGGTGCGGCCTTCATCCATCGGTTCAGCTCTACTTTCGTCACTGCATCCTTATCGGCGATGAGTCCGGCGAGATATTGCGCGTCTGAGTTTCCCGTTTCATAAAGCGCAAGAGCTAAAGCGTGATTATTTTTCTCCGCCTTAACCAGATCCTTCATATCTCCAATTTTCACTCCAAAGATCGGCTCCACTGCACCATGACGCATGAGTGTTTTCTTGGTCTGGGCGTTGCCGAGCTTCTCGAGCTCATTCATCACTTCAGCAACAGTCATTTCGATACCATTCCAAAAGTATCACGGTGACTCCAGCTCGATTCTTCTATCGCCCAAAGATAAGCAATCTACTGAGATACCATCCTGCCGCTTCACCTGATCCTCAGAATGGCGAAGCGGCTCGATGAGGGAGTTTGATCAATCCTCTTCACTGCCTTCGAGAAACTTGAAGAGGTCCGATTTTGTCGAGAGAATCACGGTGGTGTTTCCATCGAGAATTTTGTCATATGCTTCGAGTGTTTTAATGAAGCTGTAGAAGGACTCCTGCTCCGGGCTTCCACCGTAGGCTTCAGCATAAATCCGCGTGGCTTCGGCATCAGATTTACCGAGCACAGATTGCACCTTTTGGTAAGCTTCTGATTGGATCGTTTTCACTTCACGCTCCATATCACCCTCGATACGGGCTGCTTCACCGGCCCCCTCAGAGCGGAAGCGTTCCGCGATCTGTTGGCGCTCAGAAATCATTCGACCAAAGATTTCCCGCTCCACTGCAGAGGTATAGTTAATCCGCTTAAAGCGCAGGTCGAGAAGGGTGATTCCGTAGGCTTCGAGTTTCCCCTTCGCTTGATCAAAGATACGTTTCTCGATAAGGCTTCGACCTTTCTCGATTGGCTCCCAACCGCTTTCAGAACCGAGCATTTGCTCGATCTGCTCCTGCTGCAAAGGCTCACGATCTTTCGTAGTGCGGATGATTTCGATGAGGTCATGGTTTGCCACCGCATTCCGCGTTTCAGACCCCAAGACATCATCTAGACGTGATTGCGCGCTTCGCTCGTCTCGGAGTTTCTGGAAATACACAAGCGGTGCGGAAATTTCCCAACGCGCGAAGGTGTCAACCTGGATGTAGAGTTTATCGCGAGTAGGCATCTGCGAGCTATCACCATCCCAACTGAGAACTCGCTTTTCCATTTCGTTCACTTTTTGAATGAAAGGAATTTTAAAATGAAGGCCGGAATCAGTGACAGGATCGCCGACGGGCTTACCAAATTGCGTGATCAAGACCTGCTGGTCTTCACGCACGGTATAAATGGCTCCAGAGACAAAAAGGAGGAAGATAAAGAGGCCCAGTAGTGAGAGGGCGGTAATCATTTTTTTCATCGGTTGGTTCCTTTCTGGATGGAGTTGTTGAGGTCGAGAAGTGGGAGAGGAGAGGTGGCATTTTCATCCATGATGACCTTACTCTTGAGGCGAGGAAGGACCTCGGTGATGCGCTCGAGGTAGAGTCGCTCACGGGTAATCGCAGGAGCTTTTTTGTATTCGGCGTAGAGAGCGAGGAAACGCTCAGCATCACCTTTCGCTTCGTTCACGCGCTGCTTGGCATCACCTTCGGCACGACTGACTTGTTGGTCTGCCTCACCTTCGGTACGCGGCACCGCTTTGTTATACTTACCTTTAGCGACGTTGATCATACGGGCTCGTTCCTGTTGAGCTTGGTTCACCTCATTGAAGGAGGACTGAACGGGCTGCGGAGGGTTCACATTCTTAAGTTGAACCTGAGTGATCTGAAGGCCAAGACCATAGAGCCGGACGAGTTCGTCAAGCTTCAGCTGAGCTTCGGCTTCAATCGACTGCCGTCCAATCGTGATGACTTCATCCACCGTGCGATCACCAACCACTTCTCGCATCACCGACTCAGAAGCATCACGCAAGGTGAACTCCGGATCACGAACGCGGAAAAGGTATTTCTCAGGATTATCAATGCGATACTGTACGACCCATTCGACTAAGGCAGAATTTTTATCTCCGGTGATCATCGACTGCTCCTGTGCGCGTTCGTTACGCGAGTATTGGTAACGGTTCGTTGCTCCTTCGGTGGAAAAACCAAACTCCATCTTGAGCTGACGTTTTACTGGGACGATGTATTTCTGCTCGAGTCCAAAAGGGAGTTTGAAATGAAGTCCGGAAGCGACGGTGCGCTCGTATTTTCCAAAGCGGAGAACTACTGCTTCAGAATCCGCTGGAACGGTGAAGAAAGAAGTAAAGACTCCAATGAGGGCTAAAAAGAGTGGGACGATCAATCCGCCTCTTGATTTGAGTTGATTGAGGATTTCTCTCGGACGGTGGTCGGAGATATCAATAGTTGGCATGCTGCCATCCTCATTGCAGGAAGCGCTTCCCGCAATGAGAATATGAAAGGACTTTTGGAATCGATGCTAAGAGGCTTCTTCTTCAGCAGGCTCAGCTTCCTCGGCAGGGCTCTCTTTAGCTTGAGGCTCTTCCGGCTCTTCCGGCTCTTCCGGCTCTT
>JBDNAW010000092.1:0-17269 GCA_039768255.1 Akkermansiaceae bacterium | reverse complement strand
TTTGCGCGGGTTTGTGGCGAAGAAGAATCTCGCGGGCGACGGGCTCCACTACGAGCCGCGTTGGTTCCACGCGTGGCCGGAAGGAGTGATTGTGGAAGAGGCGCTAGGGCCGAAGATGTGTCCGCTGCCAATCGGTGATCCGATTTTTAAAATCGGCGATGTCCGGATTGGCTTAGAGGTTTGTGAGGACGCGTGGGTTGCGGATCGTCCGGGGCGTTACTTCGCAGGGAGCGGGGTCGATATCATTCTCAATCCGAGCGCGAGTCATTTCGCCTTCGGGAAACAGGAAGTGCGTGAGCAATTTGTGGTCGAGGGATCGCGCGCCTTTGGGGCGGCTTACGTTTATGCCAACCTCCTCGGGAACGAGGCGGGTCGTGCTATTTACGATGGCGGCGGTTTGATCGCTTCTGGTGGGAAGATCGTGGCGGAAGGGCGTCGTTTCTCCTTTGAGGAAGTCACGCTCGCGGTGCAGACGGTGGATATTGAAAAGAACCGTCTTCATCAGGCGCGCACGGTGAGTCGTGAGGTCGATGTCGAAGGGCTGGCGGAAATTTATGTCGGCGATATGGAGTGGCCGGTGGTGACGAGCTGGGATGGTCATGAGGCCGTTCCGCCGATGTCGAAGGAAGAGGAATTCACGCGGGCGATGGCGCTTGCGTATTTCGACTACCTGCGGAAGAGCTGGTCGAATGGTTTTGTCGTTTCCTTGAGTGGAGGCGCGGATTCGGCTGCGGTGTCTTGCTTTGTCAAAATCATGCTCGATCTTGCGGTCGAGGAACTGGGTTCTAAAGGGGTGAAGGCGCGATTGCCGCATATCACGTTCCCGAAGAGCCAGAAGGACTGGATGCAGCCGCTTCTCTTCTGCGCGTATCAGGGGACAAAAAATAGTGGCGAGGTGACACGCAATGCGGCACGCGCGCTTGCGGAGGCGCTTGGTTGTGACTTCGCGGAATGGGAAGTCGATGAACTGGTCGCCGGATATGAAAGCACGATCGAATCGGTGCTTGGTCGGAAGCTGAGCTGGAAAAAGGATGACATCACGCGTCAGAATATTCAGGCGCGGGTGCGGGCACCGGGAATTTGGATGTTTGCGAATTTACGGAATGCGCTCCTGCTTGCGACGAGTAATCGCTCGGAAGCCGCTGTTGGTTACGCGACGATGGATGGAGATACCTCGGGCGGGCTGAGTCCGATTGCGGGGATCGATAAGCATTTCCTCCGTGAGTGGCTCCGCTGGATGGAGACGACGGGGCTGGAGGAGACGGGGCCGATCCCGGAGCTTTCACACATCAATTCTCAGCAGCCGACGGCGGAGTTACGACCGAAGGCGCAGAAGCAAACGGACGAGGATGATCTCATGCCTTATCCGGTGCTCGATACGATGGAACGAGCCGCGATTCGGGATAAGAAAGGCCCGAAAGATGTTCTCAAAGTGGTCGAGCGGGTTTACCCAGAATACGCGAAAGAGGAGCTTAAGGATTGGACGATTAAATTCTTTAAATTGTGGTGTCGGAATCAATGGAAGCGCGAGCGTTATGCGGTGAGCTTCCATGTCGATGATCAGAATTTAGATCCGAAAACTTGGTGTCGCTTCCCGATTTTATCTTCGGGATTTGCGGAGGAGCTGGCGGAGCTAACGTGATTGGTAACGGAGCCAAAGAACTGACTGCATGTCAGAGGGATCCCAGGGCCTTACCCTGAGCAATCTTATGTCGCCCGGTTGGTGCCTTCAGAGCGCATGACGAGCCTGGTGGATCGCCTTTAGGAGTTCGAGAGCTTTTGGGGAATCACTGTGGATGCAGAGGGTGTCGATGTCATCTCGCGCGGCGAGGGTTTTGGCCTGAGCGAGCGCTTCGATAGGATCGGTGATGAGGCCGCCGGGTTGGCCACGGGGGATGAGTTGGCCGTTGGCTTGGTAGCCACGATCGATGAAGCCCTCGCCAATGACTTGGTGGCCGGCGGCGGCGGCGGCGCGGGCGAGAGCACCTCCAGGCAGGGTGAAGATTTTGGTGGAAGGAAGGATGGTGGAGATGCCGGTGATGATCGCTTCGGCGATTGCTTCATCTTGTTGCGCTTGATTGTAGAGCGCGCCGTGCGGCTTGACGTGCTGAAGGGGGGTGAGCTGCGCGAGGGTTCCGACTTGGCGGGCGACGGTGCTTGAAATTTCTTCTGGTGGCAGGGTGAGCGGGTGACGGCCGAAGTTTTCACGATCTTCATAGCTCGGATGTGCGCCGATGTGTTTTCCCTCGGCGAGTGTGATGGTGCGCTGCATGGAATCGAGATCACCCGCATGACCACCGCAAGCGATGTTCACCGAGTCGGCAAGCGCGATGAGAGAGGCATCAAGGAGGCCGCCTTCACCGGCATCGACATTGAGAGTAATGGTCATTTTTTTAGAGATTCAGTCCGGTGCGGAAGATGGCGAGTTCGCGTTGTGCGATTTCGAAAGCGCGGTGGGCTTCGGGCAGAGTGACGGTTTGGAAATGAATCTGAGTTCCGGGCTTGGCACGGGCGAGGGCGGGAAGATCAGCGGTGATGACGTGTGCGATGACGGGGTAGCCGCCGATGGTTTGGCACTCAGGGAGAAGCACGGTGGGGATGCCATCAGGAGGAACTTGGATGGCCCCGGCGAGGACAGGACGCGAGGTGAGTTCTTTGGTGATGGTTTGTGAGAGAGGTGTGCCGGAGAGGCGGGCGGCGGTGCGGTCGAAGCGGGCGGATTTTCGGAATGAGGATTCCGTGAGGTCGTTCGAGAACCAGCTGGCTTGTTCGCCAGGCAGGGTGCGGATGGTGAGGGTGTCTGAGGAGAGGAGGGGCCAGCGGATGTGCGATGGCTGTGAGGCTTCAGCGGATTCCAGATGGTGAAAAAGAGGGCTATTTTTTTCGAGAACTTGGCCGCCAAAATTTCCACGAAGGTCGGTGGAAGTGCTACCGAGGATTTCGGGAACGGCAAAGCCGCCGGAGATCGCGAGGGAACCGAAGGCGGATTGCATGGGGTGGTTTTTGAGGTCGAGGAGGGTGCCTTTTTTCACTTCGACGATGCGACCTGCTTGCGGGTGATGTGGGCCGAGGAAGGCGATTTTGGTGGGGGCGAGAAATCGGAGGATGGGGGCTTCGAGCGCGAACTCTAGGATGGGAGCTTCGGGTGGATTACCGAGGAGAAGGTTGAGGGCCGCGCGCATTTCGGAATCGGAAGAACCACCGGGAGTGATCCCGAGATGACGATGGCCGAGGCGGCTAGAGGATTGAATGGAAGTGGCAGGGCCGGAGGATTCTACGATGGCGATCTCGTGGCCGATTGGTTCTGCTGAATCTTCTAGGGTGATGGCTGGTGGGTTTTCGAGTGGTTCGAAGCGGATGCGGTCACCGGGCTCGAGAAGGGTGTGTGGATTTTCGTGGGGATTGAAGAGTGAGGCACCGGTGAGGCCGAGTGGATGCCAGCCTCCGAAGGAGTCGTTCGGGTAGATTCCCGCTTGATCGGCTGCGATGGACACGGTGCCAGCGGGGAGCCGTGCCGGGGTTTCTTTTCTCGGAAGCTGAAGTTCGGGAGGAAGCCCTGTGAGGTAAGGGAACCCGGGGGAGAAGCCGAGCGCGGCCACGGTGAACTCGGTGGAAGAATGAAGTTCGATGATTTCTTCAGGTGTTTTTTTCAGCTGCGCAGAAAGCTCTGCGATCCACTCCGGATCATACCAGACAGGGAGGTGATGAAGGCGCGGTTCCGTGGATTTTTTCGTGAATGAAAAATTGGTTAGCCATCTTTCGATCTCGGAAAAATCCGCGGGAGCGAAGTAAATAGCAAGGTGCCGATAGGAGGAGACGGCATCGTGGCAGAACGTGGGGCAATTTTCACGGAGTTGCTGTGCGAAGGCGGCAGGGTGATCGCTCTCGGTGATCAGGGCGGAGTCGCCAAGGGGTTGCCAGTTTAAGTGAATTTTCTCCGCTGCCATGGGTGCGGGAAGAGTGTGTGGGAAAAACGGGCGCTTGTCCTTCGCTTTCTTCTCCGCAGAATCCCCGTCGTGTGCATGAGGACTCTCTACGAAGACGATCACATCATCGTCATCGATAAGGATAGCGGTTTTCTCTCGGTCCCGGGTCGTGGACCGGAGAAGCGGGATTCGGTGGCGCACCGGATTAGCGAAATGTCGAAGTGCGAGCTGACTTTTCCGGAGGTTCACCGGCTTGATATGGATACCTCGGGGATTCTCGTGCTTGCGTTTGATAAATTTTCACAGCGGGGTCTCTCGATCCAGTTTCAAAACCGCACGATCAAGAAGCGATACTACGCTCTGCTCGAAGGGCATTTGGAAGGGGAGTCTGGGAGTATCGATTTTCCGCTGCGGTTGGATGTCGATAATCGCCCGCATCAGATTTACGATCCGGTCCATGGGAAGCCGAGCCTGACGCATTGGGAAAAGGTGGCGATTGAAGGGCCTTTCACGCGGGTATCTTTCCGGCCGATCACAGGGAGGACGCATCAGCTACGGGTGCATGCGGCTCATGTGCTGGGCCTCGGAATGCCAATTGTGGAAGACCCGCTTTATGGAAATGGGACGGATCCTGGGAAGATGAAACTTCATGCTGCGGAGCTGAGTTTTGTCCATCCTATCAGTGATGAGGAGCTGAGTTTTAAGACGGATCCACCGTTTTAAAAAGGTCACTTATTTTTGATATTCGGCGACGAGCTTATCGAGCGTCAACCCAGTGGTGATTTCCCAATGGCGTGGATCATACTTGCTGAGGCAGGTGGTGGAAACTGAGGTGAGTGCGAATTCCCCATACGTCTGCCCGACCCATGTGAGAAAGGCCGCGGAGGCGTTTCCACCGGTGACGGCATTGGTTTTTTTGGGGGCTCGTTTCGGGCGTGCGGAGGGAATCTCCCGATTTCGAATGAGGGCTTGGAGTCCGGTGGTGAACCAATCGGGCGACCCGGGTTGATAGGTCTGGAGGTGAGCAACGAGGTCCGCAATGAACTTTGCTTCGACTTCTTCTTGGGAGGCCTTGGCGAATTGATCGGGGTCGATCTTGAGCGTGAAGGAGGCTGGGGAGTCTGCTCTTTGCACGGTGCCAAGGAGAGTGCCGATACGAGGCCAAAGGGAGAAGTAGTGTTCGCGGCAGGCGGCGACTTTTTGGCGGAGTTCAGGATGGCCGGAAAAGTTTGCCTCGAAGGTAATCTCACGGGTGACTTCTTTTCCCTCCGTGGTGCTTCCAATGATGATGTCCCGCTTTTCTTTGAGGACCATGGGAGTGAGAGGTTTGGAAAGAACGATCTCATGGATGATGAGTGGTTCTCTTTGTTTGGCCGTGGCCCGAATCCTCAGGCCTCGGGTGCCGACGGGTGCGGTGAGGGTCGCAAGACCATCGAAGAATTTAGCCAGTGGATCCCAGTTTTTCCCATCAGGTGATACTTCGAGCACGCCATCAGCGAGGGCGGCGCCCCCAGTTTCTACCCCAGCTAGGCCATCGGTAGCGACTTTGATATCTCCCTCGATGGCCTCCGGGAAAATGAGGGTGATATGGTCTCCTTTTTCGAGGGCGCGATTTGACCAGAAGAAGGTTTCTTTTTGTCCATCGAAGAGGGCTTCGGGCCAATGCTTGAGATAGTGGCCAAGATTGGTGGTGATGACGGTGCCGTGGAGGGCTGCCCGTTTTGGGGCTTCAAATGGGGTGGCGGCATTCACCCCGCGCTTTTTATAATGGGCGAGGAGGTTCGTGAGACGTTTTAAGAAGTCATCAAAAGAGCGGTTTTTTTGAGGAGTCCAACTCGTTTCGGCAAAGGCGGCAAGGCGTGGGAAGGCCATGTATTCGACCTTGCTCCACTCATGCATAAAGGGGGTCCAAAGGACGGCGGCTGATGCATGGGCTTGGTAGGTATCGCGCACGGTGAGGAGGCCGCCGACGGCTTCGCGCGTAGATTCTTCCTCGAGTTCGAGCGCAGCGGTGCGTTGGTAGTGGTCGAGGCGAAGCGCGGCGGGCGCTTTGGATTCTAAAATAATCTTACGGTTCAGCTTCTCTGCGCTTTGAGCGAGGTAGGTCAGAAAATATTGATGAAGCCCAGCGGGGTTCTTCAGTTTGTTTTTCTGAATGAAGGCTTGAGCGCTTGGGGAATTTTTCCATTCGGCGAGTGAGGGTGCGTCATCGTGAATACCGATGACTGGGGAATCAAAGAGGGTGGAAATTTCTTCGAGAAGAGTATCGAGAGCCTTGAAGGTGTCGGGTTTTGGAGCGAGGAGGTGTGGCGAAACATTCCAATCTGAACGGACCGTAGGGGTGTAGTCTTCGAGATCATCATTTCCCCATTCTGGATAGGCGGCAAGAAGGGGAGAAACCCGAGCGGGAAGAGAGATTACGGGGACGAGCTGAACGTGGCGGCTTTTCGCGTGGGCGACGAGATCGCGAATGTTCTCTTGGGTGTAATGGCCGCCGTATTCTTCACCATTTGATCCATGACGGTCGCCATATGGTGGAGTGGATTTACGGAGTGATCCAATCGCGGTGAGCTTGGGAAATTTTTTTGACTCGATGCGCCATCCTTGATCATCAGAGAGATGGAGGCTGAGGCAGTTCAGTTTATGGAATGCGAGGAGGTCGATGAATTTTTTAAGATCAGCAGTGGGGTAGAGGTGGCGCGCAAGATCAAGCTTCACCCTACGCACGGTGCCCGGGGAGGTATCGGTTAAACTGAGGGCTGGGATGGGCAAGAGGCCTCCGATTTTTTCCGCTGGAACGAGTTGGAAGAAAGACTGAATCCCGTGGAAAACCGCTTCCGCATCATAACCTGAGATGACAACGTTTTGGGGATCGACTCTTAAATGGTGCTGACCCTTTGGGAGGGAAGGATCGAGCGAGAGAAAAATTCCACCACGAAAGCTTAAGCGGCGTGCGAGAGCAGGAGAGACGATACGGTGAGTGACGTTGGTGTATTTTTTAAGTTCGGCAGTGATGAAGCTGGCTTCGTTTTTCAGTTCAGTTCCAGCGACCACTCCAGTCTGGGATTGAAGATAGAATTTTCCATTCTGAACGGTTAGTTCGGCAGGTTTAGGAATGACGTCCTGACCCGCTCCGATGACGGAGTATCCTAGAAGAAAGAGAATCGGGAGTAATCTCATCTCGCAAAAGGTGCCCTTATCTTTGACGGGGCGCAAGTGATGAGCGAAAGGTTGGCATAATCTGATGCGTAACATGTCAGTGATGATGAAATCAGTTGTCCTTATCCCCCTTCTTTTAGCTGGATCAGCCTCGGCTAAGCTTATTCTTCCACAGTTTTTTTCCGATGGTGCGGTGCTTCAGCGCGGTGGTGCGGCTAAAGTTTGGGGCTGGACCGACGCGGGAGCCGAGGTGAAAGCGAGCTTCGCTGGGAATCAGCTGACGACGAAAGCGGATGACCAAGGAAACTGGGCAGTTACTTTTCAAGGGTTGAAAGCCAACGCGACCGGACAAGACCTTGTAATTTCTAAGGGGAACGAGTCGAAAACGATCAAAGACGTACTCGTTGGCGAGGTCTGGATCGCTTCCGGCCAATCGAATATGGAGTGGCGTGTTGCGAACAGTGCGAATGCTAAGAAGGAGATTGCAGCGGCGAACGATCCTCATCTTCGTGTTTATGTTTCGGGGAATTTTGCCACCGCGAATCCTCAGGATGATTTTGCTGGGAAATGGCAATCCGCATCACCGGATACGGTTGGTCAATTCACGGCGGTGGGGTATTATTTTGCAAAACACATCCGAAAGGAAGTTGGTGTGCCGGTAGGAATCCTCGAGTGTGCTTGGGGTGGAAAGCCCGTGGAATCTTTCATCAGTGACTCAGTCATGAAAGCCCTCCCAGAAGGGAAAGGTCTCGTCGAAAAAAAGAAAAATGCGATTGTGGCTTGGAATCCAGCAGCGGCCAATGCGCAGTTCGAAAAACAGAAGGTAGCTTTCCAGAAGAAACTGCAAGAATGGGAGAAGGAAAAGAAAGGACGCCGGCCTCGTGGTCCGCGTAAGCCGACCGATCCACGGGTGAACCCGAGCCTGCACTCGACGATTTTTAATGGAATGATCGCCCCGATTGCTGGCTACGGAGCCAAAGGCGCACTTTGGTATCAGGGTGAGTCCAATGCGAATCATGGCAGCGCCAATGAATACGAAGAACTCCTCGGAGCGATGATTGGGGACTGGCGTCAGCGTTGGGAGAGCAATCTTTCCTTCTACTTCGTCCAGCTGGCAAACTATCGCGAGCCTAGCACGAAGCCGGGAGTCGAGAGTGACTGGGTGATCGTGCAAGACGAGATGCGCCGTGCGCTGAAATCGATTCCCAATTCCGGAATGGCGATCATTAATGACATCGGCGATGCCCGTGATATTCACCCGAAGAATAAGCAAGACGTGGGTGCCCGACTCGCACGCTGGGCTCTCAATAAAGATTACGGTAAGACCGGTCACCTAATTTGCGGACCGCTCTTCGCCTCAGCCGAGGTGGATGGTGATAAAATGGTCATCAGCTTTGAACACGCAAAGGGCCTTAAGTCTCGTGACGGGGGGCCGCTGAAGCGTTTTGAGATTGCAGGAGCAGATGGCACTTGGCACTGGGGTGAAGCTCAGCTCAAGGAGGGCAAAGTGATCGTCTGGAATGATAAGATTTCCGCTCCTAAAAAAGTCCGCTACGCATGGGCAGAAAACCCTGAAGGTGCAAATCTTGTGAATGAAGCGGGCCTGCCGGCGAGCTGCTTCACGACGGAGTAAGTCTTGGTCTTTATAACAGCTCTCATTCACGGCTCTCGCAGCAGAGGCGCTATGAGTTCAGTAAATATAGTAATCATTGATTTTATAATGATCCTTTCATAAGCTGCAGTTCGCTTGCGTTGAAACACCTCAACAGCGTCGCATTCATGAAATTTTTTACGGTCTTATGCTTGAGCCATTTAATGATGGCTTTATTTGCTTTCGGGCAAGGGAGCCAAGATGCTGGGACTATTTCCCTAGTGCCGGAGCCATCCTCCGCAATCTTGGTAGGCGTTTGCGGGGTTCTTTTCTTGTTCTGGCGGAAAAAGTGATTTGCTCCTTTTGTATTCTATTCTTGCTATCGGCTGGAATTGGCAGAAGTAGAACCCCCCCGCCGTCGTGCGGATTTTCCTTATGGATACAGTTTCATTTGCCGAACTCGGCCTGCCTGATGCCCTTCTTAAGTCTGTCGAGAAGATGGGTTTTGAGAGTCCTTCGCCTATTCAAGCGAAGACCATCCCAACTGCGCTCACCGGTAAAGACATCATCGGGCTCTCTCAAACTGGCTCGGGAAAGACTGCCGCCTTTGCGCTTCCGACATTGGCAAACATCGATGCCGATTTGAAAAAACCGCAGGCGCTTATCGTCTGCCCAACCCGTGAGCTCGCAGTGCAGGTTTGCGAGGAAGTCTTTCAACTGGCCTCCACCATGGGGCAGGTCCGCGCGATGCCGGTATACGGTGGTGCTCCCATCGATCGTCAGCTGCGTGGTTTAGAAAAAGGAACTCACATTGTTGTGGGAACGCCGGGCCGAATTCTCGATCATATCCGCCGCCGGAGCTTTGATACGCGAAACATCAAAACGGTCATCCTCGATGAAGCCGATCGGATGCTCGATATGGGCTTCCGTGAGGAAATGGAAGACATGCTCAAGTCACTCCCGAAAGATCGACAGACTCTCTTTTTTTCCGCGACCATGAATAAGGGGGTGCGCGCGCTGATTCAGAAATTTGGAAATAATCCCGAGTTGATCGAGATTGAGCGTAAAGCCCTCACCGTTTCCAGCATCGATCAATCTTGCTACGAAGTGCGTGGCCGTTCGAAGGTTGAAGCAATTTCCCGTCTCATCGATCTTGAGCAGCCGAAACTCACGGTCGTCTTTTGTAACACTAAGCGTGTGGTCGATGAACTCACCGAGTTTCTTTTAGCTCGAGGCTTCACGGCCGACCGACTCCATGGCGATATCACCCAGATGATGCGTGAGCGTGTGCTGGCCCGCTTTCGTGATGGTGCCGTTGAAATTCTGATCGCCACGGATGTGGCGGCACGTGGCCTGGATATTGATGACGTCGAGCTCGTCGTAAATTACGAACTCCCGCAAGACCCTGAGGACTACGTTCACCGTATTGGTCGAACGGGTCGTGCCGGTCGTGATGGTAAGGCCGTCAGCTTTGTTTATGGCCGTGACATTTATCGTCTCCAATCGATCGAAAAATACATCCGTCAGCCGATCCGTCGTGAGCGCATCCCGTCTCGTGAGCAGGTGGAAGGTCGCCGTGCCGACATTCTTTTCAACAACATTCAGGAGCGTCTCGAGGCTGGCGACTATAAGAGCTACCAGCCATATCTTGACCGCCTTCTCGAGCAAGGACACACCGCGACCGATATCGGGAATGCCGTCATTACCATGATCCGTGAAACCAGCGGACGCGAAGGCCAGTTCATCGCCGAAGATAATGACACTGGTGAACCATTCTCTCGAGAAAAGCGTGCCGATAATCAGCGCCGCGAACGTAAGGAACGACCAAAATTCCAAGACCGCGATCGCTCTGGAAGTTCTGGCGGTGGCTCAAATAATGGCGACATGGCCACCCTCTTCCTCTCCGCTGGTAAAGCGCAATCGGTGAAGCCCGGTGACATCGCTGGTATGATCTACCGTGAGTGCGAACTCCCAGACGGAGCACTCGGGCGCATTCGTATTTTTCCGAAGCACACTCTCGTGGACGTGCAGAAAGATCAAGCGGACCGTGTTATCAAAGGCCTCCAAGGCTCACGGATTCGCAATCGCTCCTTTAAAATCGATCACGATCGGAAGTAAGCTGCTCGGGTGAGCCTCTTCAGTCTTTTCTTCCAAGTGGGCATCCTCTGGCTGCTCATCACGCTTTTTACGAGATCTACCAGTTCGTCACAGAGCCTACGTGAAACCTGGATCGTCATCCTTGGGATGATGATTTTTGGATTTTTTAGCCGTTGGTTTTTGGATGATATTTTTGGCCCTTTGACTGGGCTACTGAACATCGCATGGCTTTATTTCCTAATCGATAAAGTCTGCAGACAGAGTCGAAAAGTGACGCTTAAAATTTGCGGTTGGTATCTGGGAATTTTGTTCTTCTCCCAGCTGATCCTACACTTATTCTAGACTCGATCCCTATGGCTGCATCAAAGCCATCACTCCGCGTGCTGGAGTGGCTGAATGGAGAGTGATGAAAGACTCTTTGTCCTTTTTAGCATTGTTACCCAACGCTTTGATGGTGGCGACATGCCCGATGACATTGCCGAATTGATCGAGCACCGGTGAGCCGCTGCTCCCGGGTGCCCAACGCGAGCTCACATTCATTTTTAAATACCCCAGCGCCTCTAAGGAAGACTCGTCTTTACCTCGCTTATTCGAGTTCCAGTAAAAGCGATTGATGATTCCTCGGGTGAAATATTTTCCTTGCTTGAGAGGCCGGCTGAGGCAGAACGCGGCATCGCCTGGTGACACTTGATCATTGAGTGCGAGCCCTTTTGTCTCGGAATCGATCCGCACTAGCGCGGCATCCATTTGGTCGTGATAAGCATGGATTTTTGTCACTGGGAAAACCTGCCCAGTATGACTCACTGCGACGAGGCAGCCCTTGCGCATCTTAATGCCTTCCGGATCTACAACGTGGGCGCAAGTTGCTAAAACACCATCATCGCTCACGGCATAACCGCCACCGAGATTGGTGTGCCAGTGATCGCAATGCGGGCAAAGGTAAGCCCAGCCGACACGATAGATCGAGGCCTGAGCTTTCTTCGCGATTGCGGCAGGCTCAAGAACTCGCATCGTCGCTTTTTTCAAAGGCACCTTCACCGCTTCGGGGTTTTCCATCGCCTCCTTCACCGATTCGAGGGTGAGAATATGACCGTTTTCTAGAAGGGCGGAGGCTTCTCTCCCAATGTGAATATTTTCTTTTTTCAAACCTTCGCGGGACTGGTCAAAGATCGGCACTCCAGGCGCCTGAGCAGATACTGAAGCGGAGAATGCAAAGAGAAAAAGGAGTGAACGGATTGTCATGTCACCTCTAAGCGTGGCCAAGACCAAGAATGGCCACAAGCCTCATCACAAGAGGGTTTCCTTGTCGCTTTGCGAGTCGAGGTACCCTTGATCGACCTGCAGATTGCCCGCATCGATCGCTTCATGGACGAGCTCATCACATCGTTCATTGAGCTCATTGCCGGCGTGGCCCTTCACCCAGTTCCACTTGATCGAATGTCCGGCCGCGGCTTTTTCCAGTCGCTGCCAGAGGTCGCGATTCAGCACCGGCTTCCGGTCAGATTTTACCCAGCCACGGCTTTTCCAACCACGGAGCCAGCCCTTCGTCATGGCATCGATGAGATACTTGGAGTCCGAGTGCAGCGTCACCTCACAGGCCTCATTCAAGAGTTCTAGAGTGGAAATTGCGGCGAGCAACTCCATACGATTATTCGTCGTGTGCTGGTAAGCTCCATTGAGCTCCTTTCGGTGTTTTCCAAAGAGTAAAACCGCCCCAAAGCCTCCCGGCCCCGGATTCCCGCGCGCCCCTCCGTCCGTGTAAATGATGATTTGTTTCATGCCAGAGACGCTGACCGCGGACATGAAAAGTCTCAAGCTAGATCATGATAATCTGCGCGCAAGTCGGCTAATTGGCCTTCAAGAGACATGAAGTAAGATTTCAAAAACCAGATCATCCCTTCGCAACTTCAATGGTGTGGACGAGTTCTATCTTCTATGAATACCTTTGCCCTTCTTCTTGCGCTCACTCTTTGTGTGACTGTCACCAGTTACGCAAAGGGCCCACGCGCGGCTGACCTTGGAGAGTCAGCTCTTCCTTTGGGTGATCCCGGAATTGCTTGGTATCCCGAGCTCGCTCCTGGTCTTGTGGAAGCGAAACGCATGAATAAGCCCATTCTTTTCATGGCAGTCGCTTCTCAATGTAACGGTATTTCTGGTGTCTTCTGACCCGGCTATACCCACACGCAGAACCGTGAGTTCAGCGATCCAAAAATCATCGAGGCGACTCGGAAGTTCGTCTGCATTCGCATCGATTCCTATGGCTCGGAAGAGAATCAAAAAATCGTCCGTTCTTATCTCAATGGCCGTTTTGCAAACACGGCCTTCTGTATTCTTGCCCCTGATGGGAAAACTCGCCTCACCCGCAGTGGTCGTGGGCCCGGGCAGATTTTTGGCCGAAGCAGTGATCTTGCCAAAGAGCTAGATCAAATCTCTACCGTCTATCGTGCTAAGACCCCCAAAACCACTCCTGCTCTTCCTGACTTCGAAGCCTTCCGCATGGCGCTCAATCTCGCCTCGGCCGACCAACGTGTTCTAGTTCTTCAAGCTGGTGAGAATGAGAAAACTACCGAAAACCTAGCCGCCGTAGCGTGGTCGGATCTCATGATTGGCCGTTTCCACTACGATCTCGAGATGGACCCGAAGCAATGGACCCACCTTATTACGAAAGAAAAAGGATTACAGGGCATCTATCTCATTAATCCTGATCCCTTTGGTCAGAAGGGAACGATCCTCGCACAACTTTCACTCGATGCTTCTCGCCAAGACATCACAAAAGCGATGAAGGAGGCGAATGACATTTTCATGAAGACGACGGAAAAGAAAAACTACTCTGAGCATGTCCAAGCGGGTCGCCGCGCTGGTGTTTACTTCGAGATGCCTGTCGAATTCGGCGAAGACCGTGATGGTGATGGGGCCATTGACCATCGCCCCGGCAAGAGAAGACGAGGCCGCTGATCTTGATTTGCCACCCTCTTTTAGCCATCGTTGGTTCATGAGCGAGCAGTCTGATGAGATGAAATATGGAATCCTCGGGGAAGATGAGTCCACCACGGAGGAGAAGCTCTCAAAGTATAAGGGGCAAGTCGACTGGAGCTACCTCAAGCCGCATTACGAAAAGGATACTCTTTTCTTTGTCGATGCGAGTCTCAAGCTTGAGACCGTAGGCGTGGCGATCACGCATGATTCAAAAGAAGAAGTCGCCCAGTGGCTCAAGTCTGGTGACCTCGTCAAAATCGAAGCCATCCATGCCCAGCAATGGGAAGAGGACAAAGAGCAACAATTCGAAGCTCTCGTCGTCTCACCTTTTGTCCTCTGTTGTCCGGTTTAGAGCCTTTCCTTTCGTTTTCCGCAGCGATTCCATTTTCCCGCGTGAATTCCTGAATTTTTTTCCGTAGTCTCATGGAATACGTTTTCAGAAATGACCACTCGCCGACTTTTCCTCGCCTATACCGCATCACTCGCAGCCATTCCATCCCTCGGTCGCGGTCAGTCGGCATCATCTTCACCGAAATTTCAGGCCAATCCCTTCTCCCTCGGCGTCGCTTCCGGTGATCCGGATCATCACAGCGTTGTTCTCTGGACGAAGCTTGCACCAGAGCCGCTCATTCCTGGTGGGGGAGTCCCTCCGCAAGCCATCGAAGTGACTTGGGAAATCTCCCTTGACGACCAATTTAAAAAAATCCTTCAAAAAGGAACTGCTCTCGCCACCCCACAGCTTGGCCACTCGGTGCACGTCACTCCTGAAGGGCTTCCTGCTGATTCTTGGTTTTTCTATCGCTTTCAAGTCGCAGATCATACCAGCGCAGTTGGCCGAACACGCACTATGCCTGCCGAGGGAGCAAAGGTTGATTCTTTAAAAATCGCCGTCGCTTCTTGCCAGAATTTCGAGCAAGGGCTCTTTACCGCATACGCGCAGATGAAGGTCGATGCACCTGATCTCGTCTTCCACCTGGGTGACTATATTTACGAATATGCCTCCGGCCGAAACGGAAAAATCCGCGCCCATCTTGGCCCCGAGATTTTATCGCTTCACGATTACCGAATCCGCTACGCACAATACCGGAGTGACCCACACCTCGCCGCGATGCATGCCGCTTGCCCGTGGCTTGTGACATGGGATGATCACGAGGTTGATAATAATTACGCCGATGCCGTCTCGGAGCAAAAAGGCGTCTCCGTCACCGAGCTCCTCATCCGCCGAGCTAATGCTTATCAGGTTTATTATGAAATGATGCCCTTACGGGAATCATCCCTCCCATATGGCCCGCGCATGGATCTCTATCGCCGAGCTTCCTTCGGAAATCTCGCGGAGTTTCATATTCTCGATACCAGGCAGTATCGCACTGATCAGCCGAACGGCGATGGCCGAGATCCTCTTAACGATGCGGCTAGGAATCCAAATAATACCCTCCTCGGCGAGACCCAGCGAAACTGGCTTTTCAATGGTCTCCTCAAATCTCACGCAACTTGGAACATCCTTCCACAGCAAGTCATGATGGGAACACAGGGCCACCTCAGTAAAAATGGTGATCCCAAATATTCCATGGATTCCTGGAGCGGATACCTTGCTGAGCGCGAATGCCTCATGCGCTTCTTTGCAGACCGGAAGGTGCTTAACCCCATCGTCCTTACCGGTGATGTGCACGTCCACTGGGCGCACGATCTTCGCATCGATGATCTCAAGCCCGAAGGCCCGGTAGTGGCGACGGAATACGTGACGACTTCCATTTCATCCGGCGGAAATGGCGTGGACGCTTGGGGCAGTATTGATCAATTTAAAGCCGCCAATCCTGGCGTGAAATACCATAATGCGCGACGCGGCTATCTGCTCTGCACCATCACCCCAGAGGTCTACCGCACCGATTACATGACGGTCGATCAAGTCACCAAAGAAGGTGGGATCACCACCAAGGCCGCCACATTAGTGACCGAAAACGGATATCCGGGTGCTCTCGCAGGATGATGGACAGAAAATATGATGAGGTTTTCCTGAAACGATTTCCGTGGATGGTGGGAGTCCAAGCTCATGATAAAACGAGTCAGGATTTTGCAGGGATCAACATTGTGAGAATAAACAAAACGATCTCTTTGGGAATAAAGTTTCCCTCCCAGACGCTTCACGTTAAATGAATGCAACCATGAAAGCTCTGACTTGGCTGACTTTTTCCCTCGCATTTAGCGCCCTGACCTTCGCGAATGTTAAAGATGTCGACCCCTTCGATGATCAATACGCCACCCCACCTCCAGCCGGCGACCTTGGCGGATTCTCTCTTCCCCCGAAAGGTGAGACATCTGTCGCGGTTGAAGATGCCGAGACGCAATTCGAACTCCTCAGCTCTGCAACGGAATTTAAGGCAGGTGAGCCTTTCTTTGTTTCCCTCAAGCTGAGCCATCCTCAGGGCTGGTATTCTTACTATAAAAATCCGGGCGCCCCGGGTGAACCCGTTGTCTTAACGTGGGAACTTCCTGCTGGGTGGTCTGCCAGTGAGTTGATTTTCCCAGTGCCTAAAATTGGTAAAAATAATGGAGTTGCCAGCAGTTATAAAAACCCAGGAACAAACCATTTCCTGACCGAGTTGACTCCTCCATTAGGGATTCAAGCTGGAGAAAAGGCGACCCTCAAAGCCTTCGCCAAATGGCAAATCTGCGATCCCAAAAATTGCGTCCAAGAACCAAGCGTTTTCAACAAACACTCCCAGACCGGATTTCCGCTGGAAGTTACAGTCATGGCCGCTGACGAAGTAAAGGCTTCTCCTGCAGCCGTTGAGATACTCGCTGCTGCCCAGAGGGCTCCTCAAGAATCTTCCGCTTGGAATCTTGCCGTTCGGAATCTCGGCCAAAGTATCGAGCTCGTCCTCACCCCGAGAGACCATGCTGTTTCTGAACTGAAGGATGTTTATTTCTTTGCGGATGTCCCAAATCTCACCGATTCCGCTTCTAGGCAAACTCTCACCAAGACGGATGCAGGTTACATTCTCAGTATCCCAAAATTTACTGGTGATGATGCGGTGAAAGATTTCGACTACGCTACCCTCGGAGGTATTTTGAAATCGCAATCTGGTTGGGAAGACAATCGTGCTTTCAAAGCACTCGCTATCTCTAATATTTCAGTTGGCGAAGTGGCCCCCTCTGAGCTTTACGAACAGATCACTCTCGGAAAGCTCTTCGCCACTCTCGGCTTCATGTTCCTCGGCGGTATGATTCTCAACCTCATGCCTTGCGTCTTCCCCGTCATTGGATTGAAGATCATGGGGTTTGTAAATCAAGCTGGTGAGGATAAGAAAAAGATTGTCCTCCATGGCCTAGCCTTCGTCGTCGGGGTGCTCATTTCCTTCTGGGTCATTGCGGGTGTTCTCCTCTTCTTCCGTGAAGCCGCACTGCGTGGCGGTGGCGAAGCGATCGGTTGGGGATATCAACTTCAGCAGCCTTCCGTGGTCTGGATTCTCATGCTCATCATGTTTGTCCTCGGACTCAGCATGTATGGACTCTTTGAGAT
>JBDNAW010000091.1:0-55160 GCA_039768255.1 Akkermansiaceae bacterium | reverse complement strand
TGAGCTTCTTACCGAGGCCGATCACGTATTCGTATCGCTCCGTCCAATCTTGGAAAAGGTCGAGTTCTTCGAGGAGTTGCTGCTGTTTCTCTGTGATGGTCACGGGAGAGACCTAGGCGCGGAAGCGGGAAAAATCAACGCCTCATCGCAGCATTCGAAGTGCTTTCTCAAGAGCTTCGCCAAGTTGATCTACTTCATCGAGAGTGTTGTAGGCTGCGAACGAGGCTCTGAGTGTCCCGGTCATTCCGAAGCGGGCCATGAGCGGTTGACAGCAATGGTGACCAGTCCGGAGAGCGAACCCCATCTGGTCAAGAAAGGTGCCGAGATCGTAGTGGTGAATTCCTTCGAAATTGAATGAGCACGCGCCGGCGCGGTCGTCAGGCCCGAAAACGGTCGCTCCGCCTTGTGAATTAACGACCTCAGCAGCGCGTTTAATCAGCTCATCCTCGTGAGAAGAGATGTTCTCTATTCCCAACTTATTCACAAAGTCTAGAGCTGCCGCGAGTGCAATGCCTCCTTCGATATTGGGAGTTCCAGCTTCAAATTTAAACGGCGGATCGTTGTAAGTCGTCTTTTCAAAGGTGACTTCTTTAATCATCTCACCGCCGCCACGAGATGGAGGTATTTCACAGAGTAAATTGTGCTTACCGTAGAGAATTCCAATACCGGTAGGCGCATACACTTTGTGTCCTGAAAATACGTAAAAATCACAATCAATTGACTGAAGATCAATCTTCATGTGCGGTAAAGACTGAGCGCCATCAATGAGGGTGAGGGCGCCGTGCTTCTGGGCTTGTGAACAAATGTGTGTAACGTTATTCACAGTCCCAAAGGCGTTGGAGATGTGGCTGACTGCTACCAGCTTGGTGCGAGATGAGAGTAGTTGTGCATAAGCTCCAAGATCCAAAGTGCCATCTTCAAGCACGGGAATCACTTTGAGGGTTGCTCCCACTCGTTCACAGAGCATTTGCCAGGGCACGGTGTTTGAGTGGTGCTCTAAACCGGAGATGATGATCTCGTCACCTTCTTCGAATACGCTGGATCGTCCGAGCGCGGACGCAATGATATTGATCGAGTCTGTCGCTCCGGATGTGAAGATGATTTCCTCTGATCTCTTCGCGTTCAAATGCTTTGCAATCGTTTCACGAGCTTGCTCGTGCGCCGCAGTGGCGCATTGCGAGAGGTGGTGGACTCCGCGATGAATGTTGGAGTTGTAACCCGCGTAATAGTTGCGTGACGCATCTAGAACTGAAAGCGGCTTTTGTGAGGTGGCCGCATTATCAAGATAGACGAGCGGCTTCCCGTGAACGGTTTGCTCAAGGATAGGGAACTGGGATCGAATTTCTTGGACGTCAAGTGAGCTCACGAGAGAAGAGAACCACGGATTCTAGGAAATGCACGTCCGGAGTGTTGATATTAGGCGGAAGTTCGTGCGTGGTCACCTGCGGGCCATCGGGAACCTCTGGATTCCGGAGAGGTCTGATTCCACCCAGCAATCTTTGAGCCCACTGTCAGCAAGGAGCTTGCGGACAGCCTCTCCTTGCTGGTGTCCGACCTCAAGAGCAACAAGACCTTCACGTTGAAGGTAATCAGGGGCTTGAACGCAGAATTTCCGCAGCAAATCGAGCCCATCTTGACCACTGAAAAGCGCCATTTCGGGATCGTGGAGAACTTCAGGGCTGAGCTCAGATCGCTCGGTTTCAGCAATATACGGTAAGTTAGCAACGATGAGGTCAAATTTGCCGTCGAGACTGGAGAAGAGATTGCTCTCGATCATCGTGGCCTGGATACCTAAAGAGTCGGCATTTTCTTGAGCTAGGCTGAGGGCGTCTGTGGATAAGTCCGCCAAGACCAACTCGCGACAACCCTCGCCAAGGCTTTTGGCGAGGGAGATGCCGATCACTCCAGATCCGCAGCCTAAATCTAGAATTCGGGCAGGTTGGGGGAATTTCTTTGTTAAAGTGAGGTCGACCAGCTCCTCGGTTTCAGGTCTTGGGATGAGGGCCCGTGAGTCACTCTGGAAATCGCTTGAGTGGAAATTAACCAATCCGTTAATATGCTGAAGTGGAGTCCTTTCTGATCTTTTTTTAAGCTTTTTACGTAATGATGACAACTGGGACTCTAAGAGTGGTTGGTCAAAGCGGAGATAAAGATCCATACGCTGACAACCAAGCTCGTGAGCGACGAGCAGCTCCATATTGAGTCGAGCGTCTTCAATTCCTTTTGAAGTGAGAAACTTTGCCCCCTTTTCGAGGACATCAAGAATTGTGGTCATGTGAATCGAGTGTGAATAACTACCGAATTCATGTGATTAAGCAATTTCGGCTTCAGCCAGTTTTTGCTCCATTTCCACTTTCTGCAGGTGGTCGGTGAATTCGTTGATATCGCCTCCCATAATCCCCTCGATATTGTGCGAAGTATAATTGATGCGGTGATCAGTGACACGAGATTGAGGGAAATTATAAGTTCTGATCTTTTCCGAGCGATCACCGGAACCTACGAGTGATTTACGCTGCGCGGAGTAGCTTTCGTGGGCTTCACGCTGGGCAGCCTCGAATAGCTTAGCTCGGAGGATTTGAAGAGCCTTTTCCTTATTCTGGGTCTGACTGCGGCCGTCTTGGGATTTTACTTGGATTCCGGAAGGGAGGTGGGTCACCTGAACCGCTGAGTCCGTGGTGTTGACGTGCTGACCACCAGGTCCACCAGAGCGCGTGGCTTGGATGTGGAGCTCCTCGGGCTTAAGCTGGACATCCACCTCCTCAGCCTCAGGTAGGACCGCGACAGTGACGGTAGAGGTATGGATTCGGCCCTGAGTTTCGGTAGCCGGCACGCGCTGCACGCGGTGGACTCCAGATTCGTATTTCAGGAAGCGGAAAACCTCTTCACCAGTAATTTTGAGAATGACTTCCTTGAAGCCGCCAACATCGGAGGGTGAGCTCTCGAGGTGTTCGCATTTCCAGCCGCGGTTTTCGGTGTAGCGTTGATAGAGCTTCATGAGCTCGCCCGCAAAGAGGGAGGCTTCGTCTCCACCTGCTCCGGCTCGGATTTCTAAGAGAGCATCGCGATCTTCGGCTTCGTCACGAGGGAGAAGGGCGTATTGGACGTTTTCGAAGATTTTTTCCTCACGTTCACGTAGGGGGATGAGTTCTTCTTCTGCCATCGCGGCGAATTCTGGATCATCGCCTTTTGCGAGCTCCTCATTTCCTTCGATATCACTCAAAATCTGTTGGTGCTCAGCCCAGAGATCGAGAAGCTTTTTGAGGCTTCGATGTTCTCGCATCACGGCGGTGGAATTTTTTTGATCGTTGAAGAACTCGGGGTCGCTCATCAATTCCTCGATTTCAGCAAGGCGAGCAGTCCGCTTTTCAATGAGTGGGGCGTAGTCCATGGGCAGGAGGAAGCTCACGATTTCGAGGCGCGAGGTCAAGGGGGATGAGTGGGAATATCCTGATTCGCTTCAGAGGAGCATCAAAACGAGACCGATCGCGATTGTTGGGGAAACCCAGCTTCAAGCGGCAGGTTTTTCTTTGCGCATGATTCCGAAAGCGGCAAGAAGGAAAGATAAAGTGTGCCGGTTCCTAAAAGAACGATCAGCGCAAGAATTTCGCGTCACCAGCCCGCAAAATCTGCGTGAGCGTTTTGAGCGTAGAGAAGGACGTTCATAATTCCCAAAGAGAGGAGGAAAAGAGCGGCACAACCGAAAGTGGGTGGCTTTCTGGATGAGTTGAAGTTCATGAATCCCTAGAGGGGTATTGTTCGAAATGAACCTCAGTGGAAAGGATGGAAATTTCGTTGATTTCGATGTTGCAAAGCTCATCAAGTGAAATTAAACATCCGCCGCCGACACGTGAGTGTCATTGCGCTAGTCCCATGGTGTAATCGGTAACACAGCTGATTTTGATTCAGTCATTCAAGGTTCGAGTCCTTGTGGGACTGCCACTCTTTTCTAGAAATCGAGTTTGGCATACTTATTCGACTTTTTTGAAGTCTCCTTTGTTTTTTTGCAACAGTGGTGTGTTCTCCTCGATATGCTTGATGAAAAGGTAATCTCGTTTTTTTCGCTAAAAAGAGGGGGGGTGAGAGGTCTTTTGGCTGTGAGCAACAAAAAGCCCGCCTTATCTGGGCGGGCTTTTAAAAGTTTGGAAACTTGAGGTTTTCAGCTCAGGAATTTTGGAAGTTCCGAGTCGAGTGCATCAAAAAGTTCCTGCATCGTTTCTGGGGTTTCATTCCCCATATTTGAGATGCGGAAAGTCTTGCCCTTGATCTTTCCGTAGCCGCCGTTGATGGCGAAGCTGTGGTTTGCGATGACGGACTTGATCCAACCACCTTGATCGAGATTCTCTGGAGTCACGAAGCAAGAAAGGGACTTCGAGCGATAACCTTCCGGGGCGAGGAGTTCGAATCCGTGCTTAGCACCCCAAGCGTGAACCATGGCATTGGTTTTGGTGTGACGAGCGAATCGATGATCGAGCCCTTCGGCGAGCATGACATCGAGACGTTCTTTTAGAGCATATAGATGAGGGATCGCAGGAGTGGATGGGGTGTTGTCCTTGGCGTCGTTCTTTGAGAACTCGACGAAATCAAAGTAGTAGCCGCGATCTCCAACTTGGGAGGCCCGCTCGAGTGCGGCATCAGAGACCGCAAAAACAGCAAGGCCTGGAGGAAGGGCGATTGCCTTCTGGACGCCGGCAAGGAGAACGTCGATCTTGTATTCATCGAAATGCATTGGCATCGCGGTCAGCGATGAAACAGTATCGACAACCAGCAGAACGTCATCAAAGGATTTTACAACTTCTGCAATCTCCTTGAGAGGATTAAGAACCCCGGTGGAAGTTTCATTGTGAACGAGGGTGACGACATCAAAGTCGCCTTCTGCGAGTTTCTCGCGCACCGCCTCGGGGTCGATAGGCTGACCCCACTCGACTTGAATCTTTTCAGCCTCTTTTCCGCAACTCTGAGCGACAGAAAACCATTTGTCGGAGAAGGCGCCGCAACAGAGGTTGAGAACTTTTTTCTGAACAAGGTTGCGAATCGCACCTTCCATGACCCCCCAAGCTGAGGAGGTGGAGGTGAAGACTGGATCGGAAGTTCCGACAATGGCTTGAAGGCCGGGTCGGAGTGAAGCGTAGAGTTCTTCGAAGTCTGCACCGCGGTGACCGATGGCCGGGCCGGCCATGGCTGCATACGTTTCCGGGGCAACATCGACTGGACCAGGACTGAAAAGCTTAGGTTTCGTCATCGGCGGGACGCTGCCGTGGGTTTCTGCTTCTGTCCAGCGATTTTAAAAGGATTGAGGACTAACGTGCCGTATCGAAAAGCTGTTTATCAAGCTGGATTTTCTTGGCTCGTTGAGCGGCACGTTCTGCACTGGGGCCTCCAGATTTTGAGACTCTCAGAGCTGTTTCGTAGGCTGCTTCCCACATTCCAAGTCGTTCTAAGAGTGGGAGCGCTCCGTCGAGAGCTGCTCGGCGGTGATATTCCCACTCCAGATCGCTGGTTTGATCAGGGTCGAGATTGAGATAGATCACCTTGTTGTATGCCTCAAGTGCATCCATCGGACGATCGAGTGACTCAAGGAGTTGGCCTTTCAGGAATGAGGCGCGATTGAACGAACTCGGCGGGAGGTTTTCCTGGGTGAGTATTTGATCGTAGTAATTAAGAGCTTTTTCGCCTTGGTTCGAGCTGGAAGCAGCTTTTGCAGCAAGGACTAAGAGGCGGCGATAGTCGCTCAAGGGGTGATTTTTTTTCTTCAAGAGCGCTTCCAGCTCACTGAGTGCAACGATGAATTCACCACGCTCGATCCGAAGGCTGGCGCGCTCAATGGCGGCCTCATTGGCAAGAGGACCGTTATTGATGATGAGTTCCTCATAGCGCTGAAAGGCTTTATTTTCAGCGGCCTCGTTGCCGACAGAGAATGCCGCTTGTGCGCTGAGCATGCGGGCAGGATCGGCCAGTTCACTATCGGGAAAGGCGTCTAGGAGCCGTTCGTAAACGATGAAGGCGAGCGGGCTTTCCTGATTGCTGGTGTGGGCACGACCTTGGCGGAAGAGGATTTGAGCTCCCGCAGGATGTCCTTTATTTTCGAGTAAGAATTGCTCCGCTTCCGCAAATCCCATTTTCCCCTCTAAAAGGCAGGAGAGCTCAAGAAGGCAGGAGATTTTCCGGACTTGGAAATCAAGTGCCTCTGGTTTGAATTGTAATTTTTCGAGCTGCTCTCGAGCGAGGCTGGGATTGCGGGGAGAGGTGAAAACGGAGCTTTCAGCGAGTGCGAGGCGAGCTTCGTTGAGTCTCGGGTGCTTTGTGAAACGGGAGATGAACTGGGAGAGATAGTCTCGGGCACGAGGATCGTTGCGGTTCGCAAAAAGGAGACCTCGTTCGAGTTGAAGAATTGCCGCTGAGATTTCTCCCTCCTTTTCCAAATCGGTTTTCAATCCTGCTTGGAGTTGGCTAAGCGACGCGTTGATTTCGGTATTTTTAATGAGTGTGTCATTGCCGAATTGTTTCGCAATCCTGTTCGCTTCGGTGAATGCCACGGCTGCTTGCTTGGGGTCTTGCAACGCAAATGAAGCAGCGCCTTCGAGGCTAGATGCGATGGCTCGTATTTCACCAAGACTAGATTCTTGAGAGAGAATGCGGAAAAGTCCAAGAGCATCGCCAGGGCGACCTTCTTCAAGATGGTGAAGCCCAAGCTCAATCAAAGCACGTTGCCGAAGGTCGATGAGCTCATCAGGCATTACCATAAAGGCACGAGCGATCAACTCTCGGCCGTAACGGGTGTCTTCACCCTTAAGGTAATTCAGCCCGTTGAGATAGAGGGACCATGCAGCACGAGGAGCTGGAATAATGGGTGCATCGAGATTCTGTAAGTATGGTAGAAGCGCTCTAGTCTGAGCAACTGGAGGCTGCGACCACTTTTGAAGGACGTCCGTTGGGACAAATTCTGACCAAGTGATTAGCCTGGAAAAAAGATCAGAGAGGCGGGGCGAAGAAGGAGACTTTTCCAGGAAATCAATAATGGTTGCCACTGCTGCGATTTCATTCCCGTCAAGAGCAGTGCTGTCGACAAGAAGAATGAGCGCGGCATCGGTAAGATCAGCGGAGAGCTTTTGATCCTCCTCCGTAGGGTTGAGGAGAGTTTGAAAGGTGCCCATCGCTGGGAGCCGCTGACCTCTTGCGAGTTGGAGGCGTCCAGTCAGGAAACGCTTGAGTGAATTATCTTCATCAATCGTTTTGTTCTCTTTGAGAAGTGCTTCGGCCATATCGAGCTCTCCTAGGTCGAGGTGAGCAGCGATGGCTTGGAGGCGTGCGGTGGCGTCTTCTTTGACAAGTGGCTTGAGCAAGACGAGGGCATCCTCTGCTTGATCAAGTGATGTTAGGATCAGGGCACGCTGTCGAATAGGGTCTAACCCTTGGATCTTTGTGAGAGTTTTCTCTGCTTCTCGAAGTTTGCCGAGCTGAATCAGAGCGTGAGCTCGCCACTGGAGGCTTTGTGAGTCTTCTGAGTTGAGGTTTTTGAGAGCCTCAGAGGCGAAGCCGGCGCGGACTTGAGATTCTCCGAGGAGCTGGATGAGGAATCTCGAGGCTTCCGATGTAAGTTCTTTCGTTTCAAGAAGCGCTTGGATTTTTGGAATCGCAAGCTCTGGGAGATGCCCGGAGAGGTCAAGTTTGGCGGCCTTATACCCGGTCGTTCGTTTAATCGCATCCCACGTCACCTGCTCCCCCAAGATTGGACAAACCAAGAGGAGATTGATCATGAAGAAAACCGTGCGCACGAGAGAATTGTAGTCGAACGAAGAGAGAATGACAAATTTTAGATCGTCCCGAAGATACGATCACCTGCATCGCCTAGGCCGGGGAGGATATAACCCGCCTCGTTGAGGCCATCGTCAATCGCGGCGCAAGTAATCGGGACTTCAGGGTGAGCTTCCTTTAGGCGAATCATTCCTTCGGGGCTGGCGACGAGGCAGACGAAGTGGAGTGATTGAGCTCCATGCTTTTTGAGTCCGTCAATCGCTGCGATAGCACTCCCGCCGGTGGCGAGCATGGGATCAAGAACGATAACCTCTGCTCGCTCGAGCCTAGCTGGGAATTTCTCAAGGTAGACTTCCGCCTCTAAGGTCTCTTCGTTACGCGCCATGCCGTAGTGTGCGATGGCAGCTTCAGGGAGGAGCTGATGGAAACCCTCACTCAAGCCGAGACCAGCACGGAGAATGGGGACGAGAATCACCGGGCTCGCGAGCTTCATCCCGGTCATCTTTTGGAGCGGAGTAGTGACTTGGCATGGTGCGGTTGGCAAATGCGCGGTCGCTGGGAGAACAAGAAGGCGAGCGATATCAACGACGTGACGTCGGAATTCTTCCGGCGTGCAGTCTACGGAGCGCAGCCTAGCTAGGCGGTCGGCAACGAGGGGGTGATCGCTCAGGTCTGACATGGAAATAATCTATTGACGATTGATCAAGACGGCGATTGAAAAGACGGCTATTTTACAAAGCGAGCGCAGCGAGGGTAGCGGTCTCTCTTACCACGGCTAGCAATTAGGAATGACATGACTCCGAATACGAGATCGACAATTCCGACTCCTATGAAATTGAGCGTTGATAGTCCGAGTTCATTTTTACTTGGCCGTGATGAATTCGACAAGATCAGCCCGCATTTTGATGAGGTCAGGCTGGTTGAGGTAGAACATGTGGCCCGCTTCGTAGTAGGCAAAATCGATGGCATTGCGACGTTCGCCCGGGATGCGGTGGAGATGATTAACGCTGTGCTGGACGTTTGCCGGCGGGGTGGCGAGATCAGTGTAGCCGCTCTGAATAAGGAAGCGTAAGTCGGGGTTATTTCTAAGCGCGCTTTCGACGTGCCGGGACATATTGGTGATGGAATTCTTTGCTCCCCAATTCCATGGGTGCACACTTCTCGTGAGAATGTTGTAGGGCTGGTGACCTTTCCACTTCAGCGTGCGACTCAGATAATCGTTCATTGCCGTTGCGAATGCGCCGTAAACGACAGAATAGGATGGGTCATAAGCAGCATCGTCTTCACTTTCATCGACGAGGGGCCAAGCGACACGCGCATCAAAGCGCCCGAGGACTTTCCCTTCGGCTCGGAGAAGTTCTTTGCGATAGCGCGTGGTGCTGAGGCGGAGATTTGTTTCCTCGAAAAGTGAAGCGGGGAGGCCGGTGAACTCGGCAAGCTTTTTGGCAGTTGCAGCTTTTTCTTCAGCTGAAATGGCCGAACCTTTAAGCAGAGCGACGGCATAGTCACCGAAGGCAAAATCGTAGGCCGCTTTTACAAGAGCATCACGATCACCAGTGATCTTCTTATGGTAGTGGGAAGTTCCGGTCATTCCGGGGAGGAAAACGGAGTAAGACAGATCGTCGCCTTGGCTTCCGCGGAGGGTTCGGTAATCGATGAGGGGGCTCAGAAGGATGACGCCATTAAGGGACATTCCGTGTTTGTCTTGGAGATGATTTGAGAGGCCTGAGGCGCGGATGCCACCGTAGCTTTCGCCGAGGAGGAATTTCGGCGAAGCCCAACGGTTATTTTCGGTGGTCCAACGGCGGATAAAATCGCCCACGGATTCGATGTCTTCGTCGACGCCATGAAATTCGCTTGGCTTGGCTTTTCCTTCAGCACGGGAGAAGCCAGTCGAGACAGGGTCGATGAAGACAAGATCAGTGACATCGAGAATGGAGTAGATGTTCGGAATGACTTCTTGAGGCGGAGGGAGAGTCTGCGTGCCATCTTCAGTGGTCGGCACGATTTTTGGGCCGAGAGCACCAAGATGAAGCCAAACCGCTGATGAACCGGGCCCGCCATTGAAGGCGAAAAGCACGGGGCGTTTATGGGCTTTCTCTACCCCTTTACGGAGATAGCTGACATGAAAAATGGATGCTCGATCTTTACTGTCTGAAGTCTTGAGTTTTAGAAGTGAGGCAGTCGTGGTGTAGTCGACTTTAACACCATCGATGGTGACAGAGTCTTCCTGAGTGACGGTTTGGGGGGGCTCATTGTTCTCCTCTTTTTTTTCCTGCGCGGAAAGGAGAGCGGTCGAAAAGATCATGGTGGCAATTAGGAGGCGCATAAGTTCACTTTGGTTGTTTTTGAGAGAAGGGGAATGATGAAAATGGCGAATCATTCCCTTGATTGTGCAATCTCGTCACACCGACATTTTCTGGACCTGTTTTGAGAAAGACGTTCGCGATGAATTCATTCTCTTAGAGAGGGGATGAAAAGGCTCGATAGAGAGGTCGGGAAGTTAACCTTCCGGCTTCCACTTCTTAAGGATTGCAGGGGTGACTCCCAATAAGTCGGCAGCATCTGATGGATCGTGATCGGATTGCTCAAGGGCATAGCGAATGAGCTCATCTCGCATGCGGTCGAGAGCACTTTGGTCATCACGGGCTGCGGAGTTGATGATGGCATCAAACGCTCCTTCTAAAGTTGTTTCACTGCTGACTGGACCCTTTGTGAAAGGAATATCTTCAGGGAGAAGGACATCGCTTGCTGACAAGGCGCATGCACGAGCCATGGTGTTTTCAAGCTCCCTGACATTCCCAGGCCAGCTGTGTTTTTGAAGGTGGTCGACGGCTTCTCCAGAAAGTTGGAGGCGGGCGGTGCCATTTCGCCGAGCGATACGATCGAGAAAAAATTCAGCAAGGAGAGGAACGTCTTCGATGCGTTTGCGGAGTGGCGGGAGGGCGATTTCTACCACGTTGAGTCGGTAGTAGAGATCTTCACGGAAGCGACCTGCGCTCACTTCAGCGGCGAGGTTTTTATTAGTCGCAGTGACAATTCGCACGTCGGTGGTTTGGACTTCATTAGAGCCAACGCGGGAGTAAGTCCCATCCTGCAGAACACGGAGGAGTTTCACCTGGACGGATGCGGGAAGATCGCCGACTTCATCAAGGAAAAGGGTGCTCTCGTGGCTATCTTCAAATCTCCCTGAACGACGAGCGTGGGCTCCCGTGAAGGATCCTTTTTCATGGCCGAAGAGTTCGGATTCGAGAAGATTTTCAGGAATGGCGCCGCAATTAATCACGAGCATTTCCTTCTTACGACGAGGTGAAAAATCGTGAACCGATTTTGCGACGAGCTCTTTCCCGGTACCGCTCTCGCCAGTGATCAGGACGGGAGCAATTGAACGCGCAACGCGGCCGACGATCTTGAGGACGTCTTGCAGAGGCCTTGAAGCGCCGATGATCGTGTTTTTCCCTTCGAGTGCTGGCGTGGAATCTCCTTCAGCATTTGCAGTGCGGCGTTGATCGATGGTTTGCAGGCAAGATTCGACGATGACTCGGAGCTCAAAAGATAGTGACTCTTTACGAAGAACATCATGGGCGCCACGCTGGGTGGATTCGATGATTTGGCTCGTAGTGGGGAATCCCGCGGTAAGAACGACGACACTCTCAGGCGATGACGCTCTGGCGCGAGAGAGAAGCTCGAGACCAGTGAAAGGCTCAAGCTGGAGATCGGCAATGACAAGATCGACTTTTGCTTTTTCGATAACTTTGAGTGCTTTGTCGGCGACATCACAGCGGAGGATTTGAACTCCATCTGCCGCGAGATGTTTAGTCGCCCAATCAAGGTAGTCGAGGTCAGGGTCGACTAGGAGAATTGTATGTTCAAATTCGTCGCTCACGGTGCGCGGTTAGACTCTTCCGAAGCGGCGATGTCTGCGAGCATAAATTTGCACCGCTTCGTGAAGATCAGATTTTTTAAAATCCGGCCAATTTTTTTCTGAGATGTGGAATTCTGCGTAGCTCAGCTGCCAGAGAAGGAAGTTCGAAAGACGGAGTTCGCCGGATGTTCTGATGAGAAGGTCTGGATCTGGCCACTCACTGGTGTAGAGGTTTTGTGAAAAAATTTCGCTAGTAAGCTCATCTTCAGTAAGTTCGCCAGATCGCGCTTGCTGAACGAGGGACTTGACCGCATCGACAATTTCTTCGCGACTTCCGTAGGAAAGAGCAAGAATAAGGGTGAGGCCTGTATTTTCGGCGGTGTCTGCAATGGCAGAATCAAGTTCGCGGCGTGTCTTTTCTGGAAGAAGGTTGAGCCGACCTATTGCTTTAAGGCGCACATTTTTCTGGGCGATCTCGCGAGCTTTGGTCTTCAGGAAGCGCTCAAGCAAATTCATAAGTGCCGTGATTTCTGCCTTGGGTCGATTCCAGTTTTCAGAGGAAAACGCATAAAGAGTGAGGTAGTCGATCCCCATCTCGGCGCAGGCCTCGACTGCTTCACGCACTGATTCTGCTCCAGCCCGATGGCCTTCTTTGCGAGGAAGCCCGCGAGCTTTTGCCCAACGCCCATTCCCATCCATGATGATGGCAATGTGATTGGGATTGCCGGTTTCTTCGTTCATTTATATGTCTTAGCGATCAGCGAATGATCGTTTGTTCACGATCTGGCCCAACTCCGATGTAACTTACGGGTGCGCCAGTGAGCTCTTCGATGCGGCCGAGGTAATCTTTCGCAAGTTGGGGGAGATCCTCGTAGCTGCGGCAGCCGGTGGTGTCGCATTGCCAGCCGGGAACTTCTTGATAGATCGGCTTAATGACATCCCAGTGCTCGCGCTCGGCAGGGGGGTACTCGTGGATTTCACCATTGATCTCGTAGGCGACACAAATTTTGATTGTTTCGCGCTCGTCGAGTCCATCGAGGATGGTGACGGCAAGATCAGTGACACCATTGACCATAACGGCGTATTTGATGAGGACTGTGTCGAGCCAGCCGCAGCGACGTGGTCGACCGGTTGTTGCTCCGAATTCCATGCCGCGGCTATGGAAAAACTCGGCGATTTCATCATTCTGCGCGGGGAAAGGACCTGAGCCCACACGCGTGGTGTAAGCTTTACAAACGCCGACAACACGATCGATGGCGTGCGGGGGGCAACCTGAACCGGTGCAAGCGCCGCCGGAGGTCGTGTTTGAAGAGGTAACGAATGGATACGTGCCAAAGTCAATATCAAGGAAGGTGCCTTGGGCACCCTCAAAGAGGATGGTTTCGTTTTTTTTCCAAGCCTCGTGAACGGTCGGGATGACGTTCGCGAAGTGTGGGCGAAGTCGGTCAATAGAGGATTCTACTTCGGCGAGAACAGCTTCCATTTCAAAAGTCGGTAGGTCGTGGTGACTGAGGACGCGATTTGCTTCTTCGAGACGGAGCGCGATAAGTTCCTTTGCTTTTGTGGGATCACGAAAATCTGCAAGCCGTAGTCCAATTCGGTTCGCCTTATCAGCGTATGTGGGGCCGATACCGCGCTTGGTGGTGCCGATCTTTTTGTCTCCGAGGGACATTTCCCGGGCGGCATCGAGCTCGCGGTGGTAGGGAAGCACGACGTGAGCTCGATCTGAAATGAGGAGTTGCTCCGGATTAATGGGGACGCCCTCTGCTTCGAGGCTTTCGATCTCTTTGCAAAGGCCGACTGGATCAAGAACAACTCCGTTTCCGATGACGCACTGCTTTTCCCAGAGGATGCCAGAAGGGATGAGGTGGAGGACGTATTTTTTGCCCTTTGCGATCACAGTGTGACCGGCGTTGTTTCCGCCTTGGCCGCGCACGACGAGATCAGCTTCTTCGGTGAGGAAATCGACAATCTTGCCCTTTCCTTCATCGCCCCACTGGAGGCCACAGATGATGGTATTCATTTCGGTGAAAATTATTTGGAAGCCTCGATGAGCTCGACGAATTCGTCGAAGAGGTTCTTATCGTCATTGGGTCCCGGAGCAGCCTCAGGGTGGTGCTGGACTGAAAAGACGGGGTTCTTTGTGCAGCGCATGCCCTCAACCGTTTGATCATTGAGGTTGATATGTGTGATCTCCATGCACTCAGGAAGAGACTCTTGATCAGTCGCGAAACCGTGGTTCTGCGCCGTGATCGCAACGGAGCCGTCACGTAAATCTTGAACGGGATGGTTTCCGCCACGATGGCCAAATTTCAGTTTGTATGTGGTGCCCCCAAAACAGTGTGTGAGGATTTGATGACCAAGGCAGATGCCAAAGATAGGTTTTTGACCGATCAGCTTTTTAACCTCCTCGTGCACGTAGGTAAGAGCTGCAGGATCACCAGGACCATTTGAAAGAAAAATGCCGTCAGGGTCTTTTGCGAGGACTTCCTCAGCAGTGGTGGTGGAGGGCATGACCGTCACTTCAAGGCCGGATTGGCGAAGAGAACGGAGGATGTTATATTTGATCCCGAAATCGAGTGCCACGATGCGATATTTGACCGGCGGGAGATCGATGTGATTTGTCTCTTGCTGAGTGGTGACACTTGGAATCGTCCAGAGGCGAGATTCGCCCTCCCACAGATAAGGTTTATCGGTGGAGACTTCCTTGACAAAGTCGCTCCCTTCCATTGGAGGAGAATCGTTTGCGGCTTTGACGGCTTCAATATCTGATAGCTCGGTTGTGATGATCGCTCGCATCGCTCCAGCAGAGCGGAGGTGTTTGGTGAGAGCTCGGGTGTCAATATCCTCGATCCCGATGATCTTATGCTCGGTGAAGTATTCCGAAAGTGATTGTTCGGAGCGCCAGTTCGAGGGGAGCTCACAGAGCTCGCCGATCACGAATCCGCGGACATGCGGTTGAGAGGATTCGGCGTCTGCCGCGTTAACCCCATAGTTCCCCTGCAAGGGGTAAGTCATCGTCACGATTTGCCCACGATAGGAGGGGTCCGTGATAATTTCCTGATACCCCGTCATCGAGGTATTAAAGCAAATTTCTCCGGATGTGGTTCCGGTGTGACCAAAGGCACGACCCCGGAAAATCCGGCCGTCTTCAAGAGCAAGGATTGCGTTCGTCAAGGCGGGTGTGAGTAGAGTCTAGGGAATGGGTTGGTGCAAGTGCTTTTGGAAAGGGATTTTTGGGAAGGTGTGAAATTCTTAATTGCGGGGATTTCAAACCCCGTAAACACACGGAAAACGCTGAGCTTGGGGAGACTTCATTTTGGAGGACTTCCCAACCACGAACTTCGTAAATCTTCGCGGATGGATCTGTGGCGCAATTTTCTATAATATAAGGAACACCCTTCGAAACTTCCCTAGTGGACTATGGAGAAGGGGAATTTAAGGTCTCCTGAGCGTTGTCTTTCCCAATGTGGTATTACGAGAACCCTCGCCGGTTCGTGACATTTTTTCAGGACACATAAAAAAGCCCCAAACCGCAGACGGTTCGGGGCTTTCGAATAAGGATATTTCTTAAAATGGAATGTCGTCGTCGCTTGGCTCAGGCTCGCTATCGAAGCTGTTATCAAATGCTCCCGGAGGAGGGTCGTCATTCGCGCCTTGCGGAGCACTACCATTGTTACTGCCACCTTCGGATTGGATTTTCCAAGCGTTGAGGTTCACGTAGTAGCGGCCTTTGTATTCGTTACCTCTGATGTCGAACGTCACTTTGAGGGTTTCACCGATACTGAAGCTGTCGAGCTGTTCGATCTTATCACGGACGGTTTCGAATTTCACCATCTGCGGGTATTGTCCATCGGGGACTTCGATAACGAATTCACGCTTGGAGAATCCGCTGGCGAAGGTCTGGGTGTCTTCGAGCACTTTCAGGGTGCCGGTCAGTTCAAAGGAGGTGGCCATAATTGAGGAGTGGGGTGGGGGGCTTTTTGAGTTATCGGAAGTGTCTCCGAATGGTGAAGTCTGTTTGTTCCAAGATCAACTCACTCTTAGGAAAGTGGTCTTGATATTCAGGGAAGTAGGTATCACCTTCGTAGGATTTGTTGATGTGTGTGATTACGAGGTCAGACATCAGAGGCATGAGGAATTCGTAAATCTGAGCACCGCCAATGACAAAAACCTGCTGATTGATA
The DNA here is from genome assembly GCA_039768255.1 of Akkermansiaceae bacterium. Lineage (GTDB taxonomy): Bacteria > Verrucomicrobiota > Verrucomicrobiia > Verrucomicrobiales > Akkermansiaceae > SW10. The sequence goes on along the minus strand of JBDNAW010000091.1, from coordinate 39,356 downwards.
AGCGGATGATCCTTGATATCTCGGGGGTGATGGATGATTTCAACTCCATCGTGATGCCAAGCGGGGTTAGTGGTGAGAACAATGTTTTCGCGTTTCGGAAGAGGCCGACCAATAGATTCAAAGGTCTTTCTCCCCATGAGGATCGGGTGCCCCATGGTGTGCCTTTTAAAGAACTTTAGGTCGTCTGGAAGATGCCATGGAAGGCCTCCATCTTTCCCGATGACGCGTTCGGGGGTCATTGCGACAATTCCAGTGAGATTCATACGGCGACTGTGGCTTTAATGTGCGGGTGTGCTTCGTAGCCGACCAGTTCGAAATCTTCAAAAGTAAAAAAATCGATGTCTTTCACTTCTGGATTCAGCTTCATTTGGGGCAGCTTCATCGGTTCGCGAGAGAGTTGGGTGCGAGCTTGTTCAAGATGGTTTGAGTAAAGATGGAGGTCTCCAAAGGTATGAACGAAGTCACGCGCTTCATAACCACAGACTTGCGCGATCATCTGAGTGAGAAGCGCGTAGGAAGCAATATTGAAAGGGACTCCAAGAAAGAGATCCGCACTCCGTTGATAAAGTTGGCAGCTAAGACCGGGGCGTTCGGACTCGGGATCGTGCACGTAGAATTGGAAAAGGAGGTGGCAGGGAGGGAGGGCCATTGCATCAACATTCCCGACATTCCAAGCCGAGACGATGTGGCGTCGAGACGTAGGCTTATTTTTAAGATCCTCGATGAGTCGCTTGATCTGATCGATGGAGTCTCCGGAGTCAGACGGCCATGAGCGCCATTGTTGACCATAGACAGGCCCTAAGTCTCCATTTTCATCCGCCCATTCATCCCAGATGCGAACTTTATGCTCTTTAAGGTAGGCAATGTTCGTCTCGCCTTTGAGGAACCAGAGAAGCTCGTGAATGATCGAGCGCAAGTGGAGCTTCTTGGTGGTAAGGCATGGGAACCCTTCACGAAGATCGTAGCGGGCTTGCCGACCGAAAACACTGAGGGTTCCAGTTCCAGTGCGATCACCTCGTTCTTCGCCATTTTTAAGCACATCCGTGAGGAGATCGAGGTAAGTTTGCATCGCAGAGATTTAAACGAACATGCGAGGACTGGGACAACTAAGAAATACGAAATCTATTCAGAAGCACTCGGTGATCTACGCAGTGACTTTTTTTGCCCTTGTCTGCGCTTGAGTGAAACTGTTTTGGCACGTTGGCGGCGGGATTGACGCCGCTTGCTTCGGCGGATTTTCTCACGTGCTTGTTGACGCGCGGATTTTTTACCGAGGATTCTTTCTTCCAACTGATCGCAGAGCTCCTTCCTTGCGAGGTAGCGGTTCATTTCGCGTGAGCGATCCCGTTGAACTTTAGCTTCCAAGCCAGTAGGAGGGTGTTTTAGAAAAACACAGGAAGATGTTTTATTGATCTTCTGCCCCCCACTTCCTGAACCGCGAATAAATGTTTCTACGAGTTCTTCTTCCAGAATCCCTGAAGCCAACATGCGTGCCCTTAGAGCAGCTTTTTTTTCAGTGGAGATCATCTATCAGCAGCCTAGACTCGCTGAGTTAAGCGTTTTTCTTAGGGGTATTTCCAGCTCTTCGTATGGACTGAACCGGGCGGTGTTGTGTGGTTCGTTGAAGATTTTCAATTGGCACATGCTCGCCGCGCGGCACCTCGATCACTTTGTTAGTGAAGGATTCACCACAAAAGGGGCAGATGTATTTCAGCCCGAAAAGAGAGGAAACACTTAATTTGAGACGATAGCTACCGAAGAGGGTCGATGAGTTTTCATGCTTAGTGCACTTACGATGCAGCATGAGCTGTGATTGGCAGAGCTGACAACGAACGCGGTTGCCAAAGAAAAAAGAAGTTAATCCGGCCAGCACCGCAACTCCAAATGCAATGCTCAAGGCTGGAATGAGCTCCATATCCTTAGTGTGGATCAGGCACCCTAAAATCGCCAGAAAGCTGAGTGCCCCAACTCCGCGAATAATAAAAAATAAGGCGCTTAATTTTAGCTCTCTAGCCATACCCCGGTGGCGTGATGTGTGCATTTTTAGTGTAGGTGAGATGTATTGTTTCGTTGTCTATTAAGACGGCTCAACTGGGAGAATGGTTACAAAGTATCTGCGCTAAATAAGGACTAACGGTCAAGTGTTGTTAATTAAAATCTCACCATGGAGTCAGCCCGCCATTTACATGAAGGGTCTGCCCTGTGATAAATGAAGCATTGTCTGATGCGAAAAAGGCCACGGCATTACCCACATCAGCAGGAGTGCCCCAGCGCCCGATTGGAATGGAGGATCGGTAATTTTCCTTATCTTCCTGAGAGTCATGAGCATGCCTTTCCACAGGAATCCACCCGGGCGCAACCATGTTGACCGTGATTCCAAATGCGGCGAGTTCTTTTGACATGCTCCGAGACCAACCGATTTGACCGCCTTTGGCAGCTACGTAGGCGGAGAAATTCGGGTTAGAGCAGGAAAAGACTTCCGAGGTAATGTTAATAAAACGACCCCAGCGGTTTGCCTTCATGGAGGGAAGTGCCGCTTGAGCGAGCAGAAAAGGACTCAGCACAAAAAAGTCATACATCGATCGGTAGAAGTCCTCTTGGTATTCCTCGATCGGTTTTTGTGGCTGAGGAGGCGTTGCATTCGGGACGATGATGTCGACAGGGCCAAGTTCATTTCCGGCACGCTCGATGAGGCGTTGAACATCTTTCTCCTCAATCACATTGGCCTGAATGGCGATAGCTTGGCCACCTTGAGCGATAATCTCTTCGGCGATTTTTTCTGCTGGCGCAATATGATTAAAGGCATTTAAGACAACCTTTGCTCCATTCGCGGCAAGTTGTCTGGCGATTCCTGCGCCCAAGCCCTTACTACTACCTGTGACAAGGGCAGTGTGTCCTGCGAGAGAAGAATGTTCCTGATGGGTCATTGTTAGATATGAGGATGCGCAACACTGCGGAAGAGGGCACGCTAAAAATCAAGGAGGAGCTTCGGGTTGTATTGGGCGGGAACGATCAATCGATGATCTGTGTTTCGCAGAGCCCAAGAACTTGTTGAAAGGGATGATTCTCGAGCATGGAGTACGCATCGTGGGAAGTTAGGCGAACTTTACGACGAGCACCTTCCGGGAGATACCAGGAGTAGCTTGTTGCTGGCGAGGTCATGCCGCAGAGAAATCGAGCGAGTTGACGAGGGCTGCGAAGGCCAGGTTGCTTTTCGGCGATGAGGCTTTGGAGAGTTTCGATTTCCTCTGTCATGATTTCGGGGACGGGATCGGACGGAAGATTTAAAGACGGCATGTCCCCGAGGCATCGGGAGCAATGGCCACAGGGTGGCATTTCTTCACCGAAGTGAGACAGGAGAGATTGGTAAAGGCAGGTAGGGGCGAGTGCGTGATCGACGACTTGCTGTAGGCGCTCGAGGTCTGAGGCTTCGCGGCGTTCGAAGAGATCAACTAGACGTTGAGCTAAGGCCGTTTGATCGTCAGGCTTTTTCAAGAGTCGATATCCTTGGCGGACGCCGGATGGTTTCACTGCGAGGTCCCCAAGGTCTTCGAGATAGCCAATGGCTTTGCGGATTTTCTCGACAGGCTCGTTGATTTCTAGTGCTGCTTCGATGGGGTTGATCTCGATCCACTTGTAGGCCTTTTTACCAGTCTCGAAGAGTTGGGTGAGGAAGCTTTTTTGATCAGCGTGATATCCCTTGAGAAGATGATCAAGATTACGCGTGAAGGCGACTTTATAGGTGGAGTAAAACGGGGAAGTTGCTTTAAGATAGCCCTCGAGTTCCAGGTATGTGAGGAGGGTGCTAATCACCAATGGGCGAATGTCGTGAGAACGTGAAAGCTCGTAGGTGGAGATGTCAAATTCACCATTCTCCGGATGATCAAGAAGAATACGAAGAATGGCACGGAGTGCATCTGCTTGGGGGGTGTCACCGTAAGTGAAGTTTGCTAAGGTTCGGGTATCATCTTGGCACGCAAGGAGTTCGCAGGTTGCAGGTTCGCCATCGCGTCCGGCACGGCCAATTTCTTGAGTATAGTTCTCGAGTGATTTCGGGAGATTGTAGTGGTAAATGGCGCGAATGTTGGATTTATCGATGCCCATACCGAACGCAATGGTGGCACAGATGATGGGGGTGTGACCGGACATGAATTCGTCTTGAATCTCAGAGCGCGTTTCTGGGCGAAGCCCCGCATGATAAGGTCGAACAGGAAGGCCGTTTTTCTTAAGGAAGGCGGCGAGCGACTCAGCGGTGAATTGAAGAGTGGTGTAAATAATGGTCGGCTCTACTGGTCCGGCAGTGAGTTTTTTGAGAAGGTGGTCTCGGCGTGAAAGGCCAGGGAGGGGAGTGACGGCAAGATTGAGGTTGGGCCGATAGAAAGTGAGTTGATGATGATCTTCTTCTTTGATGTCGAAGTGGCGGCAAATGTCATTGGCAACTTGCGGTGTTGCGGTAGCTGTGAGGCAGAGGATACGCTCAGCTTTTAACGCAGAGGAAAACTGGATGAGCTTAAGGTAATCAGGTCGGAAATTATGCCCCCATTCTGAGATGCAGTGTGCTTCATCAATGGCGAGAAGCGAAATTTTGAGGGTGGTGAGCCGGGCTCGAAATTTCTCGTTTGCGAGCCGTTCGGGAGCAACGTAGAGCATTTTGAGTCGGCCAGATTCGAGTTCTCGATAGACCTGCATCACCTCATCAGCAGTCAGGGTGGAATCGAGTCTTGCGGCAGGGATTTTTTTGGCAATGAGGCTATCAACTTGATCCTTCATTAAGGCGATGAGCGGAGAGACTACGAGAGTGAGACCATCGAAGAGAAGTGCGGGGAGTTGATAGCAGAGAGATTTCCCGCCGCCGGTGGGGAAGACCGCAAGTGAGGAATTGCCTGACATCAGCGAATTCACCACACCTTCTTGGCCATCTCGAAAGGAGGAGTGTCCAAAATATTGGGCTAAAGTGGCTTGAATATCGGGCATGATTTAAAAGATAGGAGAGGCGGGAGTGCTTGCCAAGCGGCAGAAAATTCGCAGGATGAAATGTAGTGAATTTACGGGTTATTCTTTCATTGCCGCTTTTATGGTTCGGTGCGCTCGTCAGGGCCATGAGTTGCTCCGGGCAGAGTAAGCGTCGACTTCAGAAAGAGAAAGCTCACCCTGTAACTTCGAGTCGACCTCAACATGCTACTGGGATTCAAATCAGCTCAAAGCTCACGCTGCTCGGCCGTCTGTTGAATGACGAATGCCTCGCCTTCATCGACTCGTTACGATTGAAATTCCTGGATCGGGGAATCGCGGATGCTCAACTCATATCAATGCGGCTCGACTGCAATAACACGTAGGCAAACCGATGGATTCTTTCACTTGTAAAATCGCTCAAATTGGCAGTCTTTTTGCGATCGATGGAGCTTTTGTCCAAGGTGAGGAGATCGAGAGTGGCCATATCAACACCACTTATCTCGCATCATTCAGGACGGATGACGGTGAAATGAATCGCTATATCCTTCAGCGGATTAATGAATTTGTTTTCAAGGACCCAATCGCGGTGCTCCAAAATGTAGCGCGTGTGACGAAGCATATCAATCGGCGGGTGCTCGCCCAAAAACGAGACGCAAGTGGACAAACACTCAATCTTTACCCAAGTCGTGACGGAAAATTCTACGTGCGCGGTGAAGGTGGTGGAGTTTGGCGCTGTTATAATTTCATTGAGGGGTGCGTGACTTACGACGTGGTAGAAAACACACGTCAGGCGTATCAGGCAGGGAAAGCCTTTGGCGCTTTTCAAGATCTTTTAAGTGATCTCCCGATTGGGGAAATCGTGGAGACCATTCCACATTTTCACGATACTCCAAAACGTTATGCCCGCCTCATGGAGGCAGTGCAAGCTGATCCGTGTGGTCGCCTAAAAAACGTTTCTGATGAGTTGTCTTTCATCCATGAGCGCGAAGCGGAAACGCGTGTTTTACTTGATCATTTAGCAGCGAAGCGGCTTGAACTTCGAGTGACCCATAATGACACGAAACTCAATAACGTCATGATTGATGAAATGAGCGATGAGGCAGTTTGCGTCATTGATCTCGATACCGTGATGCCGGGGCTTTCGCTTTATGACTTTGGGGATCTCGTGCGCACTGCGACCAGCCCAGTGGAAGAGGATGAACGAGACCTCTCGAAGGTGGTCATGCGCTTAGGGATGTTTGAAGCGTTGGCAGAAGGTTATTATGAGACGGCGGGGCGTTTTTTAAATTCTCTTGAAAAAGAGCTCCTGCCATTTTCAGGGAAATTGATTACGCTGGAAGTAGCGATTCGTTTTCTGACGGACTATTTGGAAGGTGATTCTTATTTCAAATGCCACCGTGAGGGGCAAAATTTGGATCGTTGCCGCACGCAGATTGCTCTCGTGAAATCTATTGAGGAGCAGGAAGAAGCGATGAAATCGTTTGTTTCGAAGCTGCGTTAGGAGAGGCTATATTTCCCATTATGACATGATGTCGCGTATGACTTTAGCGGGTTTAACACCAGTGAGTTTTTGATTAAGGCCTTGGAGGGGGACGGAGAGCTGATGGTGATCGAAGCCAACCATCTCTAGGAGAGTTGCGTGAAAGTCGCGAAGATGGACGGGGTTGGTAAGAGCGCGGTAACCCATCTCGTCTGTTTCTCCGTAGGTTATGCCTGGTTTCACACCAGCACCGGCCATCCAGAGAGTGAAGGCGTTTGGGTTATGATCACGACCCTGGAAGGACATTTTGACTCCGTTTCGGTTTTCCTGCATTGGCGTGCGCCCGAATTCCCCACCCCAGACGACAAGGGTGTCATCAAGCATGCCGCGTTGTTTGAGATCGGTGAGGAGTGCGGAAATAGGCTTGTCGATTTGGCGGCACTTTGAGTTGAACCCATGGTTAAGAGCTTCAGCTTTGGACGCTCCGTGGGAATCCCAGCCCCAGTCATAAAGCTGGATAAAACGCACTCCATTTTCGGCGAGGCGACGCGCGAGAAGGCAGTTGTTGGCGAAAGATTCTTTACCCGGTTGAGTGCCATACATCTCGTGAACCTCTGTCGGCTCATCATCAATCGTCATGACCTCAGGGACTGAAGTTTGCATGCGGAAAGCCATCTCGTATTGTGCGATTCGGGTGATGGTCTCGGGATCTGCAATTTGGGAAAAGGTTTCGTGGTTTAGCTCTTGCAGAGCATCGAGCGCGGCACGCCGAGACTTACTCGAGAGGCCTTTTGGATTTGCAGTATTCAAGACAGGGTCACCAAATGATCGGCATTGAACTCCTTGGTAAACCGAAGGAAGGAAGCCAGATCCCCAGAGAGATTTCCCAACTCGGGGCACACGTCCGCCCGATAGGAGCACCATGAATCCGGGAAGGTTTTGGTTTTCTGAACCGAGCCCATAAGTGACCCATGAACCAAGAGACGGGGCTCCGAGACGAGCTTGGCCAGTCTGCACCATGAGCTGAGCGGGCCCGTGGTTAAACTGCTCGGTGACCATCGTTTTCACGAAGCAGAGATCATCGGCGTGCTTGGTGAGTTCAGGGAGTCGATCAGAAATCCAAGCGCCGGACTGCCCGTGTTGCTTGAAGTCATAAACAGGCCCGAGCATCTGCGGCGTCCCTTGAATAAAGGCGAAGCGTTGGCCTTCGAGAAATTCCTGAGGGCAGTCTTTGCCATCGTATTTTTTAAGCTCTGGCTTGTAATCAAAAAGTTCTAACTGAGAAGGCGCACCAATCATATGAAGATAGATCACGCGCTTCACTTTCGGCGTCATTTGGGGGGGAAGCGGAGCAAGGGGAGCGGAGGAATCATGCTGAATGTTGAGCGAACCCGCTTGAGCAAGTTGATTCGCTAACCACATGCCTCCAAGCCCTGTGGTGCAGTCGCGGAGAAAGTGACTCCGGGTGATGTTTTGGAGGTCGAGGTAGGACATGATTACGGCTTAAGAAACGTCGCTTGTATTACTAATCTTGCAAGGGCTCGGTGAGGTCGTAATTGGCGACTTGCAAATTTCAGTAGTTAGAGATGGTAGTCTTTCGGAATAAAAAAAACTACAAATGAGAGCCGCGGAGGAGTAGGCGATTTGCGTTTTTGCATCGAGCCCGTCATCCGCGGTGCAGATCCAGAAAACCGTGATCATGGCGGAGATCGCGATTGCTTGGTGTCTCAGAGGAAGAAGAGTCCATTTACGCCAAAGTGCCTTCATTTCTAAACGAGAGAGAGGTTTGGGTTGATCCCAGCATTGAGAGAGCATGGTTCTTTATGCTTGGTAGAGAGCCAACCTGCAAAGGCGATCATTCCTGCGTTATCTGTTGTGAGAGCAGGGGGGGTAAGACGTAGCTCCAGACCTTGTTGTAAACATGCCGTGTGGAGCTTTTCTTGGAGGGCTTTATTGCAAGCAACTCCGCCTGAAATAGTGACGATCCGATGGCTAGTTTCCTTTGCCGCCGTCATCGTTTTTTGAATTAAGCTATCGATCACCGCATCTTGGAAAGATGCGCAAATATCGGCGCGGTGTGCTCGCGGGTTATCGAGTTTTTGGAGTTGGTAGAGCACGGCTGTTTTTAAACCAGAAAAGGAGAAATTGAGCGGCTGATCCTTCATGTGTGCTCTTGGAAAGAGGTAAGCCTTGGGGTCTCCTTCGCGGGCGTGTTTTTCGATCTCCGGACCACCAGGATAGGGAAGCTGAAGCATACGGCCAACCTTATCAAAGGCTTCGCCTGCAGCATCGTCTACCGTCCGCCCAAGGAGGTGGTAATCTCCAACCCCTTGGCAATCGATGAGCATGGTGTGGCCACCAGAGACAATAAGCCCGAGATGAGGCGGTATGTCACCATCTTCGAGAAAAGGTGAGAGAAGGTGGCCTTCCATATGGTTGACTCCGTAGAAAGGTTTCTTGGTCGCGGCGGCGAGTCCTTTGGCGTAGGAGAGCCCCACTAATAACGAGGAGGCAAGGCCGGGGCCACAGGTCGCAGCAAAGTGATCAATATCAGCGAGAGTGACTTTAGCATCTTCAAGCGCTTGCTGCACAAGAGGGCGGATGCGTTGGGCGTGATTCCGACAAGCGACTTCTGGAACAACACCTCCATATGCTCGATGGATATCGATTTGCGAGGAGATCAGGGATGTTAAAAGGCGCGGTTTTTCATTTTCCTCGCGAATAATGGCGACGGCGGTTTCATCACAAGAGGATTCAATAGCAAGGAGCACGTGAGGAGCTTGTCATCAAGCGAGTGATTTGGGGATAAAAAAACTCCAGAGACCAAAGTCACCAGAGCTTTTTAATATGACGATTATTGAGAAGCTATGAAGCAATCTCTGCGGCATGAAAGTCTTGCCAGTCCTCAAGATTATTGAGGTTTACTGCGTCAAGAATCGACCCGTTGTCAGCGATGCCCACAGCGGAAAGAATCGCGCCACGAGTAGCGTCGTCATGATTGTAACCAATAACTGCTGCGTTATGCGCGTCGATCTTAGCCACATCAAGCGAGCCACCGTTTTGCTCAAGAACCCAGTGCTCACACTGAGTGTAGGAAGGCTTGTTGGACTTGATGAAGTCTAGGAAAGTCTCGCGATTGACACCGAGAGCATCGAGAGTCATTTGGTCAAAGCCTGCGCCAGCGGCAGGGTAATCGGGATGAAGTTTTCCAACCGCATCGAGGGAAGCTTTTTGCCAGAGGCGTGGTAGGTGAAGAACACCGAGAGGACCGGCGATACCGGAGGTCACTGTGGGGATGATTTGGCTCATAATAGTGAATGATTCGTTTTTGGGTTGTAGTCCAAAGCTTATTTAACCTTTGGAAAATGATCCTATAAACGCCAGAGTTGTATGGCAAATGTTTAGTGGAGAGGAGAGGGCAATTTCAGAGTTGTCCACATGAACCTGAGATTTCGTTGGCATTTGTTCAGCCCGTGTTTACTTTCCGGCTGTCGATGAAGTGCGACTCCTGTGATCAAAAGGCGACCGTGTTTTACACACAGGTTACCGACGGCAAGATGAAGAAAACTGCTCTCTGCGAAGCTTGTGCTGAGCAGCAGGGCATCACCGATCCTACGGGTCTGATGATGGCTGAGCAGTTAATGGGAAAGCCGACTCCCGCCGAACCGCCATTTCCTTTAGTCTCTCAGGCGGAGACCCAGACTCTTGAATCCTCCAGTAGGTGCCCAAGCTGTGGTTTCACAATTGGAGACTATCAAAAAATTGGCCGTTTGGGCTGCGGCGATTGCTACACGGCATTTCTTCCTGAAATTGAGCAACGTTTGCCGTCCCTTCACAAAGGGCTCGCTCACAGTGGGCATGTTCCGGCAGGGATCGCAGAGCTTGAGCAGAAACAATCACGTAAGAGTGGTCTTCAGCAGAAGCTGGATCAAGCGATTGCTGATGAGAATTATGAAGATGCGGCTCGGTATCGTGACGAGCTTCAAAACATCAAGGAAACGGAGGAATCAGAATGATGCGATTTTCCACCCTAATGAAGCATCCTGCGGATTGGATGGCAGGGCATGATGAGACGACCTCCGTAGTTGTTACTAGTCGTGTTCGTCTCGCTCGTAATCTTCAACAAATGCCATTTCCTGGCTGGAGTAAAAAAAGTCAGCGCCAAGAGGTCCTTAGCCAATTAAAAAGCAAGCTCGAAGCTCATCACACAATGAGTGAAGGCTTCTCGCATGAACTTTCCGATCTTGACTCGCTTCAGAAGCAAGTTCTCGTCGAACGCCACTTAATCAGTCGTGAACAGGCAGCGCGAAGTGAAGGTTGCGGATCGGTAGTGAACCGGAAACAGACCCTTAGCCTCATGATTAATGAGGAGGACCATCTCCGTATTCAGGCAATCCTACCCAGCCTTCAGCTCCGAGAGGCTTATGAACTGGCGCTCTCGATCGATCAACATTTGGAAGCGGAAGTCGATTTCGCCTTCAACACGAAGTGGGGATACCTCACCGCGTGCCCAACCAATCTTGGCACAGGGATGCGGGCGTCTTCGATGCTTCATCTCCCAGGGCTCGTTTTGAGCGATCAGATTGGCCAAGTTTTGAAAGGGATCGGCAAGCTCGGCCTTGCAGTCCGAGGGCTTTACGGAGAGGGGACCGAATCACTCGGGAATCTTTACCAAATCTCAAATCAATCGACCCTTGGTGAATCGGAACAGCAAATTCTCAGCCGTCTAACAAAAGTGATTAGTGACGTTGCTCGCTATGAGCTCCAAGCCCGCAGAAAACTAATGCAAGACGATCCACTCATGGTTCGTGATCGGATCGGTCGTGCCTCTGGGATCCTCACCAACGCGGAAATCATTGATTCCAAGGAGGCTCTTGGCCATCTCTCAATGCTTCGACTCGGTGCCGACATCGACCTTTTACCCAAAGAGCTGATCGAAACCTGTGATCGCCTTTTTATGGAAACTCAGCCAGCGCATCTTCAATGGCGTGCTGGACAGAAGATTCCACCCGAAACCCGCGATTCCATGCGCGCACAAATGATTCGAGAGCAGTTGCAATCAGCCCTTCCACCTGCTATTGATATTTCAGAGTCAGATCATTAATCCCCCCCTCATTTTTCCTGCGATTCCGCCAAACCATCTATGAATAATTTTACTCCCCGGGCACAACAAGTGCTCGCCCTCGCTCGCAAAGAAGCGGATCGATTCAATCATAACTACATCGGTACTGAGCACGTCCTTCTCGGACTTATTAAGCTTGGCCAAGGTGTTGCTGTTAGCGTGCTCGAGCGTATGGGTCTTGAGCTTGAGAACGTTCGTCACGAAGTCGAAAAAGAAGTCGGCTCCGGACCTGAGCAAAAATCCTTTACCAACATCCCTTACACCCCACGTGTAAAAAAGGTCCTCTCACTAGCTAACAAAGAGGCTCAGCAGCTCGCGCATTCTTACGTCGGCACTGAACACATTCTCCTGGGCCTCCTTCGCGAAGGTGAGGGAATGGCGTCACGAGTGCTCGAGCGACTCAATGTTGATCTGCAGACTACCCGCAATGAGATCCTCGCTGAGATTGACCCGAATTTCTCCGAATCTGAAAACGAACTCGACGATGACTTCGATTTCGATGACGGCGATTCTGAAACTGAAGGCGTCGAGTCAGAAGGGAAAACTAAGACCCCCGCGCTCAAGGCATTTGGTCGCGATCTCACCAAGCTCGCCCTTGAAGGGAAGCTTGATCCGGTCATTGGCCGTGCTCCTGAAATTGAGCGGGTCATTCAAATCCTCTGTCGACGCACCAAAAACAATCCTGTCCTTGTTGGAGAAGCAGGTGTTGGAAAAACTGCAATTGTCGAAGGTCTTGCTCAGGAAATTACCGCTGGGGAAGTTCCAGAAATCCTGCGTGGAAAAAAAGTCATCACGCTCGACCTCGCTCTCATGGTCGCGGGCACGAAATACCGGGGTCAGTTTGAGGAGCGCATCAAAGCAGTGATGGATGAGATCAAGAAGGTCGGAGACGTTATCCTCTTTATTGACGAACTCCACACCATCGTTGGCGCAGGTTCTGCAGAAGGTGCAATGGATGCTTCCAATATCATTAAGCCAGCGCTAAGCCGCTCAGAGCTTCAGTGTGTCGGTGCAACTACTCTCAACGAATACCGCAAACACATCGAAAAAGACTCTGCTCTGGAGCGTCGTTTCCAACAGGTGAAAGTTGACGAGCCATCAATCGATGACGCGATCGCGATCATGCATGGGCTTCGTGAAAAATATGAGAGCCACCACAAAGTGCGCTACTCAGAGGATGCTCTCGAAGCATCTGTGAAGCTTACCTCGCGCTACCTCACCACTCGTTTCCTTCCAGATAAGGCCATTGATGTGCTCGATGAAGCCGGTGCTCGTGCTCGTATTGGCACCATGACTCGTCCACCTAAGCTTAAGAAGCTTGAGGCACGGATTTCCGAGATTAATGATGATAAAGTCGAGGCCATCAACGATCAAGATTTCGAAAAAGCCGCCTCTCTTCGTGACGAAGAAAAGAATGCCAAGAAGGACCTCGAAGAGCAACTTGAAGGCTGGCGTGGAGACTCTGAAGAGAAGATTGTCGATATCATTGAAGATGACATCATGGCTGTTGTTTCAAAGTGGACTGGAGTCCCGCTTCAGCGCATGGAGCAGAAAGAAAAAGCTAAGCTCCTCAACATGGAGAAAGATCTCAAGTCCACCGTGATCGGTCAGGATGAAGCTGTCGTAGCCATCTCAAAGGCGCTCCGCCGTTCTCGCGCCGACCTCAAAGATCCTAAGCGGCCAATCGGTTCCTTTCTTTTCCTCGGGCCGACTGGTGTTGGTAAAACTTATCTCGCTCGTAATCTTGCGAAGTTCATGTTCGGTGATGCTGAGTCGCTCATCCAGATCGATATGTCTGAATACATGGAGAAGTTTAGCTCCAGCCGCCTCATCGGGTCGCCTCCGGGATATGTCGGTTATGAAGAGGGCGGGCAGCTTTCTGAAGCCGTTCGCCGTAAGCCTTACTCGGTCGTTCTTTTCGATGAGATCGAGAAAGCTCACCCCGATGTGATGAACCTCCTGCTTCAGATTCTTGAAGAGGGCATGGTGACCGATAGCTTCGGGCGTAAAATTGATTTCCGAAACACCATCATCATCCTGACATCCAATGTGGGTGCCGAGAGTATCAAGCGTCAGACCAGCCTCGGTTTCGGTGCGATGAACGAGGACGATGCCGATTTCGAAGGCATGAAAGGGAAGATCGAAGGAACTGCCAAAAAGCATTTCCGTCCGGAATTCCTCAATCGCCTTGATGAACTTGTGGTCTTCCATATGCTTGAGAAGAAGGATCTCGACCAGATCGTTGATCTCGAGGTTTCTAAACTTCTGGTCCGCCTCGAAGAAAAAGAAATCACGCTCAAGCTTGATAAGACCGCTCGCGATCTCCTTGTCACTGAAGGATATGATCCCGACTACGGAGCCCGCCCAATGCGCCGTGCCGTTGAGCGTTTCCTCGAAGACCCACTTGCCGAAGCGCTCCTTGCTGGAGGCATTAGCGAAGGTGATAGCGTTTCTGCAAAGGTTAAGAAATCTGCAAAAGAAATCTCTTTCATTTCCCGTAAGCGTAAGCAGAAAACAACTTCCGAAAACTAAGCCCCACGGCGACTGATTTCAAAATCCGGCACCAACTTTTGGTGTCGGATTTTTTATGGGAAACAGTTCTGGTAGAACTATTCTTCACCACAAGGGTCCACCACAAGGAGAGGTAAATCCTGAGCTAGATAAACGGATTGCTCCGCTTCTCTTGCCCGATGGTGGTGGCAGGACCATGGCCCGGGTAAACCGTCGTATCATCAGGGAGGAGGTAGAGCTTTTCACGAATTCCCGACATCAGAAGCTCATGCTCTCCGTGTGGAAGATCGGTACAACCGACTCCGCCCGCAAAGAGAGTGTCACCGGCGATAAGGATTTTCTCTTCAGGAAAATGAAAGCAAACCGAATCAGGAGAGTGTCCGGGGACGTGAATGAGATCGATCTTAAGGTCGCAGAGCTGAAGCTCTGTTTTCCCTTCGAGAAGGTGGTCGACCTCATAAGTCGAGACTGTGATGGGCAGCCCCCAGTCGCGTGCACGTTGATCCAAGATGAGGTCGGCAGAAGAGGGGGAGTGCGCGTAAGTTTTCAGCCCTAGCTTCGCAACATCCTCGACGTGATCGAAGTGTTGATGAGTGAGTAAGAGAGCTTCAGCTGTGATCTCATTTTGTTGTAAATAAATGGAGAGATCCGCCGGAGCATCAAAGGCGAGGATCCCGGCAGAAGTTTCGAGAAGGTAGGCATTGGTGCCGACCAATCCGCCCATGTAGGTGTGAATTTTCATGAGGGTAAAACGAGGTATCAACCACGAAGAGCTTCGATGGCGGGGAGAATATCCTCCGATGGAATGGTGTCGCAGGTGATTCCATTTCCGAGACAGTCGAGGAGCACAAACGTGCGCTTACCGCCTGAGAATTTCTTGTCCCGCGCGAGTTTTTCGAGAACTCGGTCGCTTGAAATCTCCTCGGGTAAGGTGAGAGGAAGTTGGAACTGAGTGAGGAGATCGAGAATCCGTTGAGATTCTTCCGGTTTTAATCCGGCGTGTTTTTCAGAGAGCTGAAGCGCGGCGCGAGTTCCGAGCGAGATCGCTTCGCCATGCAGGAGAGAGCCGTATGGGACGGAAGCCTCGATGCCGTGGCCGATCGTGTGACCAAAATTGAGAAGGGCTCGTGTGCCGGAAGTTTCTTTTTCGTCCTCTTCGACGACTCGCGCTTTGATCGCGACATTTCGAGCAATGAGCTCAGCGGGGACGTTTTGATTGCTCGGATCAAGAGCTTCGAGATGAGCGAGCATATCGAAATCACGGATCGCCGCATGCTTGATTACTTCAGCAAATCCTTCACGAAATTCACGCGGAGGTAGAGTGAGAAGAGTTTCAGGATCGGTAAGAACAAGTCGTGGTTGGTGGAAGGCTCCGATAAGGTTTTTTCCTTCGGGGGAGTTCACGCCTGTTTTTCCACCAACCGCCGAATCGACTTGAGCGACGATGGTAGTGGGGATTTGCACGAAAGGGATTCCACGGTAGAAAATGGAAGCGACAAAGCCCGCGAGATCACCAACCACTCCGCCTCCAAGCGCAACGACGAAAGATGAACGATCATGACCATGTTGAATCATTTCACGGCAGAGTTCCTCAGTTTGCGCCATTGATTTAGAAGCTTCACCAGCGGGGAAAATGTGTGAGGTGACATTAAAACCCTCGTTTTTTAGGGAAGAAATGACTTTTTCGAGGTAATGCGGGGCGACGTTTGTGTCGGTAATGATGGCCGCTCGACCATTGAGGTCTGCGGCAGTAATACGCGGGCCGACTTCAGCAAGAAGACCGGGAGAAACGAGGATTTCGTAAGAACGAGAGCCGAGATCGACAGAAACCGAGTTCATGAGTGACGGAGGCGGTGCCAAGTAGTGGTGTCAGGATTTAAAAGGAGATCAACCGATTGGTCGGCAAGCTCAAAGGTGCTGACAAGATGCTTAAGAAGAGCGAGCGAGGCAAGTGCATCGTAAAGCGCATCGTGCCACCGGTGATTTAAAGCGATCGAAGTGAAATCATCCAGGCCGAGTGATTCGCAGAGATCACCGAGGGAATGAGAGGGATGATCTGGCCAAGCTGCACGTGAAAGCTGAAGTGTATCGATCCACGGACCAAAGCGATGACCTGGAAAAGCACGGAGAAATCGTTTTTCGGTTCCGTGACCATGCGCCACAACGGGACCGCGCGTGAGTTGTTTCTTGAGCAGTGGCCAGAGCGAAAGGAGAGTTGGGGCATCCGCGAGATCGTCACGAGTAATTCCGTGAACTTTTTGGGCTGACCAGGTGATGTCCTGATCACAATTCAGAAATGAGACAAACGGATTATGATAATCCTCGCTGAGTGACCAAGCGGAAGTGCCAACTTGAACCGGAGCATCGGTGCGACCTTTGGCGGTTCCCGCAGATTCGAAATCAATGGCGGTGAATATGGTCTCGCTAATTTTGATGTCTTTAGATTGGGGGGCTGATTGGATTTGGTCAATTTGATGTTCTTAGAGTTTCAGAACAGAACGACACAACTGGAAATTCCGCATTACATATATTGTGTGAAGTTATCTCTGATGATCCTCTAAAACTGGTTTCAGTTCATCCTGTCGATATGTGGTCAATCGAGGCATCAGCTCAAACCCTCTTGTGGGAGGTGCGTCTAGTGAACGAGCTTGAGGAATTTTTTTTCCGCGTTATTTGCGACGACGACGAAAACTTGATCTCCAGCTGCTAGAAGATCTTCAGCAGTGGGCACGATTGCTTGAAGACCTTTGAGCAATCCGACAAGAACGCATCCTTCGGGCCATTTAATTTCACCGACAGTTTTACCAACTACGTTGGCACCATGATTAATCTGTGTTTCGATCACCATGGCGTGACCAAGTCTGCGGACGATGTGATACTTCTCCGTGGTAATAAATCTTGAGATTTCTTTCCGTGATGCTTCACGTGGACTGATCGCAGCCATCACTCCAAAGTGTTTCCCTGAGGCGCTAATCGCTTTCGCATAATCAGCTCGGTGAATGAGTGTGAGGCAGTTTTCAATTCCGAGATTATTTGCCTGAAGGCAAGTCATGACGTTGTCCTCGTCACTACTACTGGTTGCGACGAAGAAGTCCGCGTCCCCTACTTGTTCTTCCTCAAGTTCGGCAACTGATGTGGCATCAGCATTTATAACGGTTGTGTTGGAGAGCCGGTCTGTCAACTCACGTGCGAGATTAACGTCTTTTTCGAAAATGCGGACACGGCAATTCCAGCTTTCAAGCATCTGAGCGAGAGCAAATCCATATTCACCACCACCGAAAATCACGACTCGCGGACCTTCTTTAGCATGCGCTTCTTGATGAAGCATTTCGACCAAGATCCGAAGCTTCCTAGGACCACCAAAAATGGTCAAAATATCATCGGCTTGGAGTTCAGTTTCGGCAGTTGGGACTTCGTGTTTATCACCACGGCTGACGAGCGCGATTCGCGTACGCCCGGGAAATTTAATCTCCCGCAAAGTCTTGCCAAGAACTTCGCTTTTGGGGCTGATTTTCACCTGTTGAAGCTCAATTTTCCCTCGTGCAATCTCTTCGACCGCGAGCGAGTCTGGATTTCGGATGAATTTCGCTAACTCTATGGCGGAGAGCCGTTCAGAGCTAAAAATATGGTCGATGCCAAAATGACCGCGGAAGTCAAAAAGCCACTCTTCGCGCTGGAGTCCAGGATGGACCCGGCTGATCACTTGCTCAACTCCCATCGACTTCACGATACTGGCCGACATCAGGTTCACGGTATTCTCACTGGTAAGCGCAAGGAAGAGTTCGCAATCGCCGATTCCAGCTTCCGCGAGCGTGTTAATGCTAGTGCCATCACCTACGACTACTTTTGCTTCGATTTCGCGCTCAAGTTCTGCTGCGATTTTGCCGTTGCTCTCGATCACAGAGATCGCATGTCCGCGGCGGGATAAATCGACAGCGAGATGACGACCGATTTCTCCTGCTCCAACGATGACGATATTCATAAGGAAAGTCTCTATATTCTCGACGCTACAGGCCGGGAAAGCGAAGGAAAAATTTCGAGCTTAGGAACGATGCTGCTCATAGGCGGCGATGATTCGGCCGACTACGGGGTGTCGCACCACGTCCTCGGTGCTGAAATGATTAAAACATACCCCGGGGATATTCTTGAGTGCGCGCTCAGCCTCGAGCAGCCCAGAAGTCCCCTGCTCTTTAAGATCAATTTGAGAGCAGTCACCGGTGACAACACAGCGTGAATCTTCTCCAAGCCGTGTGAGGGCCATAAACATTTGCTCTCTCGTGGTGTTTTGGGCCTCGTCGAGAATGACAAAGCTCTTAGAGAGGGTTCGGCCGCGCATGTAAGCGAGTGGAGCGATTTCGATGGTCCCGTCTTCAAGGCGTTTCTCACCCTCTTCAAATCCGAGCATGTCATCGATGGCATCATAGAGTGGGCGCAAATATGGGGCGACCTTGTCACGCATATCACCGGGAAGAAATCCGAGAGCTTCTCCAGCCTCGACTGCAGGACGTGTGAGGATGAGGCGATTAATTTCCTTATTGCGAAGCATATCGAGCGCCATTGCCACTGCGAGGTAGGTCTTGCCAGTTCCTGCTGGCCCAAGACCGAAGACGACATCGTTTTGAATCATCGCATTGAGGTATTTGAGTTGGTTCGGGCTTCGAGCAACAACCGGCTTTCGGCCACGAGCCCCCACAAGACGAACTTTCACCAGATCGGAAACCCCAGAAGATTCCTCGTTTTGAGTGGCAAGATCGACCGCTGTTTTGAAATCACGGGCCGAGAGTACCGCACCATTACGTCGTGCTTCTTCAAGGTCTGCAAAGACTCGCTGAACGAAATCGCAGCCACTTTCACTTCCGGTCGACAAAAGCCATCCATCACGAGTGACCAGTTTCACCCCAGCCTCTTCTTCGAGATAGCGAAGTGATGCCTCTTCATGACCAAAGAGAGATTGGAGAAAATTGGGAGTCTCATACTCCAGCTTGAGCTGATGCTCGTCTGACATTACTGCGGACACAGGAATTGATTTATCACGCATTTTCATGATGACAAGCGGACGAAGAAATTTGAATGAAATGGAATCTCAAACTTGTTCGCTGATTTCTCCCGAAAATTAAGCATCCAGGAGTGCTTCAAGAGCTTCTAGTTGCGTTTATAGACGATCTCCTTCTCATGTGTCGTTATGGGTAGCTAAGCTCAGCTTGGCAGAGTCAATAAATTCAATTCAATCATCCCTTCATCGAGTAGCGCCCCTTGCGATAAGAGTTATTTTTCAAATCTTGACCAGTGTCACTGAAGTCGTCTTGATTGTGTTTTGCTCACATGGATAAACTCATTGTTCACGGCGGTCACACGCTTTCAGGCTCCATTAGTATTTCTGGCTCCAAGAATGCGTCACTCCCTATTCTTGCGGCTTCTCTTCTGACTGAGGAAAAGGTGACAATCTCTCGTGTTCCTGATGTTTCGGACACCAACTACATGTTGCAAATTCTCTCCTCGCTCGGTGCTGAGGTAGAGCGTTTCAGTGGGCGCTTCAATATTGAGGCTAAATCCGTCCTCACTGGTGCCCCATATGATTTGGTTCGTAAAATGCGTGCTTCCATCTGTGTGATGGGCCCTCTTCTGGCTCGTCTCGGTGAAACTCGCGTTTCCATGCCCGGAGGTTGCGTGATCGGCGATCGCCCAATTGACCTCCATCTCAAGGGGCTCGAGGCCCTTGGGGCCAAGGTTGAAATGGATGGCGGTGACATGGTCGTTTCCGCTTCCAACGGACTGATTGGGGCAGAAATTGATCTCCGTGGAAAAAATGGGCCTACCGTTTTGGGGACTGATAATGTGATGATGGCTGCTTGCTTGGCCAAAGGAACCACGATCATAAATTCAGCCGCTTGTGAGCCGGAAGTGGTTGATCTCGCTGACTTCCTCATCTCGATGGGCGCTAAAATTTCCGGAGCTGGCACTCGTAGAATCACGATTGAGGGTGTTGAGAAGCTTCACGGCACCACTTGGAATGTCATCCCAGATCGAATCGAAGCCGGAACCTTCATGATCGCGGGAGCAATGGCCGCTGGCCCTGAGGGAATCACCCTCAACCGCATCAATCGCAAGCACCTCGCCGTGATCACCGAGAAGCTCGAAGAAGGTGGGCACATCTGTGATTTCTCAAATAATGACACTTCCGTAACCGTCATTCCCGGTGAGGCTCCGCAAGGTTGTGAGATTATCACCAATCCATACCCGCAATTTCCAACGGATATGCAAGCTCAGTTCACCGCGATGTTTGCCACCACGCCAGGGATCAGTATCGTTGAAGATACCATTTACCCGCAACGTTTCATGCACTGCTCAGAAATGAAACGTATGGGCGCGGATATCAATATTGATGGCGGACGTGCCGTTATTAAAGGCGTCGAAAAACTTAGCGCTGCTCCAGTCATGGCCTCTGACCTTCGCGCTTCGGCGGCCTTGGTTCTAGCCGGACTCACCGCGGAAGGATCAACCCACATCAGCCGTCTTTATCACATCGACCGTGGATACGAGCACATCGATGATAAACTCCTCCAGCTGGGGGCTAAGGTTGAGCGAGTGGCTGAATGAAAAAAATTCGATGCAAACCGTGGCGCATAGAATAATCGCGGGATTTCTTGCAATCGGCGGCACCGCCCTAGGTGCGTTAATGGTCATTACCTTCCTCCTTCCGAAGGCCGGTCTCATCCTCAATTTAGTTTATTTGCCAGGCTGGCTCGTGTTTGCTGCCTGGAATTATCTGGCATTTGGAAATACTGCTACGATTAATATAAGACGGTTCTGGATATTCTCAGCCTGCGTCAACACTGTATATTTACTGATTCACTTCTCGCCAATTGAGATCGCTCCAGATTTCCTATACTTTGAATGCTGGTGGGTGATCTCGATTACACTCTCCTTAATCGCAGCCGCAATTCCATGTCCTCCAAAAAACCGCGGAGTCGTGAAATAATTAAGAGGCATTTTCACCCGAAAAACACTGTTCTCTGCCGCTTCAGTGGTTAAGACCTCTTCTGCATGCCTCAGAAGCCTTTCCAAGTCGCAATTGTTGGACGCCCCAATGTTGGGAAATCGGCCCTCTTTAACCGTCTCGCCGGACGTCGGATTGCAATCGTGCATGACCGTCCTGGTGTGACGCGTGATCGCATCGCGGCAAAGTGCGAACTCACGGAGGCTGATTGCGAACTTGTCGATACTGGCGGGATCGGAGCTGCGCTTGAGGATGAGTTTTCAAATCAAGTCACGATGGAAGCTCGGATCGCGATGGATTCTTGCGACCTCATCATCTTCGTAGTCGACTCTCGTGAAGGGATTAATCCCATCGATGAAATGGTCGCTGGACTTCTCCGCAAGGCGAAGCCCCCCGTTCTTCTGGTGATGAACAAAGCAGATCATGCCGAGCAGGAAAATGCGGATAGTGATTTCGTTCACCTTGGCTTCGGCATGGCCCTCCCCACTTCTGCAGAGCACGGGCGCGGGATGCAAAAGCTCGTCGACACCATTGATGAAGAGCTTTCCAAGCTGAAAGCCAAAGAGATCGAGGAGAGTGAAGAAAACTTAGGCGAAGGCCTTAAGGTTGCGGTGGTCGGAAAACCCAACGCTGGAAAATCCTCTCTGATTAATGCCATTTTAAATGACGAGCGCACCATTGTTTCTGATATCGCCGGAACCACTCGTGATGCCGTCGATATCCCCTATGTTTGGAACGACGAGAAACATAATCTCATCGATACCGCTGGACTCCGTCAGCGGTCGCGTATGGATGACTCGGTTGAAGTCTTCTCCGCGATGCGAACCGAGCGTTCTATTCGCCGAGCAGACATCTGCCTACTAGTTGTCGATCTAGCCGCAGGAGTTTCCTCGATGGACCGCAAGATCGCTCGCATGATTCAGGACGAAAATAAACCCTGCCTCATCATCGCAAACAAATTCGACCTCTACCACCCAGACGCCTCCCGCTCAGCCCGCCTCGAAGAAGCTGAAGACCACCTTCGCCGCGAACTTTTCTTCCTCTCATATGCGCCGTTCATCTGTGTTTCCGCGCTCAAAAATCATTCGATTCAGCATGTTTTTAAGAACATCGAGAATGTCCGCCAAGCCGCGCAAAACACCCTTGCAACTGGCCAACTAAATCGGATTTTGCAAGATGCTTTCATCGTAAAACCTCCAGCCGAGCACCGCCGCCATGGTAAGCGCCTCAAGCTCTTCTACGCCACCGCAGCGGTGAACGACCGCTACCGTGCCATTCCTGTTCCTGAGTATATCCTCTTTGTGAATGACAAGAAACTCGTCGTGGAATCTTACCAAGGATATCTCACCAACGTTCTTAAAAAAGCGCATCCGACTCCGGGCCTCCCCGTCCCTCTCTCTTTCCGTTCTCGCACTCAGAGTAAAAAACCTTCTTAATATAGTCCTGCGATGGCACTCCTCGACGTTCAAAATCTCACCACTCGGTTCCACACGCGAAACGGCACCGTTCACGCAGTCGAAAACGTTTCGTTCTCGCTCGAACAAGGTCAGACTCTTGGAATTGTAGGCGAGTCTGGTTCCGGAAAATCCGTCACCTGCTACTCGCTTCTCAACCTGATCCCACAGCCTCCCGGTAAAATCCATTCTGGAAAAGCGATTTATAAAGGCACGGACCTCTTACAAGCGCCAAACAAAGTGATGCGTGGAATTCGCGGAAAGAAAATCTCGATGATTTTCCAAGACCCGATGACCTCGCTGAACCCATACCTTCGTATTTCAAAACAGCTCACCGAGCCACTCGAGATTCACGAAGGTGTTCAAGGAAAAGAAGCCCTACATCGTGCCATCGAAGCACTCGAGTTGGTCGGGATTCCTGATGCTGAAAAGCGGATCAAATCTTATCCGCATGAATTTTCTGGCGGCATGCGCCAGCGTGTCATGATTGCCATGGCCCTGATCACCAAGCCGGACATCCTCATTGCCGACGAGCCAACCACCGCGCTCGACGTGACTGTTCAAAAACAGGTTCTCGATCTCATCAAAGATCGTCAAAACGAACTTGGCACCGCAGTCATCCTCATCACCCATGACCTTGGGGTCGTTTCTCAAGCCTGTGATCACGTTAACGTGATGTATGCTGGTCGCATTGTCGAATCCGCTCCAGCTTCAAAGCTCTTCAGCGATCCTCGCCACGCTTACACGCGTGCTCTGCTTCGCAGCATTCCAGCGACCCAGAATAAAGGTGAGCACCTCTACACCATTCCCGGCATCCCGCCTGATCTCTCACGTGAGCCGAATGAATGCTCGTTCCGCCCGAGGAATACGATCGGGCGCCCTGATCTTTGTCTGATTGACCGCGCTCCAGAACTCGCCGAAATCGCACCTGGACATGCTGTCCAGCAATGCCCTGGCTGCCTCGCAGGTGAATCAATGGCGACGAGTAAGTGATATCATGTCACCCGGTCTTTCACTTGCACGATCGTTCTACGGCTGCAGCATCTTAAAGTATGCGAGCCACCATTGCCAGCCACCGAACATCCAGGTCAGTGACCCTAAGGCTAAAAAAGGCCCGTAGGGCAAAGGCTTCCCAAACCCCACGCGCGCAATGATCGCCGCCGCAATCGCATATATGCAGCTGGCAAAAATAGTAAACAGAATCGCCTGCCACCCAAGGAACGCTCCGATCATTCCCAGTAAATGAGGATCGCCTGACCCCATCGCTTCCCTTGGAATGACCACTTCGGTCGCCTTTCCGCTAAGTGATTTTAACTTCTCAATCTCCCATCGTTTTCCACCAATCGTGAAATGATCACGACGGAGAAGCAGCTCACTTCCGGAGACTTTCTTACCGTCCACCTTAAACGAATCTCCGAGAATCTGCAGCTCGTCGGAGTCTCGGTAAAACAACTCATCCCAAGAGTTTGGCTCTCCATCGAGCATGAAGTGAACCTGCGGATCATCGCCATGCCCTTCCTTCACTTCCCAAGGTAAGGATTCATCGAAACGGTGTCGCTTCTTTCCAAATGCCATCTTCCCGAAAAGAACCACCACCGAAAGCGACCCAAAACCTGCTAACCAGCCAATTAAAGCTTCCGGGAACCCCTTTGCTTTCTCCAGCAAACCAAGCAGATCAGTTGTATAGAGTGAAGCTATAATCGCAATTAAAGCTCCTACCGTCGTCCACGTGATCGGAATCACTTGATGCTCAGCATCGATAAAAGTGATCACCACTAGAATCGTCACCAGCACGATCGCGAGTATCGCACTGTTCATTGGGAAGAATTTCCAACACGCAAAAAAGAGCGCCCCCGTCAGAGCTTCTACCAAAAGATACCGCACCGCAATCGGTGCCTTGCAGATCCGGCATTTCCCCATCTGGATCAACCAAGTGATCACCGGGAGGTTCTGCCACGCTGGTAACTGTGTTTTGCAATGTGGGCAGAACGACCTCTTAGGGTCATTCACCGAAAGTCCACGTGGAATACGATGAATGCAGACGTTCAAAAACGACCCCACGCACAAACCGAAGAAGATCATTCCCACCGCGATCAGATCACTCTGCCAAAGTTCTCTCATGCCCTCAGTCTAAGCACGAAACAGCACGTGCTCGCAGCATTTCTTTTAAAAAATCACCTCTTCAGTCTAGCGATCCGTGAATTGATCAAGATAAACTTGCAGTGATTTTTCCTCCTCTTTGGAAATCCCCGCGAGAGCCGACATCGAACTCACTTTGTCATGCCAGTCTGGCAGAGTCGTTGAGGATGGTAGGCGACGCACATGGCATTGAGCACAAGATTTCATGTAAACCCCATAACCCTCTTTGAGTTGAAAATAAGGCTTTCCGCTCACTTTAGCCATCTCAGGAGTAGGAGCTGGAGTGGCGATATCCTGAACATTCTGGCACGCCCAAGTGATAAAAGAAGTCAGGAGAAGGGCAAAACGTAAGATCATCACATACTCTACACTTCTCGGCCATAAACTCCAAGCCCTGAGCTTTCTGAGCCGCTAACTAGCAGCTCCCACCAAGAGGACCTCAACAATCCTCCTCAGCCTCAGAAGCTGGAATACCGCATTTCTCTTTCGCGAGACAGTCGGTGTGCTTCTTGGTTAGTTTTAAAATAATGGTATCGCCAGCCAGCTCGACGGCCTCCAGGGGATATTGCGAAATTACTCCCGCTTCATACTCGATTTCTACTGGAAGAAAGTCCCCCGCCAACACCTTCGCCCCCATCTCAAGAATCTTGAGGAACTTCTCCGCCCCAATTCGGTGATCCACATCGGTCGCCACCCAGCACTGAATCAGACAAGTCGATGACACCCGTTGTATTCCACCACAATCGATGAAATCCTTCCGCACACCCCCAATCTCCGTGACATGAAAATGCGACGGCACTACTCCCCCATCCGGCAGAGTTAATCTGACTTCTTTCTCCAAATTCTGGGCAAGCGAAGCCTTCAGTGTTTCCACGTCAATCATAGTCGCAGTGTTAATGACTGGAGAGATAGTCACAAGTCGAGAACGCGGTTAAGATTCAAACACCATGACCCAAATGCCAAAAGGTCTAAGAGAACTAAAAAAGGGTGACACAGAGACAGGCCAACGCACAGACAGCAACTACCACCAATTTTAAAAGGTCATTCATCATGACCACGGCCTCCCTCCTCGCCATCACTTTGGAAATCGCTAAAACCATCAAATATTGTGTCCGCAACAGCTTCTTGCTCATAGGCTCATTACGCGGCACGCATGATGTGAGGAGCAACACCATCATTTCCTTCATTTGAATTTATTTAGAGTTTCTTTTTCTAGGATTTCGCATTTTGCTGGCTCGGTGATCCAAAACGTCCTTGCCGAACGCTACGCCTCGCCCGCTATTTCGAACATCTGGTCTGCTGAAGGCCGTATCATCCTCGAGCGTGAGTTCTGGATTGCCGTGATGAAGGCACAGGCTGATCTCGGTCTTGATATCCCTGCCGAAGCCATCGCAGATTACGAAAAAGTCCTCAACGAGGTAAACCTCCCCGCCATTGCTGAACGCGAGCGCATCACCCGTCACGACGTAAAAGCCCGCATCGAGGAGTTTAACGATCTCGCCGGGCACGAGCACATCCATAAAGGAATGACCTCCCGCGACCTCACCGAGAATGTCGAACAGCTTCAAGTCTTCCGCTCCCTTCTCGTCATCCGTGACAAGGCCGTGACCACCCTCGCCCGCCTTGGCGAACGTGCTGAACAGTGGAAAGACCTCATCATCACCGCTCGCACTCATAATGTCGCCGCTCAGCCTACCACGTATGGTAAGCGCATTGCGATGTTTGGCGAAGAACTCTACGGATCTTACTCTTCCCTCGAAAACCTCATCGCCCGCTACAAAGTCCGCGGGCTCAAAGGCGCCGTTGGCACTCAGATGGATACCATCTCCCTCTTCGATGGCGACGCCACTAAGGTTACGGACCTCGAGCGCCGCATCGTGGCTCACCTAGGTATCCCTGATCTTTACACAAATGTCGGTCAAGTTTACCCGCGTAGCCTTGATCTCGCGACCGTGAGCGCTCTCACCGATCTCGCCTCTGCTCCAAGTTCTCTTTGCAAAACTCTCCGCCTCATGGCTGGGCACGAAACTGCCTCAGAAGGATTTGCTCCCGGCCAAACTGGTTCTAGTGCGATGCCACACAAGATGAACTCCCGTTCCTGTGAGCGCGTCAACGGCTTCCACACCATCTTGAAAGGCTACCTCACCATGGCTGGTGGGCTCGCTGGTGATCAATGGAATGAGGGTGATGTCTCCTGTTCGGTGGTCCGTCGTATCATGCTTCCGGATTCATTCTTCGCCATCGATGGTCTCTTTGAGACCTTTCTCACTATTCTTGCACAAATGGATGCTTACGATGCCGTGATCGCCGCTGAAAATAAGCACTACTTCCCGTTCCTCATGACTACCACCTTTATGATGGAAGCGGTCAAAGCAGGGGTAGGACGTGAAACAGCGCACGGCCTCATTAAGGAGCACGCCGTTGCCACCGTAAATGATCTTCGCTCTGGCGAAGTCAAAGAAAACAATCTCATCGATCGTCTTGGCTCTGATGAACGCTTCCCTCTCGACCGAGAAACTCTGGCGTCGATTCTTGCAGAGAGTCAGAGTAATGCTGGCGCAGCTCCAAATCAGATCACCCAGTTCCAAACCTTTGTCGCTTCAGCAAAGAATGCTCATCCGGAGGCTGCGAATTATGCTCCTGGGGATATTTTGTAAAGGTCGCTTCCGTTGTTCGGATTGAGATATATCCGCGGCTTAACTTCGCAAACCCTCAAAAAATAAAGCGTCAGCCCTGGTTAGAGCTGACGCCTTGTCGTTCAACGAAATACCGGTTAGGAGAAGATCTCTGTGATGGGCTTACCCAAATCAGCTTCGGCACCACCCATGCGGAACGGACGACCACTCGGGGAACTCATTACTTGAGCGTGATCGATCCCTAGGGCGTAAGCAATGGTGGCATTGAAGTCTTGAATGGTGACTGGCTTCTCGGCAACGCGGTTACCGCTCTTATCAGACTTACCATACTTCATGCCTCCCTTCACCCCACCTCCCGCAAGAACGGTGGAAAAACACGCTGGGTGGTGGTCGCGCCCGTTATTGTGCTCGGCAACGATCCGCGGTGTGCGCCCAAACTCGGTTCCAATCACGACAAGTGTGTTATCAAGTAATCCGCGCTCATCGAGGTCCTTAACGAGCTGAGAAAATGCCTGATCAAGTGTCGCAGCGCGGTTTTCAACCGAATTGAAGTTATCGTAGTGAGTATCCCAACCACCGTGCGAAACTTCAACAAAGCGAACTCCGGTCTCGACGAGACGACGCGCAAGAAGGCAGCCTTGTCCGAAGCGATTATTTCCGTAGGCAGCCTTCATCTTGCCTGACTCTTGATTGATATCGAATGCTTGCAGGTCTTCACTCTGCATGAGTTTAACGGCCTCTTCATAGAGGGAGTCATAAGCCTTTACATCAGGAGTGCTGTAACGCTCAGAAAATCGGCGATTCAAGGCATCCGCAACTGCGAGACGGTGCTTGAAGTCCTGTTCATTCACGCTGTCCGCGCGAGTAGAGTTTTTGAGACCTTCATCAGGGCGACCGAGTGGCACTCCACCAAACTCAGCACCAAAGAATCCAGCAGAAGAGACTGCGGGGCTCGTATTTGCGGTGACAAAACCTGGAAGGGTTGTGTTCTTGCGACCTTTCATACGCACAACCCATGATCCGATTGCAGGGTGAACAATCGTTCCGCGAGGCGCATAACTACGGTGAAGAAGATACTGACCCTGCTCGTGAGCGCCCTGGCGTGATGTCATCGAATTGATGACGCACATCTTATCTGCGACATCTGCAGTCTTTGATAAATATTGGGAAATTTGGAAATCTCCACTCGTCGCGACTGATTCAACAGGGCCTTGAATTTCTTTATTTTGAGGCTTGGTGTCGAAAGTATCGAGATGGCTCATGCCCCCACCCATGTTGAGGAAGATAACATGATCCGCAGTGTTGGTGCGGCCTGATGTGCCTTGTGCCCCGAGTGAGGAGGTCAAGCCCGCTCCGATCATTGGCGCGACGCTGACCCCGAGGTAGGTGTGCGCGGAGTTGATGAGGAACTGACGACGGCAGAGTTCGTCAGCTTTATTGAGTTCTGAGCGATTCATAATAAGGTTAGGTGGATGTTTGTGAGATGGAGGTTGTAAGATTGATTATTGCACGAACATGAATTCGTGAGTTGAAAGAAGTGCGGACACAAGGTTCCGGTAGCTATCCTTACTGCCATCGATGACATCACGCATCAGCATGTTCATTTCTTCATCGCTCGGAGGACGACTCAGGATGGCGTAATAGAGGTAACGAACCTTATCGGCATCCTTACTTCCTGCTTCGAGGGCATTGTATACGGCTGCACCGTCATTGCTCACAACGAGCTTCTCGACGTGACCATTCATAATTTGAAGGACCTGCGCCATGTTGGCGTCTCTGGTGGCCCCGTTGACCACTGTTCGGTCAGATTGGCCAAACTCGCGCAGAAAGTGTCCAGCGGGCGCTGGAGCACGCAGCTCAGAAGCGCGTGCGATGCCGTTTGCTGGACCTGGACGCTCGTTACGAGCCATCATCATCATGTCCTTAGGCGCTGAGCTTGAAGAGCCGGAAGATTTTATGTCTTCAAGAAGTTGTTCAACGTAAGCGCGATATTTTGCTGGATTCTTAAATGCGAGGACCTCAGCCGAGAGCTGAGACATCGTTTTCTTACCAACAAGAACTGGCTTCCCCCCATAATAGATATGATCGCCAAATTTCCGTTTTTGGAGTTCGTCTGGTTGATCCGCGATCAGAGTCACGAGTGAATCCCAGAGCTGCTCCGCATTCATGCGCTGAAGCTGGCGGCCATTAAATGCTTGAGGGACTCCAACGTCGAAAGCTTCCGAATTCGCTGCAAACTGGAATGTGCGAGTGCCGAGAAGAACCTGTTGGAATGCTTTTAAATCATAATCAAGATTGACCATCAGTCGCTTAAGGTAGCGAACAAGCCCTGGAGAGATCGTCTTGTCATCTTCGACGTATTCATCAACTGGGTGCGTGATTGGAGCTCCCATCACACGCTCCCACATGCGGTTAACGATCACGTAATCGAAATTGTCGTTTTCAGAGGTCATCCAAGTCGCAAATTGTTCGCG
This sequence comes from Akkermansiaceae bacterium, assembly GCA_039768255.1. GTDB lineage: Bacteria > Verrucomicrobiota > Verrucomicrobiia > Verrucomicrobiales > Akkermansiaceae > SW10. The sequence goes on along the minus strand of JBDNAW010000091.1, from coordinate 9,590 downwards.
CGAATCTCCCGCATTACGCTTAGCAGAGCTACGGATTCGTTTTCCAAAGTGAGTCTTTCCACCGACCCACTCTCCAGGCTCGCCATCACGATACTGGTAATCATTTGGGAGCTTAATACGTCCGTTCCCCTGTCCCGCTAGTGACATGTAGTGGACGTTATCACGGAGCCAATACATGAGACGCCCTGCATCGGTTCGGCGGAAATCTTGGATGTCATTACCATAAAGGCGAGTGGTATCACGCCACATGCTTTCATTAATCTCACCTTGGCCAGAGGTAAAAGCGGCAAGCTCAAAGAAATCAATACGTTCCCACTTATTAGTCGGGCTATCGTGGCACTGAGCACACTCAAGACGCTCTCCAGTGAAGACCTGCATCGTGATCGACATGTTATCGAGGGGCATTCCCTTATCACGGATGTAGTAACCCACGGCCCCATTGCCGGGGGCCCATGCGTTCCCGCTCGCAGAGACCAACTCGCGAGCAAATTGATCCCATGGCTTATTCTTAGCGACCGAATCGTGAATAAAGCGGACATATGGAACAAAGGAAGCATCACGCCCATTACGCCCCGCATCTTCAATTCTGAGCAGATCCATGATGTAGTTCTGCATATGGCTGCGGTAGCCATCGGTATTGAGAAGGTAGCGCGTGAGCATTTCGCGCTTACGCGGATCCTCGATTTCTAGGAAGTTCTGAGCTTCTTTAAGGGTGGGGATGCGACCATTCGCAACAAGAAAGCTTCTACGAAGATATGTTGCATCATCGACCACATCAGGGACTGAGAGCTTTTTGCTGCGGAAAATATCAGCGACATATTTATCAACTTGAAACGAAGCGTTCTTAAGGGCTTCGTGTGATTTTTTCTTATTCGCCTTATTAGATTGAGCCGTCGCGGGGAGCAAGCAGAGCCCAAAGAGCAGGAAGGAGGCAGTTTTGGCTTTCATCGATAAATGTTAAATACGGAGGTGTAGGTGGGAATCTTAGGGGTGTGATCAGAAAAATTACTATTTTTAAGCTTTCATTGTCAAATCGTTTAAAATCATAGAAAAATGCTCTAGCAAGACTTTCACCACTTCTCAATCACACCTTATTTCATGCCTCTCGAAACGAACACCTTGGCAATCGCTCTCGTCATTATCCTCTTCCTTCTTTGGAAAATCGATTTTATTGCGACGATCCTAACGCTTAAAAACCTAAAGCCTGAGCTTCCCGAAGAATTTCGAGGCATCTGGGATGATGCGAAGTATGCCGAGTCTCAAAAATACGAAAAAGCGCAGGCGCAATTCGGAGTCCTTTCCTCGATTGCTGGGCTAACGACACTCCTCGTCTTCTGGTTTATGGGTGGATTTGGGTGGCTCGACAGTTTTTCTCGAGGATTCGATCAAGGGCCAATCGTTACCGGATTGGTCTTTGTGGGTGGGATGTATCTCTTGGGTTGGTTTTATTCACTCCCATTCGATCTCTACCACACCTTCGTCCTTGAGGAGAAATTCGGCTTCAACAAGACCACTCCAGGGACTTTCATCACTGATCAAATTAAAAGCCTCTTTATCACTACCCTTATCGGAGCGCCCTTTATTGCGCTCCTCCTCTGGATCTTTCAATCAGTTGATAATGCGTGGGTTTGGGCGTGGATTTCTGTCACCGTGATCTCGCTCGCCCTGACTTACCTCGCTCCATCATTCATTCTCCCGCTCTTCAATAAATTCGAGCCCCTCGAAGACGGAGAGCTCAATGATGAAATTCAAGCGATGGCCAAAAAATGCGAGTTTCCGCTCACTGAAATCTCGGTAATGGACGGTTCCAAGCGCTCAGCAAAGGCCAACGCCTTCTTTACAGGGATGGGTAAGCGAAAAAAAATTGCACTCTACGATACGCTTGTTGAAAAGCAGACCGTTCCAGAACTCGTCGCAGTTCTCGCTCACGAAATTGGTCACTTCAAGTGCAAGCATATCGTTCAACGACTCGTCCTTTCGGTTGTGCAGATGGCCGTGATCTTTTTTCTTCTTGGGATGGCCACTGATGCGGGGAATGAATTTGGTCGACAGCTTTTCGCGGCATTTGGTGTTCAGCCGTCTCACGCCGCTGGATTTGTCCTCTTCATGCTCGTTTTCAAACCGGTCTCCAGAGTGATCTCGATTCTCATGAACACGCTCTCACGGAAACACGAATTCGAGGCCGATGCTTATGCTGCTGATCAACAAGGCACCCCCGAGAATCTCGTGAGCGCGCTCAAGAAGCTTTCTGCAGAAAATCTTTCGAATCTCACCCCTCATCCGTTTGAGGTCTTCCTCGATCACTCGCACCCACCCGTGTTGACGCGGATTAAGATGCTCCGCTCGCGATGAGCGTTTCGAGCGCTTCGCTCAGATCATAAAATTCGTAAGAAGGCGCGGCGAATTCACGCCCGTCTAAACGTGTCGCATACTGCAAACGTCGTAGCGAGTTGCAGAGCCAAATCTCTTCGGCGTCCGCCAAGCTTGAGATCGAGATGTTTTCCTCACGGAGGTCCGGAGCCATCTGAAAAAGAAGTTTCCGAGTCACTCCAGGTAAACAGCCAGATGAAGTCGGCGGCGTTTTCAAAACTCCTTCATGACGAATAATGACATTCGACATGCTCGACTCCGCAAGATTTCCCGAAGTGTTTCCGATGATGACATCATCGACCTCTAGGGCTTCCGCCTCATGTCTGAAAAGCCAGTTCTCGGCATAAGATAAAGTCTTAGCCTGACGCAGCGGACTCGTCTCATTGATCGTGTTTGAAGAAGTCTTGAGGGTCACCATCTCGGGCGGCCGTTCGTATGGAGTGGCAGTAACAATGACATTTTGAGCCTGCTCAAGACTTCCAGAAATGGCGACACGCACTCGCGCCTCGCCAGACTGCAAGTTGTTGGTTGATAAAAGCCCCGCAACGACTCGTAAAAGCTCGCTCAAATCTGGTGCGGGAATCGAGAGTAATGCCAAAGAGTTTTCTAATCGTTCTACGTGTGCGCGCCACTGAAACACCTGTCCATTTGAGGCAAGCAAGGTCTCAAAAGCCCCCATTCCCGAAAATGCCGGATCATACGCCGATATCGATATCTCCCCTCCTTCGCGAAGGATCCCATTATGCCACACGGTCATCAGGGCAGATCATATTGAAATTTAACGGTCTGACGAGTCTTCGATTGCTTTCTATGAGCTGGCCATTGATCGTCATTAATTCCCTTTCGCGGCCATGAATTTTCTCGCCCACTTTGTCCTCGCTCAATCGACAGACGCCTCGCGTGTAGGAGCGTTGCTGGGGGATTTTGTGTGTGGGACTCCGGAGAGTTTAATCGGAAAATTCCCTGATGAGGTGATCAAAGGAATTGTGCTTCATCGTCTCATTGATCGCCTCACTGACGACCATCCTATATTTTTGGATTGCAAAAAGTGGCTGCGCGATGATCGCCGAAAATTCGCTGGGATTGTGATCGATATCTTCTTTGATTATTTCCTGACCAAGCATTGGGAGCGCTTTGGTGAAGGTGACCTTACCAAGTATATCGAGGATCTCTACCTGCTGATCGAGAGGCGTGCAGATTGGCTTACACCTGAGCTCCGAGAGATCGCGCCACGCATGAGAGCTGAAGATTGGTTGAATTCCTACTGCTCGATTGAGGGACTAGGGCTTACCTTTCGGCGAATGAGCCGCCGCAGAGACTTCCTCGCGCCAATCATTGGTGCGGAGCAAGACCTCAAAGCGCACTATCAAAATTTCGAAAATGCTTTTCTGAAATTTTACCCTGATCTTGTCGAAACCCTAAAGCGAGAGTCCTGATTAGTTGATGACGTTCTGGGGTATTACTTTTTTTTACCCCAAGAGTCTTTGAGAGTGATAATTCGGTTAAAGACAGGCTTGGTAAGATCGTGATCCTTAAGATCAGCGCAAAAATACCCAAGACGTTCGAACTGGCAGCGCTCGCCTTGTGTCATCGCGGCGATTGACGGTTCGACTTTCGCACCATGAATAACTTTTAGGCTGGCAGGATTGAGGCAGTTTAAATAACCGCCTTCAGCGGAATCCGGTAGCTCCTCAGTGAAGAGACGATCATAAAGCCGGACTTCAGCATCGATGGCATCGCAATCAGAAACCCAATGGATCGCGGTGCGACATTTAACCCCTTCCGGCGCTGGCTGCCCGATGGTATCAGGAATCATTTCACAATGAATTTCGGTAACTTCATTGTTTTCATCCACTTCATGGCCAACGTGCTTGATGATGTAAGCTCCACGAAGACGGACTGCACCCTCTGGTCTGAGGCGGAAGAACTTCTTCGGAGCATCGACAAGAAAGTCCTCGCGCTCGATATAAATTTCGCGAGCGAAGGTAAGCTCGCGACTCCCGCATTCTTCGTTCTCAGGATTATTGGGCACCTCAACCTTTTCCGAGCCGTCTGCTGGATAGTTCGTGATAATCACTTTCACGGGATCGAGAACCGCCATTTTCCGCAGAGCGACCTTGTTTAAGTGCTGACGGATTTCGAACTCAAGTAATGAGAGGTCGGTGAGTGAATTCTGCTTAGTGAGACCTACTGTTTTAACAAACGAGCGAATTGCCTCGGGGGGATATCCTCGCCGGCGCATTCCGCTGAGGGTGGACATCCGGGGGTCATCCCAACCGCTGACATGCCCCTCATCAACGAGCTGGATAAATTTGCGCTTACTCATGACGGTGTAGCCGATGTTGAGACGGGCAAATTCGATTTGTCGGGGCTGCGATGGTACGGGGCAATTCTCGACGACCCAGTCATAAAGCGGCCGATGGTTCTCGAATTCCAAAGAACACAGAGAATGCGTAATGTGCTCTTGGGCATCCTCAAGAGGATGGGCGAAGTCATACATCGGGTAGATGCACCACTTGTCTCCCGTGTTGTGATGATGAGCGTGGACGACTCGATAGAGCACAGGATCCCGCATGTTCATATTGAAGGATTCCATGTCGATATTCGCACGAAGCACTGCTCCCCCGTCTTGGAACCCACCTTCACGCATTTTTTTGAAAAGCTCGATATTCTCTTCCACCGTACGCTCACGATGAGGTGATGGCGTGCCGACTTCATTGACGTTTCCACGTTGCTTTCGGATTTCATCAGGTGTCTGAGTGTCGACGTAAGCGAGCTTCTTTTCGATCAAGGCAACGGCGCAGTCGTAGAAGAAATCAAAGTAATCGGAAGCGAAGTAGAGATGCTCTTTCCAATCATAGCCAAGCCACGCGATATCCTCTTTAATCGAGTTGACGTATTCCGTGTCTTCTTTGACTGGATTAGTGTCATCAAATCGCAAGTGACATCGAGCGCCGAGATCTGCGTATTCAGCAGCAATCCCAAAGTTCACCCCGATGGCTTTGGCGTGGCCGATGTGGAGATAGCCATTCGGCTCCGGAGGGAATCGGGTAATGGGCGCAGCGTGTTTCTCGCTCTCAAGGTCGGAGGCGATGATTTCGCGAATGAAGTCTTTCTTTTCGTCACTCATGATTTGGCAATTTCAGTTAAAAGGGCGCGGCTCATTTCGATTCCTTTTTCGAAATTCTCGATACTGAAGTTTTCGTTAGGTGCGTGGATTTGGCAATCGGGTAACGCGAGTCCGAGCATGAGAGAATCCGAACCGAGGATCTCCTTCATGTCCTGAATGATAGGAATACTGCCACCCTCACGAATGAGAACTGGCGCACGACCAAAGCTCGTCTCAAGGGCACGCTGAGCAGCCTTTCCGAAATTTGAATGCGGATCATTGTGGTAAGCTTTTCCAGAGTGACCTTTCTCGATCTCGATACTCACACCCAACGGAGTGTGCTTTTCGAGATGCGCAATCACCTGTTCCTGAACCTTGTCAGGGTCTTGCCCTGGGACGAGACGGCAAGAAAGCTTAAACATCGCTTCAGCGGGAAGAACAGTCTTGGAGCCTTCGCCTTGATAACCGGAACCAATGCCATTTACCTCGATGGTCGGACGAGCCCAAAGGCGCTCGGCCATCGAGTAACCCGGCTCACCGAAGGCTGCTGGAGAACCGGTGGTTTTTAAAAAGTCAGCATCAGAGGCGCCCGGGACTTTTGCCCACATTTCACGCTCCCAATCCTCGAGCGGGATGACGTCATCGTAGAATCCTTCCACCGCGATTTTCCCATCATCTTGATGCAGGCTCGCAACCATACGGGCGGCGGCAGAAGCCGGGTTTGCAACACATCCGCCATAAACGCCGGAATGGAGATCGCCAGACGGGCCTCTCACTTGAACCTCGAGACATGTGATCCCACGGAGACCGTAACCGAGCGTCGGGACGCCTGGCTCGACCATTCCAGTATCAGATACCGCGATAATGTCGCAAGCGAGGTCTCCTTTGTGCGCTTCAAGAAACGGGACGAGGTTTGGAGAACCGATTTCCTCTTCCCCTTCAATCAGAAAAATAACATTCACTGGGAGGTCACCCTTTTCTTGAATCGTCTTTTCAACCCCAAGCAGATGAACGAAGTGCTGCCCTTTGTTATCAGCACCACCACGGCCCCAGATTTTGCCCTCACGGATTTCCGGCTCAAAAGGTGGTGAATCCCAGAGCTCGACCGGATCCACCGGCTGCACATCGTAATGACCGTAAATAAGAACCGTTTTCCGGTCTTCTTGGTGCTCATTACGGGCGATCACAATTGGATGGCCTGGAGTTTCATGAAGTTCAGCGATGAGCCCCATTCCCTCAAACTGACCTAGCAGCCAATCGGCATTCGCTCGCACATCTCCCGTATGAGTAGAATCGGTTGAAATGCTGGGGAAGCGAAGATGCTCAAACAAGCGTGTCATCTCAGGTGTCATAAAAGATGGATGGAGTGCCACGGCGTGTCTCGCAAGTCACAAATCATTCCTCGAGATCTTCTTCGGCCTCGATCACTAACTTCGCCCGCTCTTCCCGCACTACCGCCAACGCGTCATAAACTGCGAGCATCACTAAAAAGAGGCATAAAGCAGTGCAAGCGCCCCACCAAATGAGCATGAGCCAGATCGATCCACTGAGCCATTTCGCTAATGGCCAAGTGCCTAGCGCAAAGATTGCGAGGATCACGATGAGGATTCCGCTCATCAATTTTCGACGTCGTCCGCGCTCCAATAAAGTTACGCGAGCAATAGCAACCGCCAAGGCGACTCCAGGGGATGGGCTACTCATACTTCCTTCCTAAAGGTTCGTCGTTTTGAAAAAAGAAAAAACCCACCTATCGAAGTGACAGAGTGGGTTTTGAAATTGATTGAGCGAGAGTTGCTTACTCTTACTTAGAGCCAAGCTCAACAGCCTGTTTAAGCCAGTCGTCACGCTCGATACGCCCTTTAAAGGAGAGGAGATTATCGAATGCGGTGATATTCTCAGGCGTCCATGCGGCAATCTGCGCGTATGTGTAGATGCCGAATCCGTGAAGCTTGGCTTCAAGAGCCGGACCCACTCCGGTGATTTTTTTAAGGTCGTCGGCGTCTTCAGGAGCTTTATCGTAAATTTTACCGAGATCCATCTCAGCGGTATCAACGGCTTCTACTTTCTTCGCTACTTTCTTGGCAGCCTTCTTGGCAGCCTTCTTGGCAGCCTTCTTGACAGCCTTCTTGACAGGAGCCTTTTCAGCCTTCGGAGAGGACTTCTTGACCACTGCGCTAGTCTTGAGCTGCTCTTTTTTACGCTTGAGGTAATCCTTACGGCGACGGCGTTTGGTTTTGGTTCTTAATTGCTGGCCCATAATTCTGGTGCGGAGGGCTTAGGGCCGGAAGCCCGATTGATCAAGTGAAAAGGGTCACGATGCTTGATCTTCTCGCTCTTCTACCCTTGTCTCTCCACATGGCAGGTCTGATTATTAAACCCCGAGCACGCATTTTTCACGGTCACGACTGGGTTTATTCATCGGAAATACAGAAAACCTTTGGAAACCCTGAGCCTGGAGATGTCATCTCGCTCAAGGACTTCAAGGATCGCCCGCTCGGCACTGCCATTTATAATCCGAACTCACAAATCGTCGCTCGCCGAATTTCCCGCCGGAAACAGAAACTTGATGATGAATTTTTCACCCGCCGTATCGGTCAGGCCGTCGAATACCGGAAGCGACTAGAAATCGACGAAACCTTAAGTCGCATCATCTGGAGTGAGTCAGACGGTCTTCCGGGGCTCATCGTGGACCGCTATCGAGATCACCTAGTGATGCAGACCACAACGATGGCGATGGAGCTCCGGCAGGATCTTATTTCGAAAACCCTCATCAAATTACTAAACCCAACATCCATCACCCTCCGTAACGATTCCTCGATGCGAAAAGCTGAGGGGCTAGAGCCGGAAATTAAGATGCTCTATGGCACTCAACCTCCACCCTTCACCGTCACCCATGGCGAATCAATTTTTGAGATCGACCCAGCCAATGGCCAGAAAACCGGGCTCTATCTCGACATCATGGATTCTTACGCTCGAGTTGCGAAGCTCGCCAAGGGTAAAAAAGTGCTCGACGTCTTCTGCAACCAGGGTGGTTTTGCCCTCGCGTGTGCAAAAGCTGGAGCAGAATCAGTTCTTGCAGTCGATATTTCGGAAGACGCAACCGCGGCGACTTCCCGAAATGCTGAGCTCAGCGGGGTGCAAATCCAAACCGAAACCCGTAACGCCTTTGACTTTCTGAGAAAACACGAAGAAACATACGATCTCATCATTCTCGACCCCCCCTCATTCACTCGCAATAAGAAATCGGTAAACGATGCCATGCGCGGCTACAAAGAAATCCACCTCCGTGCACTCGCAATGCTTAACCCAAGCGGAATCCTAGCCACCTTTTGTTGCTCTCACCACGCGACACGCGAAATCTTCCTCAGCAGTGTTCAGCGAGCCGCAGTCGATGGAAAGCGCACTCTCCGCATGATCGACTCACACACACAACGACTCGATCACCCCATCATCGCGACCTTGCCGGAAACAGAATACCTCAAAGGGTTCACCTTCGAGCTCTCACCGAATCGATAAACTTACAATGTCTCAACGAGCCTCTCTGATTGCCGGAATTCTAATCATCATTGTCGCCGTAGCTTACTTTTGGTGGCGCGGTCAAGCTGAGCAAGAGATCAACCGCCAAATTGACCTCTTCATTGAGACGGTAGAATATGAAAAAATCTCCCTCAAGACTGACGAGGCTCGCGCGGAAGCATGTCAGGAGGTTTTTGGCACAGAAGTCGAGGTTGTCACTCCTTCCCCTGCTCCTTCAGGAACCTTTTCCGAGGAGGGAATTATCGATCAACTAAAGCGCTTCCATGGATACATCACCTTTTTTAAAATCACTGAAAACAGTCGAGAAATCACCATTGATGGAGACTACGCAACTGCGATCATTTCAGGGAGCATGCGTGTTGCAGCAGGTCCGAATTGGAAAGAAGATCGCCTTGGCTCAATCATTCTTAACTTCACCAATGACTCCGAAGGCTGGGAAGTTACTGGAGTTGCAGTAGAAGATTGATTTGCAAACCCGTTTATGGAACTGTTCAACTTCGCCAGAGGCGTATTAGTGCATTTCGGAACCATCGCCACCCTGCCAGGTTTCACTTCCTTCAAAACTCATGCTTTC